>NZ_JACDXJ010000001.1:1335000-1660000 GCF_013520865.1 Microvirga mediterraneensis
TGCGCTTCCGCCCCCTGCCTCCGACGACCGCATGGCTCGTCGCCGGCCTGCTGCTGACGCTCTCGTTCTTCCATTATTATACGGCGGGCTTCGGGCTCCTGCGGGAGGCCACCCATCGTGGCATCCACATGGCCTTCGTGCTGGGCCTGATCTTCCTCGTCTTCTCCGCCTTCAAGAGCGGCCAGGAGCGGATCGCCCCCTCGAACTGGTGGCGGCCGGGCAGCATTTCCCTGGTCGACTGGGCCCTGGCCGTCGCGGCGGCGGCGTCCAGCCTCTATGTGCCGTGGATCTTCAACGAGCTGGCCTTCAGGGTCGGAAACCCGTCTCCCACGGACGTGGTCATGGGGACGACCCTGATCGTCGTCCTGCTCGAGGCGACCCGCCGCTCCGTGGGCTGGCCGCTTCCGGTCATCGCCATCGGGGTGATGCTCTATGCCTATTTCGGCCCTTCCATGCCGGGCATACTCCAGCATCCCGGCGCCTCATGGTCGAACATCGTCAACCACCTCTATCTCACGAGTCAGGGCATCTATGGCATCGCCCTGGGAGTCGTTGCCACTTACGTGTTCCACTACGTGCTCTTCGGGGTGCTGGCGACACGGGTCGGGCTCGGCAAGCTCTTCATCGATCTCGCCACCTGCGTGGCGGGCCGCTTCGCGGGCGGGCCGGCCAAGGTCTCGATCTTCGGCTCCGCCCTGTTCGGCATGATCTCGGGATCTTCCATCGCCAATACGGTGACGGTCGGCTCGCTCACGATCCCGGCGATGATCCGCGTCGGCTATAAGCGCCATTTCGCGGCGGCCGTGGAATCGGCGGCCTCGACCGGCGGGCAGATCACGCCGCCGATCATGGGCGCGGCCGCCTTCCTGATGGTCGAATTCCTCAACGTTTCCTACCGGACCGTCATCCTGGCGGCTCTCGTGCCGGCCCTCATGCATTTCTTCGGCGTGTTCATGCAGGTCCATCTCGAGGCCAAGCGGGCGGGTTTGAAGGGGCTGCCGGCCGAGGAGCTGCCGAGGGCCGCCCAGGTCCTTAGGGAAGGGTGGCAGACGATCATGCCGCTGGCCGTGCTGCTGATCGTCCTGTTCTCCGGCTTCACGCCCTATCTCGCCGCCTTCTGGGGCATCACGGCCTGCCTGGTGGTGGGCGCCTCGCGCGTTCCGGCCATCACCCTCGGCTTCCTGGCCGCCATCGCGGGTGCCATCGCCACCGGCATGCTCACGCAGCTGGTCTTCTCGGTTCCGCTTCTCGGCCTGGTCCTGGCCCTCCTCGTCTATACCTTCGTCAAGAGCGACGCGGGCAAGGCGCTCGTGCTCGATCTCGTCGACGCTTTCGTGGTCGGCGCCAAATACGCCATCGGCGTGGGTGCGGCCGCCGCGACGGTCGGCATCATCGTGGGCATCGTCACGCTCACCGGCGTCGGCTTCAAGATCTCCTTCATCGTCACGTCCTTCGCCGCCCAGATGGCTCAGGTCTTCACGGATCTGGTGCCGGCGGGCCTTGCCGACATGAAGGCCATGACCCTGTTCTTCACGCTGCTGATGACGGCCGTCGTCTGCATCCTGCTGGGATGCGGTGTGCCCACGACGGCGAATTACATCATCATGGTCACCGTCGCGGCTCCGGCTCTGGGGCTTCTCGGGGTCCAGCCGCTCGTCGCGCATTTCTTCGTGTTCTATTACGGGGTGCTCGCCGACATCACGCCCCCAGTGGCGCTGGCGGCCTATGCAGGGGCCAGCATGGCGGGCGCCGATCCGTTCAAGACCGGCAACACCGCCTTCCGGCTGGGACTGGGCAAGGCGCTCGTGCCGTTCGTCTTCGTCTACGGCCCGGCCATGCTGATCGTGACGCCCGAGTTCACGTGGTCGGGCTTCCTCTTCGTCACGGCGGGAGCCGTCGTCGGCATCATGTTCCTGTCGGCGGCCTTCGCCGGCTATGCGCTGACGCCGATGCGCGCCTGGGAGCGCTGGCTCATCGGCCTCGCCGCCCTGCCCATCATCGCGCCCAATGGGCAGATGACCCTGATCGGGCTGGCAATGGCGGTTCCCGTGATCGTGTCACAGCTTCTCAGGGCCCGATCCGCCATGGTGCCGAGACCCGCCTGACGCGCCGGAGAGAACCTGAACTATTCGGCGGTCCTTCCGTTGTTCCTTGCTGATGGAAGAACGGGAGGACCACATGGTCGATTACAGGAAACTTTTGGATGCGTTCGTCGGAGCCATTGGCCGTCCCGATCTCCGCAATCCCGACCCATCGAGCCAGGGAAGCATCGGTCAGCAGGCCGGAAGGAGCGTGACGCAGATGACCGGTCAGACGCCGGAACAGCTCCTGCAGAAGGCCAAGGATTTCGCCGCCCAGCATCCGGGACTGACGCAGACGGCTCTGGTCGGCCTGGCGGGTCTTCTGTTCAAGGGACGCAAGAAGAGCGGCAAGCTCACCGGCAATCTGGTCAAGCTCGGCGGCCTCGCGGTGATCGGCGGGCTGGCGTACAAGGCTTACCAGAACCAGCAGACCGCCAAGGGAGGCGCTGGAAGCGACGCCTCTGCGCCCACCGCCCCGGCGGCCGGACCCGATGAGGCCGTCGCCCAATCGGCCCTGAGCTTGCCGGAGACATCCCGGTTCCATCCGGTCTCGCAGACCGAGGACGACGCGCTCCTGTTCCTGCGCACCATGGTGGCGGCCGCGGCCGCCGATGGGCATATCGATCAGGCCGAGCGGGCCCGGATCGTCAAGGGCCTGACCGAAGCCGGAATCGACCCGGAGGCGAGCCGTTGGCTGGAGACCGAGATGGCATCGCCCGCCGATGTGGAGGAGCTGGCCGCCGGCGTCAACGATCCGGACATGGCCGCACAGGTCTATGCGGCCGCCCGACTTGCCATCGACCCCGACACGATCCAGGAGCGCGAGTTCCTGCACCAGCTGGCCGAGGCGCTCGATCTCGACCCGGCCATCCGTTCTCAGATCGACAATACAGCCGAGGGCCTGAGTTCAGTTTGAGACAGCCGCCGGCACGCAGCTGAAGCCGTCTCTCCCGCCCAAGAGATGGGCGGCGCCTTCCACGTCATGGCCGGCCTTGTGCCGGCCATCTCGATAAGTGAGGCTCGGCGTTTCACCCAATCGGAATCACCGGGAATGGTCCCAGGCTAAAGTCCGGGGACGACCAGGATGTGAAGGGCGAGGCGGGTCGCGATGCCCTGCCAGCCAGCATTGGGCGGAGAGCCCGATCTCAGAGCGGCGAAACCCGCCCCAGTGGCCTGATGCTCTGGTATTTGATGGTGGTCTGCGTGCCGGGTCTCTCCTCGTAGCGCTTGGCCAGGACGAAGCCGAGTTCGGGCGAGTAGAGGTCCGTGTGTTCGGACGTCATCTTCCCATCCCCATTGAGGAAGCGGTTGCGCACCACCAGGACATTGTAGGAGCAGGAGCCGAGCTGGATCTGCTCCTGGCCCGTCACGGTCAATTCCAGCGAGATCAGGGCGCCCACCTTGCCCGGCTGGGCAGGTGCGTAGGTCAGAGCCCGCCGGGCTTTCGGTTCGAGCGGAAAGACGGTGCGCAGATCGGAAACGGGAATGTTGATGCTCCGAGCCGTATCGTCGAAACGGCTGATCGGGAAGAAGCCACGGTAATAGATCACGTCCTGTTTTTTACCGCCGGGATATGCGTTCAGCACATGGACGAAATGATCGGAGGTGGGGCGAACCTCCGCAACCGTTCCCTGCCGCTCCAGGATGAAACCCAGCTTCGCAGTCTGGGCCGTCGGGCAGTCGTCGCCATAGGCCGGCGAAGCAAGCAAAGCCGTTAAGGCGAAAGGATATACGGGTCGAAACATGGCGGGGCCCCCGGCGTTATCGAAGAAAGACGAATGTTCAGGAAAGAGACCGGTAAGATCATTTAATAACATTATGTTTGGCGAGGTGGAAAGCGGCTCCGCCCACCCATCGCAGGGCAGCTACTTTAGTCAGGGGATGGTTGATCTCGACGCCTGTCCTGGATCAAATACCGCCACCGCATTTACGGATGCCCGAAAGGAAATGAAGAATGGCTGAGAGGCCTCACCGTCGCACTCCCGATCAGCTTCGCTCACGGCTTTGGTTCGACAATCCCGACAACCCGGGCATGACCGCGCTCTACCTCGAGCGGTATCTCAATTTCGGCCTCACGGGCAAAGAGCTGCAGGGCAAGAAGCCGATCATCGGCATCGCGCAGACCGGCTCCGATCTGTCACCATGCAACCGGCATCACATCGAACTCGCCAAGCGCGTGCGCGACGGAATCACGGCGGCCGGCGGCGTCGCCTTCGAGTTCCCGTGCCATCCGATTCAGGAGACCGGCAAGCGCCCCACCGCCTGCCTCGATCGCAACCTGTCCTATCTTTCCCTCGTCGAGGTTCTCTACGGCTATCCGCTCGACGGCGTCGTGCTGCTCACGGGCTGCGACAAGACCATGCCGGCCTGCATCATGGCGGCCGCAACCGTGAACATTCCGGCGATCTCGCTCAATGTCGGGCCGATGCTCAACGGCTGGCACCATGGCGAGCGCACGGGTTCGGGCACCATCGTATGGAAGGCGCGCGAGCGTCACGCGGCGGGCGACATCGACTACCAGCAATTCATCGACATCGTCGGCTCATCCGCCCCGTCCGTGGGCCACTGCAACACCATGGGCACGGCGTCGACGATGAACGCACTGGCGGAAGCCCTCGGCATGTCCCTGCCGGGCTCCGCGGCCATTCCCGCGCCCTACCGCGAGCGTGGCCAGATGGCTTACGAGACCGGCAGGCGCATCGTCGATATGGTGTGGGAGGACCTGAAGCCGTCCGACATCATGACTCGCGAGGCGTTCGAGAACGCGATCGTCGCCAATGCGGCCATCGGCGGCTCGACCAACGCGCCGATCCACATCAATGCGATTGCCAAGCACATCGGCGTGCCGCTCGATAACAACGATTGGGAGCGCATCGGTTTCGAAGTTCCGCTGCTCGTGAACATGCAGCCCGCTGGCGAGTACCTCGGTGAGGAATACTTCCGCGCGGGCGGCCTGCCGGCGGTCATGGCCGAGCTGATCGGCGCCGGCAAGATCCACACGGACGCGCTGACCTGCACGGGCACCACGATCGGAGAAAACTGCAAGGGCAAGTTCACCTGGGATCACGACGTGATCCGCTCCTACGACAATCCGCTGAAGGAGAAGGCGGGCTTCCTGAACCTGAAGGGAACGCTGTTCGATTCCGCGATCATGAAGACGAGCGTGATCAGCCCGGAATTCCAGGAACGCTACCTCAACAATCCGGACGATCCGAATGCCTTCGAAGGCCCCGTGGTCGTGTTCGACGGACCGGAGGACTACCATCACCGCATCGACGATCCGTCGCTCCACATCGACGAGCACACGATCCTCATCATGCGCGGCGCTGGCCCGATCGGTTATCCCGGCGCGGCCGAGGTGGTGAACATGCAGCCGCCCGGAGCGCTGATCAAACGGGGTGTCCTCTCGCTGCCCTGCATCGGCGACGGACGCCAGTCAGGCACCTCTGGCACGCCGTCGATCCTCAATGCCTCGCCGGAGGCCGCCATCGGCGGCGGGCTGGCACTGCTGCAGACGGGCGACCGGATCCGCATCGACCTGAACAAGCGCAGCGCCGACATTCTGCTGTCGCCGGAAGAGATCGAGAAGCGCCGGGCCGATCTGGAGGCGCGGGGCGGCTATGCCTATCCGGCGAGCCAGACGCCCTGGCAGGAGATCCAACGCTCGATGGTGGATCAGCTCTCCGAGGGCATGACCCTGAAACCAGCCGTGAAGTACCAGAGGGTCGCACAGACCTTCGGCGTGCCGCGCGACAATCACTGATCGACCAAGAAGGAAGCGGGGGCTGTCATGAACAGACTTCAAGGAAGGACAGCCCTCGTCACGGCGGCGGGGCAGGGGATCGGACGCGCCATTGCGGAAGCCTTTCTCCGCGAAGGCGCAAAGGTCTGGGCGACGGATCTCGATGTCGCCAAGCTGGAGGGACTTGACGGCGCCGAGAAGCGCCGGCTTGACGTGCTCTCGAGCGCCGATGTCGAACAACTCGTCGCCGAGGCCGGACCTCTCGATATCCTCGTCAATGCGGCGGGCTTCGTGCATCACGGCACGATCCTCGAATGTTCCGACAGGGATTGGGACTTCTCGTTCGAGCTGAACGTGAGATCCATGCACCGCACCATCAAGGCCGTTCTGCCGGGTATGTTGGAGAAGGGTCGGGGCTCCATCGTCAACATCGCGTCGGGCGCCTCGTCGGTGCGCGGCATCCCCAACCGCTACGTCTACGGCACCACCAAGGCGGCGGTGATCGGCCTGACCAAGGCCGTGGCGGCGGATTTCATCAAGCGCGGCGTCCGTGCCAACGCCATCTGCCCCGGCACGGTCCAATCGCCTTCCCTCGACGAGCGGATCGCGGCGCTCGCAGAAAGTTCGGGACAGAGCCTTGAGACGGTGCGTCAGGCCTTCATCGACCGCCAGCCGATGGGCCGGCTCGGCACGGCCGAGGAGGTGGCGGCGCTGGCCGTCTATCTCGCGTCGGACGAAGCGAGCTACACGACGGGGCATATCCACCTCGTCGATGGCGGGTTCGCGCTGTAGTTTCGCGATCGACAGAGACCACGCTCCACGTCATGGCCGGCCTTGTGCCGGCCATTCCGCTATTGAGAAGCGCCACGCCTTTCCGATCGAGATCACCGGCACAAGGCCGGTGATGACGTCGTTACGATCCAGACCTTCGCCTCAACCCGCTTTGCCCTTGTAAGGCGTCTCCGCCACCGGGGTCAGCGGGCCTTTGCCGTCGAACCACGAGATCAGGTTGTCGGCGACGAGCTTGCCCATGGCATTGCGGGTGTGAACCGACGCCGAGGCGACATGCGGCAGGAGCACTACGTGCTCCAGGTCGATCAGCTCCTGCGGCACGCGCGGCTCGTCCTCGTAGACGTCGAGGCCTGCGCTCAGGATCGTGCCGGACTTGAGCGCAGCGATGAGCGCCTGCTCGTCCACGACCGTGCCGCGCGCGACGTTGATCAGAACGCCGTTGGGCCCCAAGGCCTTCAGCACGTCCGCGTTGATGAGATGCTTCGTGGCGGGGCCGCCGGGCGGGATGACGATGAGCACGTCGCAGGCTTCCGCAAGGCCGGTCACGGTCGGATAATAGGGATACGCTACGTCGTCCTGCTGCGTGCGGCCGTGATAGGCGATGCTCACGTCGAAGCCGGAGAGGCGCCTTGCGATGGCCTTGCCGATGCGCCCGAGTCCGACAATGCCGACCTTCCTGTCGCGCAGGGTCGCCGACAGGGGGAAGGAGGCCTTCAGCCATTTCCCGTCACGCAGGTAGCGGTCGGCCTGCGGGATTTTCCGCAACGTTGCGAGGAGCAGGCCGAGGGTGAGGTCGGCGACCTCGTCGTCGAGAACGCCCGGCGTGTTGGTCACGACGATGCCGCGCCTCGCCGCTTCCTCCGCATCCACATTGTCGTAGCCGACGCCGAAGCTCGAGACGATCTCCGCATGCGGCAGGCGGTCGAGGAGCGTGGAATCCACGCGGCCGAAGAGCGTGCTGGTCGCCACGCCGCGGATGCGCGGGCCGAACTCCTTCAGGAAGGCCTCCTTGTCGGTCTGCTCCCACAGGCGATGGAGCGTGAAGGCCTTGTCGAGCGCGTCGATGACGACGGGCATCATCGGCGCGGTCATGAGGATGTCGGTTCGGCTCATGGCGGTTCCTATTGTCGTGTCGGGTTAAAGGGAGCAGCGTGCGACGCCGCCCCGGCGAAAGGCCTCGTCGATGATCCTGGCCTGCTGCTGGAGCGCAGCCTTCACGTCCCGCGGCAGGTCGAGCCAGTGGCAGCCGCGCAGGGCGGCTTCCAGCGCGTAGAGCGCATTGAGGCTCACCTGCCTGGGAAGCATGAATTTCAGCCGTAGGTAGGCCTCGACGGAGCCCATGGCGCGGAGTTCTCCGACCGTGCGGATACCCGCCTCCGCCAGCCTGCTCCGCGTCACGGAACCGATCCCGGGCAGGGTGTCGATGGCGGCATCACTCACGAGGACGGCTCCGGTTGTCGAGGCTTCACGCGCTCACGGTAGAGCAAATAGAGCCCCGATGCGATGACGATGCCAGCCCCGACGAAGGTCCAAGCATCGGGCCAGTCGCCGAAGAGGACGTAGCCCAGGACCAGCATCCAGACGATCTGGCTGTAGATGAAGGGCGACAGGATCGCGGCCGGCGCACGGGCATGGGCGAGGACCAGAAGCCAATGGCCGAAGGCCCCGTAGAAGCCCGTCGTCGCCAGCAGGAACCACATGAGGGGCGAGGAGGGCGTGGACCATATCCAGGGCAGGATCGGGGTGACGAGGACGATGCCGGCGACGCTCGAGTAAAGGGTCGTCGTCGCGACGGAATCGCTCGATGCGAGCATGCGGGTCACGATGGCGTAGAAGGCATAGGCGACGGAGCCCATGAGCGACAGAAGGGCGGCGGGATGCATGGTGCCTAAGCCTGGCCGCGTGATCACGAGAATGCCGATGAAGCCGATCCCGATGGCGATCATGCGCTGCCAGCCGACGCGCTCTCCGAGAAGCGGGCCGGCAAGGAGCGCTACCAGCAGCGGCGTCGCGAAGATGATCGATTGCGTCTCGACCAGCTGCAGATATTTCAGGGCGAAGAAGTTGCAGATCGTCGATGCGAAGAGCAGGAACGAGCGGATGAGCTGCAGCGGGAGGCGGCGGGTCCTCAGCGCTCCGGGCTGTGTCCTCGGATTGATGACCAGGAAGGTGAGACAGGCCGCCGAGATGTAGCGGGCCCAGACCGTCACCATCGGATCGATGGAGCGGTTCACCCACTTGGCCGTCGCATCGAGGCACGAAAAGCAGAACAGCGCCGCGCACATGAGGGCGATGCCCGCGATGCGGCTCTGGTGCCACGCGGCGGTCTTGGGCGGGGATCGGGTGAGGGTGTCGGCCATGCGGGGAATGCTAGCCGCTTCCCCGTCCCGACACGAATGCCCGCCACGCACGACCCTCGTGCGCGGCACACAGGGGTGAGGATCAGGCGGTTGCGGCCAGTTCCGGCTCGCCGGCGGCTTCCAGCCCGTCGACTTCGTCGTCGGCCTCGAAGCCGGTCTGATCGGCTCCGGTGAGGCCAGCGAGGTTCTTGGCGGCCTTGCGCAGCAGCTTGCGTAGGCGCTTGCGGTCCTTGTTGTCGAAGCCCTGGAGCAGCTCGCCCTCGACCTCCTCCCACAGGGCGTCGATGGCGGCGGCCTTGCGCTTGCCTTCCTTGGTGAGTTTCACGCGAACGACCCGGGCATCGCCGGGTTCGGTGTGGCGTTCCACCAATTTGAGGCTGGAGAGGCGAGAAACCGTCTTGGACGCGGTCGGCGGGCGCACGCGCAGGATGGCCGCGAGTTCGCCCATGGTCATGGGGCCGGAATTGCTGAGGGCCTGGAGAACCTGCTCCTGGCCGGCGAAGAGGCCGAGTTCCGAGAGCTTGTCGCCCGTGCGGCTTCGATGCAGGCGCGAGGCTTGAACCAAAGCCCATCCGACGCTCTTGATGCCCGGATGCTTGTTGTCGGTTTCCATGGATCCTCGCTGTTCGAAGCTTTTCGACCATACCATGGCCCTGACTCATGACGGTACGATGACAAGCCGGCACATTATTAACAGGCTAAGGAATCAAGGGTCTCGGGGAACGGCGCTTTCATGCCAGCGCCGGAGGAGCGCGTGATTGAGCGCAGCCAGAGCCAGGAACAGCCCGATTCCGGTCGCGGCCAGAAGAACGAGCGCCGCGAAGAGGCGCGGAATGTTGAGCCGGTACTGGCTCTCGATGATGCGATAGGCCAGTCCCGACCCCGCCCCGGCGGAGCCGGCGGCCATCTCGGCCACCACGGCGCCGATCAGGGACAGTCCGCCCGCGATCCGCAGGCCTGCCAGAAAGGCCGGGAGGGCGGCCGGGCGGCGCAGGTACCACAGAGCCTTCAAACGCGCCCTGAGCCGCGCGAGAGGGCCTTGCGAGGCCGGGGCGCCGTAGAGCTGAAACAGCTCCATGAGGTTCCTGTCCACGGATTGCAGGCCGAGCATGGTGTTCGACAGAACCGGAAAGAACGCCACGAGCCACGCGCAGGCCAGGACCGCCACATCCTGCGGCATGTAGATCAGCAGCAGGGGCGCGATGGCGATGACTGGCGTGACCTGGAGCACGACGGCGAACGGGTAGAGCGAGTACTCGACGATCCGCGACAGGCTCAGCAGCACCGCAAGGCCCACGCCGCCGATCACCGCCAGGGCAAGACCCGCGAGCGTGGTCTCGAGCGTCGTCAGGAGAGAGCCCCAGAGCAGGGGCCAATCGGCCACCATGGTCGTGGCGATCAGGCTCGGCGCGGGCAGGATGTAGGGCGGGATGCCCTTCAAGCGCACGGTGGCTTCCCACGCGGCGATGGCCGCCGTGAAGACGGCAAGCGGCAGGATGATCCTCAAGGGATTGCCTTGCGGCCGAACGAGCGCCATCACGGCCGCTCCCCGGCGGTCTGGCCGAGCAGGGCCTGCGAGATCCGCCCGCACAGCTGCGTATAGCTCTCGCCGGTGCGAAAGTCCTTCGCGCGCGGTCCGGGCGGCATGCCTTCGATCTCGGCAACGATGCGCCCGGGACGCGGAGACATGACCGCGATGCGGCTCGACAGATAGGCGCTCTCATACACCGAATGGGTCACGAAGACGACCGTGCAGCGCAAGTCGCTCTGCAGGCGAAGCAGGTCGTCGTTGAGCCTGAACCGGGCAATCTCGTCGAGGGCGGCGAAGGGTTCGTCCATGAGCAGCAGCCGGGGCTTCACGGACAGGGCCCTGGCAATCGACACGCGCATCCGCATGCCGCCGGAGAGTTCGCGCGGATAGGCCTTGGCGAAGTCGCTCAAGCCCACGAGGGCAAGGCTCTCTGCGATACGGTCCTGTGCATTGCGTCTGGACACGCCGCGAAGGCGCAGGGGAAGCCATACATTGTCCGCCACGGTAGCCCAGGGCATCAGCGTCGCGTCCTGGAATACAAAGCCGATCTCGCTGCGACGACGATCGTCATTGCAGGAACTCGGCCAAATGACACGGCCCTCGGTCGGACGCGCGAGCCCCGCGATGATGCGCAGCACCGTCGACTTGCCGCAGCCGGAGGGGCCGAGAAGGGAGAGAAACTCGTTTGCCTTGACCGAGAGATCGAAGCCGTCCAGGGCCAGGACGCCGTTACTGAAGCGTTTGCAGATGTCCCGCAGGGCCACCAGCTCTGAAGAGATCGGCGACATGGTCTGTTGCAGTGACGGACTCATCGGAACAGGGATGTCATTGAGGGTTCTGCGGAGCAGATTTGCAAGTCATGCTCCAGGGTTGCCCGGCGTCAATAACGTTGCTTTGACTAAGGATACGATCGAAGCTTTCCTTAGACAGGCCCCTCGCATGGAGCAGCGCGGATGCGTTGTGATCCGTTACGGGAGGCCAGGCAACCAGGACCTCGTCCTTGCGGCCCATGAAATGGTTCGTTCTTGCCGCGGACACATGGCGGCCGCCCATCGAAACCTCCCATTTCTCAGCAAGGGATAAGGGGCCAAGGTCTCTTGGAGGAGTCGGCGCGTTCCACCAGTGCAGGACAATACTGGCTCCTCTTTCATCGGACCAGGAGCAGAAAAGCTGGTCGGTGTGCCCGAGGACAGGAGGCTGAAGGTTCAAATTGGCAACCCGCTCAGTCGTAGCGGCGACCGGCTTCATCTCCGCAGGTAAAAGCAGCAAAAAGCCCGCTGCAATCCAAAGTGTCTCAGGCATGTGGGCGTTGCCTCACTTGCGTGGCCTCAACTCAAGCCCGACACCCTTGTTCACGAACCGGAGCGTATAGGCTTTCCTGTAGTCGAGTTCCGCCTTGAAGAGGCCCGCCTTCACCATCTTGTCGAAGAAGTCCTTCATGCGCGCATCCGTCATGGCGCCGATCCCGAGCTGATGCGTGTCGCCGGAATCGACGATGCCGTATTCCTTCATCTTGGCCTGCGAGAAGCTCAGCAGCTCGTCCGTCATTTCCGGATTGTCGCGCTTGATGAGTTCCTTCGCCTTTGTGTTGTCGCCATAGAGGTAATTGTACCATCCGATGGTCGAGGCATCGACGAAGCGCTGCACGAGATCGGGATTCGTCTCCACGACCTCGCGGCGTGTCTCCACGGTGGTCGAATAGGTGCTGAAGCCGTAATCGGCGAGAAGGAATACGTTGGGCTTGAAACCGGCGGCTTTCTCGATGGTCAGCGGCTCCGACGTGACGTAGCCCTGCTGCACCGAGGCCTTGTTGGCGATGAAGGGAGCCGGATTGAAGCCGAAGGGCTTCACCTGCTCGTCCTTGAACCCGTATTCGGCCTTCATCCACTGGAAGAAGGTGGCGACGCCGTCCTTGGACAGAAGAATGTCGTTCGATTTCTTCAGGTCCGCGAAGGTGTCGAGCCCCTGGCCCGGATGGCTGAGGAGCACCTGCGGCTCCTTCTGGAAATGGGCCGCGACCACGATGGTGGGGATGTCCTTCTCCACGGCCGAGAAGGCCTGAATCATGCTGCCGCCCATGTAGAAGTCGAGCTTGCCGACCGTCATGAGCATGCGGTTGCTGGCGCGGGGGCCGCCCGGCACGATGGTGACCTTGAGGCCATACTTTTCGTATGTGCCGTCGGCCACGGCCTGGTAATAGCCGCCATGCTCTCCCTGGGCGATCCAGTTGGTGCCGAAGGTCACCTCCGTCAGCGGCTGCTGCGCCAGGGCGCTTCCGCTCAGGAAGGCTGCAAGCGCTCCCATGATCCAGGCGTTCAACTTCATCGGCATTGACCCCTTCGCTCAGGCCGCTCGTCGGCCGCGTCAGCTTCTGCGCGGTTCGAGGGGGCTTGGCAAGGTCTTCGTAACGCCGGGTAGGAGGACATGGCAGGCGCATGCCGATCGATCCGTCCAAAGAGCCAGCACCGTGGGGCCCGCAGCTTGCGCTGCGAACCTTTCAGGGTTCGAGGGTGGCGCGTCGGGCAGCCCGGCTCGCTCGTGTGTGTTGATGGAAGAGCCGGACGGCCGCTTCGCGCACGGTTCTTTTCAGGTGGACCAGCTGGGGAGCCCCCAAGGTCGACCTCCCGCGACCACAGGCGTGCGAGGCCTGCGGCGGGACCGTGCCTGCTCTCACTCTTGCGACGCCTCGCGAGCGCGCCCCTCGTCAGAGCAGATCTAGGGCAACGATATAGCCAAGGTTATCCGCCCTGTCAAGAACAAAGTGAGAACATAACATCGCCTTTCCCCCTGCGCCCTCATCCTGAGGAGCGAAGCGTCTCGAGGTCCTGGACCGTGTCCGGGCACGCGGGCGCCTTGCCCTCTGAACGATCCTTCGAGACGCCGCCTTTGGCGGCCCTCAGGATGAGGCCGGAGGGTGTTGGCACGGAAGGCGTGAATGGCCGGCCTTGTGCCGGCCATGACGATGGAAGGTGTTCACTCGCGGGCAAGCAGGCCGGCAATGGTGAGATCCGCGCGGATCACTCCACCGCCCAGGGATAGGTCCAGGTCTCCGTCAGGGCCTTGTTGCCGGCGCGCAGGAAGGCGCGGAGATCCGTGGATTGGCCCGGCTCCAGCTTCACGTCGATGGCCGCCCTGAAGCCGTTCGTGTGGCTGTTGGGCATGATGAAGGTATTGGTGATCTGCCCGGTCGATGTGGAGGGGACCAGCTGCACCTGCTCCGGAGCGCCGAGATAATAGGCCAGGTTGCCGCCCGCGAAGTCGATGATGAAGCGGCGGTGCCCCTGATCGCTCGGCGCGTTCGACCCGCTGGCGCGGGGAGGGGTCTGGAAGGTGTTGATCACCTTTCCGCCCGTATGCATGGCGCCGATCGCCGACAGGGCCCGCAGGCGATAGGACAGGACGACCTCCTGTCCGGGCTCGAACGGCCGGTTCGGCTGCCAATAGGCCACGATGTTGTCATGGGTCTCGTCCGGCGTCGGAAGCTCGACCAGCTCGACCCAGCCCTCGCCCCATTGCCCGATGGGCTCGACCCAGTAGCCGGGGCGCTGGTGGTAATAGGCCTCGATGTCCTGGTAGTTCTCGAACACGCGGTCGCGCTGCATCAGGCCGAAGCCGCGCGGGTTCTTGTCGCTGAAGGACGAGATCGTCTTGCGGGCCGGGTTGCGCAGGGGGCGCCAGATCCATTCGCCCGCTCCGGACTGGATGAGAAGGCCATCCGAATCGTGGATCTCGAGGCGGTAATCGTCCGTGGGCTTCCGGTCGTTCTCGCCTTCGAAGAACATGGAGGTGAGGGGGGCGACGCCCACATTGGCGATAGGCTGGCGCGGGAACAGCGTTGCCGTAACGTCCAGGGTCGTTTCCTTGGACGGGTAGACCTCGAACCGGTAGGCGCCGGCGACCGACGGACTGTCGAGGAGGGCATAGATGATGGCCCGCTCGTCGTTGGGCTTGGGCATCTCGATCCAGAATTCGCGGAAATGCGGAAACTCCTCCGCTTCGCCGCCCTCCACGTTGATCGCGAGGCCGCGCGCCGAGAGGCCGTATTTCTGGTTGGCGCCGAGGAAGCGGAAATAGCTCGCGCCCAGGAAGGCGATCAGCTCGTCGAAGACCTTCGGGTTGTTCAGGGGGTAGTGGAGGCGAAAGCCCGCGAAGCCGAGATTGACGGGCAGCGGCCGCTCGATCTTGTTGCGGCCGTAGTCGAACAGCTCCCGCTGATAGGGGATCGGCGTCGGGACGCCGTCGCGGATGACGTTCACCGTCACGGGCTGCTGGTAGAGGAAGCCGGGATGGAAGAGCTGCATCCGGAACGGCCCGTTGCCGGAGCCGAGCAGGGCCTTGTCCGGACGGAAGCGGATGTCCCGGTAATCGTCGAAGCTGAGCCGGTTGAGCGGCTCCGGCAGCTGCACGTTCGGCGCCTCGTAGGGCACGGCCGCGAGCTCCCGGGCCCGTCGCCCCACGTCCTCGTGGCGGAAGGGACTGGGCGCCGGCACGCCGTTCTGCTGCTGCTGCGCCCAGCTCTGCCGGTTCAAGGCGGGCAGCGCGGTGGCCGCGAGCAGGCTTTGCAGGAGGATACGGCGGGACAGGTTCGTCATGGCTGCGGAACGTTCTCGTCTAAGAGGAAGATGGCCGAAAGTCAGGCTTTGGAATATGGGCCCGGATCGTCATCCGTGTACCTGTCCCGCTTAATGGAGGCTGAATGGTGATGCGGGCAAGACACAGGTCCCGGCAGGGTTAAAAAAATCCTCGGAAGGCCCCGAAAAGCTCTTGTGATCCCTGGCGAATATGCTTATTTCACCCCTGCCCAATTTCGCACGTGCCTGTGGTCGCGTGCCGGTTGGTGGGCATCCGGACAAGAGGCCGGACAGCCGCCCGAGAGCGTCCTAGCTCTCGATACCCCTAACCGGCAGCCGGAGGCGAAAACCGGCGCACCCCGTTCTCAACGGGGGACGCGACTTAAAGCAACGACGAACGGGCTTTTTTGGTCTCGTTGGCCCTCCAAAGGTCAACACCGAAGAGGCTTGTTTATCATTGCCAGGCGTGCGGATGGAGTATCCCCATCCAATCCAAGGCAGCATCGTCGGGTGAAGAACCCATCGCCGCTTCTCGTGTCTCCATCGCACGAAGCGGGATGTCGTCTTCCCTCGCTGACGCCGGACGGCAGGAGTTCCTGATCGTCTGAATTTCAATCCGGAGGCTTGAAGACCTCCATTGAACCTTTGGTGGGGAGAGCGCCATGACTCAGCGCATCCGTGAATTCCTGCGCAACCGACGTGAGGACGGCCCGTGCGTGGTCGTCGACCTCGAGGTCGTGCGCGACAACTACTCGAAGTTTGCCCGTGCGCTCCCCGACACGCGCGTGTTCTACGCCGTGAAGGCCAACCCGGAGCCGCAGGTGCTCAAGCTCCTGGCCGAGCTCGGCTCGTGCTTCGACACGGCGTCCGTGGTCGAGATCCAGCTCGCGCTGGATGCCGGCGCCACGCCCGAGCGCATCTCCTTCGGCAACACGATCAAGAAGGAGCGCGACATCGTGCGCGCCCTCGAACTCGGCGTGCGCCTTTATGCGGTCGATTGCGAAGTCGAGGTCGAGAAGATCGTGCGTGCGGCTGCCACGGCCGGCATCGACGCGTCCGAGGTGAAGGTGTTCTGCCGCATCCTGTGCGACGGCGCCGGCGCCGAATGGCCGCTCTCCCGCAAGTTCGGCTGCGTGCCCGAGATGGCCGTGGACGTGCTGGAGCATGCCTATCGTCAGGGCCTGGAGGCTTACGGCGTGTCCTTCCACGTGGGCTCGCAGCAGCGCAACACGGAAGCCTGGGATCAGGCTCTCGGGTCCGCCTCTGCGATCTTCCGTGAATGCGCTCATCGCGGCATCCACCTGTCGATGGTCAACCTCGGCGGCGGCTTCCCGACGAAGTACCTGAAGACGGTTCCTCAGGTGGAAGCGTACGGCGAGTCGATCTTCCAGGCGCTGTCGAAGCACTTCGGCAACCGCATCCCGGAGACGATCATCGAGCCGGGCCGCGGCATGGTCGGCAATGCGGGCGTCATCGAGGCCGAGGTCGTTCTCGTCTCGAAGAAGAGCCGCGACGAGGAGGAAGTGCGCTGGGTCTATCTCGACATCGGCAAGTTCGGCGGCCTCGCCGAGACGATGGACGAGTCGATCCGCTACCCGATCCGCACGGAGCACGACGACGACCGCATGGTGCCTTGCGTGCTCGCGGGTCCGACCTGCGACTCGGCCGACGTTCTCTACGAGAAGGAGCCTTATCCGCTCCCCGTCTCGCTGGAGATCGGCGACAAGGTGCTGATCGAGGGTACGGGCGCCTACACGACCACCTATTCGGCGGTCGCGTTCAACGGCTTCCCGCCGCTCAAGTCCTACGTGATCTAACTCACGTCCCGCCTGCCTCGTCGAATGAGGCAGGCATCAACCTCAACAGAGTTGTCCCGGACGGCCTGTGAGCAATGATGCTCACAGGTGCGAGGGCTGTCGCTCACCCCACGTGTTTTGGGAGGCCACGGCCATGATCACGATCCGCGAAGAAATCTTCCGCGATGTCGAGGCGCGCGAGGCGCTGCTCGATGCCTGCTTCGGACCCACCCGGTTCCAGAAGACCTGCGAACGCCTGCGCGAGGGCAGGATGCCGGCCGACGGTCTGTCCCTGGTCATCGACCGGGACGGCGAGATCATCGGCACGGTGCGCCTCTGGCACATCTCGGCCGGTCCGAATCGTCCGGCCCTGATGCTCGGGCCCATCGCCATCGACCCGTCCGTGCAGAGTCTCGGTCTCGGCGGCAAGCTGATGCGCGAGGCATTGAAGCGCGCGGCCGATCTCGGTCACAAGGCGGTGCTGCTCGTGGGCGATGCGCCCTATTACGAGCGCTTCGGCTTCTCGACGGACAAGACCGGCTCCCTCTGGCTGCCGGGTCCCTATGAGCGCAACCGCTTCCTGGCGCTCGAACTCGAGACGGGAGCACTCGCGGGTGCCCGCGGGCTCGTATCCGCCACCGGCGCCTTCGAGCGGAAGCCCGATCTCGGCGTGCTCGTCGCCGCCGCCGCGCAGGGTGCGCTGGCGGGCCTTCGTCCGGCGCTCTGAGGCCGTCTATCCCTCCGAGGGCCGCACGTTTGCAGCCCTCGGATCGGGCAGCGCCAAGCAGGCATGTCGTCGTCATCGCACCTTCGTCATCCGCAGGGAAATTTCCCTTTGGCTCTCACGAGGAGCCGCAGCCATTGACCCCGGGGGCTCCTCAATCCTAGATGCGCCCGGAACCGTTCACCCCGGAGACCTCTCGTCCTGTTCCAGGACCCCGCAAAGGAGAATTATCGATGACCACTTGGCCCATCCACGGCCGCATCACCGGCCCGATCGTCATGATCGGATTCGGTTCGATCGGTAAGGGCATGCTGCCCCTGATCGAACGGCATTTCGAGTTCGACAAGAACCGCTTCACGGTCATCGATCCTGTCGACACCGATCGCAGCATGCTCGACGTGCGCGGCATCACGCTGGTCAACAAGGCTCTCACACCCGAGAACTACCGCGAGATCCTGACGCCGCTGCTGACCGAAGGCGGCGGGCAGGGTTTTTGCGTGAACGTTTCGGTGGACACCTCGTCCCGCGCCATCATGGAGCTCTGCCGCGAGCTCGGCGCCCTCTACGTCGACACCGTGGCCGAGCCTTGGGCGGGCTTCTACTTCGACAAGAGCGCAGGCCCGGCTGAACGCACCAACTACATGCTGCGCGAGAACATCCTCGATGCGCGCCGCCAGTCGCCCGGCGGCCCCACGGCGGTGAATTGCTGCGGCGCCAATCCCGGCATGGTGTCCTGGTTCGTGAAGCAGGCGCTGCTCAACATAGCCAAGGATACGGGCCTCGACGTCGAAGTGCCGAAGAACCGCGAGGAATGGGCCGCGCTCATGCAGCGCGTGGGTGTGAAGGGCATTCACGTCGCCGAGCGCGACACGCAGCGCGCCGAGCATCCCAAGCCCATGGGCGTGTTCGTGAACACCTGGTCCGTGGACGGCTTCGTGTCGGAGGGCCTGCAGCCGGCGGAGCTCGGCTGGGGCACGCACGAGACGTGGATGCCGGACAACGCCCGCACGCACGACAAGGGCTGCGGCGCGGCGATCTACCTGCTCCAGCCCGGCGCGAATACCCGCGTGCGCAGCTGGTGCCCGACGCCCGGTCCGCAATACGGCTTCCTCGTCACGCACAACGAGGCGATCTCGATCGCGGATTACTTCACCGTGCGCGACGGCGACAAGGTCGCCTACCGTCCGACCTGCCACTATGCCTATCATCCGGCGAATGACGCCGTGCTGTCGATGCACGAGATGTTCGGCGCCGCCGGCAAGTTCCAGGGCAAGCAGCACATCCTCACCGAGGACGAGATCGTCGACGGCATCGACGAACTCGGCGTGCTGCTCTACGGCCATGCCAAGAACGCCTATTGGTACGGCTCGCAGCTTTCCATCGAGGAAACCCGCAAGCTCGCGCCCTACCAGAACGCCACCGGCCTTCAGGTGACCTCCGCCGTGCTCGCCGGCATGGTGTGGGCGCTGGAGAACCCGAACGCAGGCATCGTGGAAGCCGACGACATCGACTTCCGCCGCTGCCTTGAGGTGCAGCTGCCTTATCTCGGTCCGGTGAAGGGCTATTATACGGATTGGACGCCGCTCGACGACCGCCCCGGATTCTTCCCGGAGGACATCGACACCTCCGACCCGTGGCAGTTCCGGAACATTCTGGTGCGCTGACCGATTCGTCGTGCCCGGGCCGAGCCCGGGCACGACCAATGGAAGGAACCGGCATGCCTCATTTCGAGGAATTCTACGCCAACAAGTTCCGCGGCGGGCTCGGCCTCACGGATGCCGAGAGCGTGCTCGACCTGCGGGGCGTCTCGCGTGAAAAGGCGGAGGCATCGATCAAGGACATGCTGGAGCGCAGCCGCTTCGCGGCGCCGAAAGCGGTCGCCATCCGCCTCGACCCACCGCCGGAAGGCGGCGGCGAGACCCTGTTCCAGCCGGTCGGCAAGGCCCTGCTGGACGCCAAGAAGCGCGGCTGGATCGACCGGCTGCAGACCCTGCCGGCCCAGGACGGCCTGGGGTTCTACGTGGTGCTCGCCGGAAAGCCGGAGCGCGAAGCTTAAGCGATCGCGATATTTGTGTGGGGGCTCGCTCAGGCCCTCGCAGGATGCCTGGGCCGTCGCCACAGGCTGCGGAGGAAGCCCGCCAGCAGGAGCAGGCCGCCCCACAGGACGACGAAGCCGGCTGCGCTCGAAAGGACCCCTTCCTCAGTGACGGGCAGGGCCGGCTCGAAATCGCGATAGACCGCCTCCATCACGTCCTGGTCGCCGTCGCGAACCATCAGGGCGATCCGGCTGAAGGGCCCCGCCTGCATCATCGCGCCGCGATGGGCCTCCAGCCTCCCCAAGCGCTCCACATTGGCCTGCATGGCCGCGCCCTGCCGGCTGACGAAATCGTCCGTGTTGGAACGCAGGCGGGCTATGGCACTCGCCTGGGTCTCGCCGCTGGCCTGGGCATCCGCGTCGAAGCGCGTGATCACCTGCCGCAATTCGTCGATGGCGCCCCCGAGGCGCTGACGGTATTGCTGCGCGAATTCGGGCCCCTGCGAGGCGACGATGCCGCCGCACAGGCCCATCCCGAAGGCGACGATGCGGATAATCCTGGACACGCTTGGCCTCCCTAAAGGTCAAGTGCCCTGATGATATCTTGTTCCGTGACCTCGTCGAGAGGCTTGGCGATCTTGAGCGCCTGGGTCTTCTTGCCGGGCTCCATCACCAGGATCACGGTCTCGATCCCGGGGCAGCCGGGATCGTTGCAGGCGATTTCATTGACCGCGAAGGCGGTGTCGGGCGCGACCTCGAGCGCCGTGCGGGCGAGGTCCTTCACCCGTTCGATGGCCTGCCTGTCGGGTTTCGGGAGGCCGAATGTTCCTCTCAGGAACGCGCCTAGCAACGCCACGGGCGACCTCACGGCAGGGTCAGGATGCCGGCCTGGCCGTCCTCGCAGCCGAAGGCGAGGCGCCGGCCAGCCTTGTCCCAGGCCATGGCCGTAATGCCGCTGTCCTTGACGGCGGGGCGGACCAGAAGCTCCGAGGCGTCGTTGAGACGGATGAGCAGGATGCAGCCGTCCTCGTAGCCGACCGCCAGCACGAGGGTGTTCGGATGGAAGGCCACCCGGCTGACCTTGGCCGGGCGCACGCCGCATTCCCGCGGCGCCTTGCCCATGGGGCCTTCCTTCGATTCGAAGGGCCAGATGATGGCCGCCTCGGCCCCGGAGGTGGCGAGCCATTTGCCGTCGCCCGACCAGGAGAAGGAGCGCGTCTTCGACGGGTAGCCGCTCATGCGCATATGGCCCTTGTCGGGGATGAGCCGCCAGCCGTGGAGGGCGTTCTCCTGCATGGAGGTCACCACGAAGCGGGCATCGGGCGACCAGGTGATGTCGAGATGGGAGCCCTTCCATTCCAGGGATTCGGGCTTGGCTTCCACGTTGGGGAACCAGAGCGTCGCGCCGTTGTAATGAGAGATCGCCAGCCGGTAGCCCTTGGGCGCGAAGGCGAGGCCGCGAGCCGCGGAGGGAACCTCGAGGGTCTTCTCCCGCCCCTTGTCGTCGCGGGCGATCACGCGCTTGCCGACCCCGTAGGCGAAGGCGCCGCCCGCGCTGACGGCGAGCGAGTCGATCCAGGCGCCCTTGGTTTCCGCCAGGGTCTTCGTCGAGCCATCGGAGCCGGTGACCGCCACGCGACCGTCGTCTCCGCCGGTGACGAAGCGCTCGCCGTCGCTTGCCGCCACCAGCACACCGGCGTCCGGATGGGCCTCGACGCGATGGCTCTCGCCCTCCTTGGCCAGCAGAACGCCGCCGTCGCCGAGGCCGAAGGCGGCCGTGCCTTTCAGCCATCCGACGGCCGTGACATGTGCGCCCGCCGCGAGAGGCGTCACGTTCTGGGTCAAGGACGGGGCGGTTCCAGTACTCATCGAGGCGATTCCTTCATGCGCGCTGCCATATAGCATCGGACCCGCCAGGGGACACCACTTGCGGGTCCGATTCCTCAGCCGTCAGGCCGCGCAGGCCAGGAATCCTTCCTTGATTGCCTTCTCGTTCAGGTCGCGGCCGATGAAGACCACCTTCGAGGTGTGCTTCTCGCCGGGCTTCCACTCGCCCTGCACGTCGCCGTCCAGGATCATGTGGACGCCCTGGAAGACGAAGCGCTTGGGCTCGTTCGGGAACGCCACGATGCCCTTACAGCGCAGGATGTTCGGTCCTTCGACCTGGGTGAGGTTCGAGATCCAGGGCATGAACTTCTCCGGATCCACCTCGCCGTCGATGGCGACGGAGACGGACTGCATGTCCTCGTCGTGGTGATGGTGATGGCCTTCCTCCAGGAAGTCCGGCTCGATCTCGATGATCCGGTCGAGGTCGAAGGCCTTGCGGTCGAGCACCTCGGAGATCGGGATCGCACAGTTCTGGGTGCGGTGGACCTTGGCGTAGGGGTTGATGGCGCGGATCCGCGCCTCGACCTCTTCCAGCTCCTTCTCTGAGACGAGATCGATCTTGTTGAGGATGATCACGTCCGCGAAGGCGATCTGGTTCTTCGCCTCCGGGGCGTCCTTCAGCCGGTCGGACAGCCACTTGGCGTCGGCCACGGTCACCACCGCGTCGAGGCGGGCGGTGTCGGACACGTCCTGGTCCATGAAGAAGGTCTGGGCCACGGGGGCGGGGTCGGCGAGGCCCGTGGTCTCGACGATGATGGCGTCGAACTTGCCCTTGCGCTTCATCAGTCCGTCGAGAATGCGGATCAGGTCGCCGCGCACGGTGCAGCAGATGCACCCGTTGTTCATCTCGAACACTTCCTCGTCGGCGCCGACGACGAGCTCGTTGTCGATGCCGATCTCGCCGAATTCGTTGACGATCACGGCATATTTCTTGCCGTGCTGCTCGGTGAGAATGCGGTTGAGAAGGGTGGTCTTGCCGGCGCCGAGATAGCCTGTGAGGACGGTGACGGGAATCTTGTCGGTCATCGGAGCTTCCAGAAAAATTGGGTGTCATCCCCGGCGGCCTGCTTGGCAGGCCGGGAAGGGGATCTAGGCGCAGGTGGGTCACCTTACCTGGATTCCCTTCCCTCGCTGCGCTCGCCGGGAATGACACCAAGCGCCGCAGCGATCAGGGCTTTCAGCGCGACAGGGCCGCGCTGAAAGCCCTTATATTGTGTCTCATCATATCAATGTAAGTGGCAGCGGGGCCGTTCTCGTCCGAGAGCGCATCGGAATAGACCCGCTCTCCGATCCTCGCGCCGGTTTCCTTGGCGATGCGCTCCATCAGGCGGGCGTCGGAGACGTTCTCCACGAAGACGGCGGTGATTTTCTCGCGCCTGATCTGCTGGATGATCCTGGCCACGTCCCTGGCGGAGGCTTCCGACTCCGTGGAGACGCCCTGAGGGGACACGAAGTCGATGCCGTAGGCTGCCTCGAAATAGCGGAAGGCGTCGTGGGAGGTGATCAGCTTGCGGCGCTCAGGGGGGATCTTGGCGACGAGGCTCTTCACCTCCGCGTCCAGCGCGTCGAGCTGCGCGAGGTAGGAGGCGGCATTGGCCTCGTAGGCGGCCTTGCCGGTCGCGTCGGCGGCGATCAGGGCGTCGCGGATATTGGCCACGTAGATCTTTGCGTTGCCGATGCTCTGCCATGCATGGGGATCGGCGCCCCCATGGCCGTGATCGCGTTCCTTCCCATGGCCGTCGTCTTCGCCCGACAGGGGCTTGATGCCCTGGGCGGCCTCGATCGTCACGGCTTTCGTGCCGGAGGATTTCACGAGGCGATCGATCCAGCCTTCGAATTTCAAGCCGTTGGTGAAGACGACCTTCGCCTCGGACAGGCGCCGCCCGTCGGCGGGCGTCGGGGAATAGACATGCGCGTCTCCGTTCGGGCCCACGAGGGTCGTGACCTCGACCCGCTCGCCGCCGACGTTGCGCACCATGTCGCCGAGGATCGAGAAGGTCGCGACGACCTTCAGCTTCTCGGCATTCTGCGCCGCCGCCGGCAGCGACGATGCGGCAAGGGTGAGGCCTCCTGCCAGAAGGGAGAAGGCCGCTCTTCGCGTCAGCATGAATCTTGATCCTTTTAAGGGGTCAGGCTTCCAGGTGCCTGCCGGGCCATGCGAGCCACAGCAGGCCGCCCTCGCGCCCGAGCACGAGGGACATCACGTAGACGGCGCCGGCCGAGAGGATGATCGCCGGCCCGGCGGGCAGCTCCGCGTGGAAGGAGAGCAGGAGACCGCACAATCCGGACAGGATGCCGATCAGGACGGAGGCCAGCATCATCAAAGTGATGTCGCTCGTCCAGAAGCGGGCGGCGGCGGCGGGGAGCATCATCATGCCGACGGAGAGCAGGGTTCCGAGCGCGTGAAAGCCGCCGACGAGGTTCATCACGACGAGCCCGAGAAAGATCAGGTGCGTCGGCGTGCCGGCGCGGCTCACGGAGCGCAGGAAGACCGGGTCCACGCATTCGAGCACGAGCGGCCGGTAGAGCACCGCGAGCGCCAGGACCGTGATGGTCGAGATGGAGGCGAGCAGCAGCAGCGTGTGGTCGTCGAGGGCCAGCACGGTGCCGAAGAGCACGTGGAGCAGGTCCACGTTCGAGCCGCGCAGCGACACGATGGTGACGCCGAGCGCCAGGGACAGGAGGTAGAAGGCCGCCAGCGACGCATCCTCCTTCAGGGAGGTGAAGCGGGAGACGAGGCCCGCCGCGACCGCGACGATCACGCCCGCGAACAATCCGCCGATGGTCATGGCGGGAAGCGAGAGACCGGCCACGAGATAGCCCACGGCCGCGCCGGGCAGGATCGCATGGGCCATGGCGTCGCCGGTCAGGCTCATGCGGCGCAGCATCAGGAAGACGCCCACGGGCCCGCCGCCGAGCGCGATGGCGATCACGCCCACGAGGGCGCGCTGCATGAACTCGAATTCGGAGAACGGTGTGTAGAACAGGTCGAGCATGGATTGGATTCCTCACGCGACGTTGCGGTGGCAGACATCCGCGTGCGGATCGTAGGCCTCGACCATGTGCCGGGCCTTCAGGAGGTTCTCCGGGCTCAAAACCTCGATCGTCTCGCCCCAGGCCACCGGTTCGCGGGCGATCAGCAGGGTCTGCGGGAAGGCGCGCCTGACCATGTCGAGATCGTGCAGCACGGCGACCACGGTGCGGGATTCCGCATGCCAGCGGCGCACCAGATCGAGCAGGTCGGCCGTGGTCTTGGCGTCGATGGCCGTGAACGGCTCGTCGAGCAGGATCACGGGAGCATCCTGGAGCAGCAGGCGCGCGAAGAGCGCCCGCTGCATCTGTCCGCCGGACAGGGTCGAGATCGGACGGCGCTCGAAGCCGGTCAGGCCCACGGCCGCCAGCGCGTCGTCGATCCCGGTGCGGTCCTGCCGGGAGATGCCGCCGAACAGGCCGGAGCGGGACCAGAGGCCCATGGCCACGAGATCGTAGACCGAGAGCGGAAAGGAGCGGTCGATCTCGGCGGCCTGGGGCAGGTAGGCGATGCCCCGCGAGGCCTGGCACCGGATATGGCCTTCGAGGGGCTTGAGGGTGCCGACGATGCCCTTGAGCAGGGTGGACTTGCCGGCCCCGTTGGGCCCGACCACGGCCATCAGGCAGCCGGCCGGGATCTCCCCGTCGAGGTGGTGCACGGCGGGCCTGCGGCCGTAACCCAGGGTTACTTCATCGAAACGGATGGCGGCCGGTGCTGCGGACATGCGTTACCCCATCACCGCGAGGACCAGTATCCATAACCCCGCCACCGCAACGGCCGTAGCGGCCAGGCGTTGCCCGACCGAGAGGCGCAGGAGCGAGAAGGTCGGAGCGGCGGCGACTGCCCGTTGCCCGTGGGAGCGATGATGATGGTGATGGCCATGCGACATGGCCTCTACATAGACCGGGTCGGCAGCCATTTCCAGGGGCGTATAGTATTTTATACGCCCCCATCAACCATATGGTTTATATAGGATATGTCAGAACGCCGGGTGGTATTGGTAGAGCCAGGTTTCGCTCAGGACCTCGTTCTCGTTGCGCAGGTAGCAGCGCATTTCCACCGGCTCGGTTCCGTTGACGGTCAGGTCGAACTGGGTGCGCCAGTGGCCGGGCACGTTGTTGGGCACGGCCTCGGTGAGGATGTTCGAGAACTCGCCCCGGGAGGCGGTCAGCACGGGCCGTGGGATCACGCCGTTCGGCAGCTTGGTCAGGGGCTCGCCGAGGAATTCCACCATGAACTTGCGCACCCCCTTCGGCCGCACGGTACCGGCCTGCCCGCCATTGCCGAGGCGGGTGGCGACCACGCGGGCGAGCGGGGTCGGATAGGGCTCCTCCGCGGACCAGTGCATCTTGTAGCGAAGCTCGATGGCTTGGCCTGCGCGCACCAGCTCGGCCGGCACCCACATGGCCACGATGTTGTCGTGGATCTCGTCGTCGGTGGGGATCTCCACGAGCTGGATGGAGCCCCGGCCCCAGATGCCCTGCGGCTCGATCCAGAGGGAGGGGCGGCGGTCGTAATAGACGCCGTCGAGGTAATGGTCGAAGTTCCGGTCGCGCTGGAGCAGGCCGAACCCCTTCGGGTTCTCGTCCGCGAAGGCCGAGGTGATGATGCGCGGCGGGTTGTTGAGGGGCCGCCAGATCCGCTCGCCGGTGCCGGTCCACATGGCAAGCCCGTCGGAATCGTGGATCTCCGGGCGCCAGTCGATGGCGGTGGTCTTCGACTTCTCCGAGTACCAGTACATGGAGGTCAGGGGCGCGAGGCCGAGGCGGCTCACGTCCTGGCGCATGAAGACGGCGGCATCGATGTCCATGATGACGGCCGCCGCCCGCTGCATGATGAAACGGTAGGCGCCGGCGACGCTCGGGCCGTCGAGCAGGGCATAGACCGTGACCGTATCCTGGCCCGGTTTCGGGGTCTCGAAATACACGTGGGTGAAGTCGGGGAACTCTTCGTTCTTCCCGAAGACGGCCACGTCCACGGCCAGTCCGCGGGCGGAGAGGCCGTACTGATAGAGCTCGCCGATGGCCCGGAAATAGGAGGCTCCGAGGAAGGCCACCCAGTCGTTCTTCTTCCAATCGAGCTTGCCGTTGCGCGATTCCTGGAAGCGGAAGCCCGCGAAGCCCGAATTGTCCGGCAGCTTCCGGGCCGGTGAATCCGCCGGCATGTCGAAATAGTCGCTGTCGTAGATGATCTCGCGCTCCTGGCCGCCCTCGACCACGTGCATGCGCACCGGCTTCTGGAAGAAGCGACCCAGATGGAAGAAGGTGACGGGGAACTCGCTGGGACCGTTGGCCCAGAGCGCCAGGTCGGTCTTGAACCGGATCTTGCCGTGGGCGTCGTAATCGATCTGGGCCAGCACCTCGGGAGAGGGGCTTTGCGGCGCCACATAGGGCGAGCGCGCCATGTCCTGCGCCCGCTTCTTCAAGGCCTCGAACGAGAAGGGCGAGGGAATTCCCATCTTCAGGCCCTGCTGGGCCAGGGCGGCTCCTGAAAAGCCCTGCGCGGCGAGGGCGGCCGTGGCGGTTGCGGTCTGGAGAAAGCGGCGGCGATTGATCATGGATAAGCGCATGTGTCTGTGGAAGGACGCACCCCTACCGACCAAGGTGGCAGGATTAAGTCCCTCTTAGCCTCTTGAGAAATCTTCGTCAGCGGTCAATGTTGGCCCACACACAGGCACAGCGACAGCCAGGCCTTCAACTTAGGGAGTACGCCATGTATCGAACAGTCATGCGCCGCGTCGTCGGCGCAGCGGCCGCCATTGCGCTTGCGGGCGCCAGCGTTCCGGCCCAGGCTCAGGATTTCATCAACGTCCTGACCGGCGGTACCTCGGGCGTCTATTATCCGATGGGCGTCGCTCTCTCCAAGATCTTCACCGAGAAGGTCCAGGGTTCCCGCCCGTCGGTCCAGGCCACGAAGGCATCGGTGGAAAACCTTACGCTCCTGCAGCAGGGCAAGGGCGAGATCGGCTTCACCCTCGGCGACAGCCTCGCCATGGGCTGGGCGGGCGACGAGGAAGCCGGCTTCAAGAGCAAGCTCGACAAGCTGCGCGGCGTCACGGCCATCTACCCGAACTACATCCAGATCGTCGCGACGCAGGAATCCGGCATCAAGTCGCTCGCGGACCTGAAGGGCAAGCGCCTCTCGGTCGGCGCGCCGAAATCCGGCACCGAGCTCAATGCCCGGGCGATCCTTCAGGGTGCGGGCCTGACCTACAAGGATCTGGGCAAGGTGGAATACCTGCCCTTCGGCGAATCGGTCGAGCTGATGAAGAACCGCCAGCTCGACGCCACCCTGCAATCGGCCGGTCTCGGCGTCTCCTCGATCCGCGATCTGTCCACGTCGGTGCCGATCGTCGTGGTGGAGATCCCGGCCGCCGTCGTGGAGAAGGTCGGCACGCCCTACATCAAGGCCACGATCCCGGCCAACACCTATGGCGGCCAGACCGCTCCCGTCCAGACGGCCGCCGTCGTCAACTACCTGGTCACTCATTCCGGCGTGAAGGACGAGACCGTCTACCAGATGACCAAGGCGATCTACGAGAGCCTGCCGGAGCTTGCCGCGGCCCATGCGGCCGCCAAGGACATCAAGCTCGAGAGCGCGCTCGCCGGCATGCCCGTCCCGATGCATCCGGGCGCGCAGCGCTATTTCGATGAGAAGGGCGTGAAGAAATAAGGCTCCTAAACCCTTCGGATGATTTACATCCAGGCCGGGGCGGGTGAACTGCTCCGGCTTTTTCATGCCAAGAAATTTTAGTCTAAAGGAGAGACCACGCCATGAGTCAGGGTGTGAACGCATCTGAGGTCGCAACGCTGGAGGCGCCGTCGACGCCGGTAGCGAACCCGGAGCACGGTCTCCCGGAGAATTTCGGCGCGGGCCTTCTCGGCAAGCTCCTGTTCTGGATCGCGGTGGCCTTCTCCACCTTCCAGATCGTCACCGCCTTCGGCATCCCTCTCGACAGGCCGTTCTTCGCCAGCTTCTCGCTGATTCATCTGATCGGCGCGGCCTTCGTGGCCTGGGCCGGCTGGCTCGTCTTCCTCCACCTCCAGGGCCGGAGCGTCATCGGCGGGGTGCTGGCCCTGATCACGCTCGCAGTGACCTACGGGCTCATCCTCAAGTTCCCGGGCGGCCTGCCGAGCCAGGTGGTGCGTGCGATCCATGTGGGGTTCCTGAGCCTCGTCGCGGGCGCCATGCTGGCCAACCACAAGGCCCGCAGCCCCGCCACCGTGGCACTCGGCTGGATCGTCGGCCTCACCGGATTCGGCATCGGCCTCTATCACTGGGGGCTTTACGAAGAGCTCCTGGTGCGCGCCGGCGAACTCACCCAGGGCGACATGATCGTGGGCATCGCGGCCATCGCGATCCTGCTTTATCTCGTCTGGCGCGTCATGGGGCCGGCGCTGCCCATCGTGGCGGGCCTGTTCCTCGCCTATTGCCTGTTCGGCAATTATCTGCCGGCACCCTTCGACCATCGCGGCTATTCCCTGGAGCAGGTGATCGAGCACATGTCCTTCGGGACGGAGGGGCTCTACGCCACGCCGACCCTGGTCTCGGCCACCTACATCTTCCTGTTCATCCTGTTCGGCGCCTTCCTCGAGCGCGCCGGGATGATCCAGCTCTTCACCGATGTGGCGATGGGCCTGTTCGGGAGCGCCACCGGCGGGCCCGCGAAGGTCGCGGTCTTTTCCTCCGCCCTGATGGGAACGATCTCCGGATCGGGCGTCGCCAACGTGGTCTCGACGGGGCAGTTCACGATTCCGCTCATGAAGCGCTTCGGATATCGCTCCGAATTCGCGGGCGGCGTCGAGGCGACCGCCTCGATGGGCGGGCAGATCATGCCGCCGGTCATGGGCGCGGTTGCCTTCATCATGGCCGAGACCATCGACGTGCCCTATGTCGAGATCGTCAAGGCCGCGATCATCCCGGCCATCCTGTATTATGCCTCCGCCTTCCTCGCCGTGCATCTCGAAGCCGGTAAGTCCGGGCTGCGGGGCCTCCCAAGGTCGGAGCTGCCGAGCGCCGCGCGGGCTCTCAAGGAGAAGTGGCACCTCATCCTGCCGCTCGCCGTTCTCGTCTACCTGCTGTTCTCCGGCTATACGCCGCTCTTCGCCGGCTCCATCGGCCTGGCGCTCACGGTTGTGCTCATCCTGGCCGGCTCCTTCGCGTTCGGCATCCTGAACCAGACCGCGCGCATCATCTTCTGGGTCGGGCTCGGCCTGATCGCCGGCACCTTCCTGTGGATCGGCGTCACGCTCGTCCTGGCTCTGGTGGCCCTCCTGGTCCTCGTAAGCCTGTTCGTCCGTGGCGGGCCCGAGACGCTGGGGGCTTGCCGCGATGCGCTGGCCGATGGCGCCCGCCAGGCTCTTCCCGTGGGTCTCGCCTGCGCGGTCGTCGGCATAGTGATCGGCACGATGACGCTCACCGGCATCGGTACGATCTTCGGCAATTGGGTCGTGTCCATCGGAAAGGATTCGCTCATCGCATCGCTGGTCCTGACGATGGTCGTCAGCCTGATCCTCGGCATGGGCATCCCGACGATCCCGAACTACATCATCACCTCGTCGCTGGCCGCTCCGGCGCTGCTGACCCTGGGCGTCCCGCTCATCGTCTCGCACATGTTCGTGTTCTACTTCGGCATCATGGCGGACCTGACGCCGCCGGTGGCGCTCGCGGCCTTCGCCGCGGCACCCATCGCCAAGGCGTCCGGCTTCAGGATCGGCTTCGCGGCCCTGCGGATCGCGCTGCCCGGATTCGTCATTCCCTACATGGCGGTCTACGATCCGACGCTGATGATGCAGCCCGTGCCCGGTCTCACCGGCGCCGCTTTCTGGGCGAACGTCGCCTACATGGTGGTGAAGGCGGGCCTTGCGGTCCTGCTCTGGGGCGCGGCCTCGGTGGGTTATCTCGGCACGAAGATGCCCTGGTGGGAGCGGCTTGCCGCGGCGGTGGCGGCGGCCTTCCTGGTCCTGGCGCTGCCGGTGACCGACGAGGTCGGCTTCGCTCTGGCGGCCCTCGTCCTGGGCTTCCACTTCTGGAGGTCCCGCCGGGTTGCCAAGCCCGCCGTCGGTTGATGATCTGCCTGCTCGCCGGCTCCACGATCGCGCCCCTGATGGCGGGCGCGATCACGCTCGCCTGGACGCATTCGGTCGAGAAGATCGTCTGGGAGGAGGATTGGCGCTCGACGCCGGCAGGGCTCGAACTCGTCGAGGCGCGGGTGCGCGGATCAGGCGCCGGGATGGAGCCGCCGCCCGAAGCCACGTTCGCCCACGGCGTCTGGTCATGGAAGCCGAGCCTGCCGCCGCAGGCCCAGGTGGTCATGCGCCGCTCGGGCGCAACGGCGGATTGGCGGATCTGCATCGCGGGCCGGTGCCGCCCGATGGACGCCTATGTGCCGCCCGCGGCCGATCCGGTCGTCATGAGGGCGTGTGAGAAGCCTTAAGCCCGCCCGGTCAGCGGCTCGGCCGAGACGCAGCGGCGCCAGAGATGGACCAGGGCGTAGACGGCGAACAGGCTGAACAGGACCATGAGGGCATAGCCGACATGCTCCCCGAGCTCGAACAGGCCCGCGATGGCCCAGCCGGCGGCGATCGCGACGCCGAAAACCTCCGCGCCGACCAGAACCATGATGCTCACGATGGTGATCACGTTGCGCCAGTTGGTGCTTTTCGCCTGAGCCACTTCTGCTAACTCCAGTTGTTGTAAGGGGACTACCCTAAACGCCCCCTCGGGTGCAAGTTCTCACCGAATCTCATTCTGTCGCGCCTCGCATTCAAGAGACCATGGCTGAAACTCCCGTTTTCTCGACCGCCGCCGTCGCGGCCCCCCACACGCTCGCCGCCGAGACCGGTCAGACCATCCTGGCAGCGGGCGGCAATGCCATCGAGGCCATGGTGGCCATGGCGGCCACCATTGCGGTGGTCTATCCGCACATGAACGGCATCGGCGGCGACGGGTTCTGGCTCGTGCGCGAGCCGAGGGGGCGCATTCATGCCCTCGATGCGTCTGGGCCCGCCGGCTCGCTCGCAACCATCAAGCGGTACCGGGAGAAGGGCTATGACGCCGTCCCGCCGCGCGGACCGGATTCGGCGCTCACCGTGGCGGGTGCGGTCAGTGGATGGGGGCTGGCCCTGGAGCTTTCCAAAGCGCTCGGTGGGCAGATGCCGCTCGATCTGCTGCTCGGAGATGCCATTCGTCATGCCCGCGATGGATACCCGGTCTCCCGCTCCGAAGAGCGGTTCGTGACCAGCGAGGAAGCCGCCCTCTATGAGGTTCCCGGTTTCGCCGAGGCCTTTCTGGTCGACGGCCGGAGAGCGCCGCAGGGGACGCAGAGGCGGACGCCGCGCCTCGCCGACACCCTGGAGCAACTCGCCCATGCGGGCTTGGCCGATTTCTACCGTGGGGATGTCGGGCGGGAAATCGCCCTCGATCTGGAGCGGATCCGCGTGCCCATTACCCGTAAGGATCTGGAGACCTATCGTGCCCGGGTCGTGGAGCCCCTGTCGGTCAGGCTGCAGACCTCCACCGTCTACAATCTGCCGCCTCCGAGCCAGGGACTGGCCACCCTGCTGATCCTCGGCATGGTCGAGCGCCTCAAGGGGCTTCGGGCCGAGACGCCGGAGCATCATCATGCCCTCATCGAGGCCGCGAAGCGCGCCTTCTCCCTCCGCGATCGGGTGGTCGCGGACCCCCGCAACCTCGTTCACGACCCGGCCTCCTTCCTGACGCCCCAGGCGCTGGAGAGGGAGGCCGCCCTCATCGACATGAAGTGCGCCGTCTCCTTTCCGCTGCCGCGTCCCATCGACGGGGATACGATCTGGATGGGGGCGATCGATCGCGACGGGCTCGCCGTGTCCTATATCCAGTCCGTGTTCTGGGCCTATGGCTCCGGCTGCCTGCTCCCGGCGACGGGGGTCCTCTGGCACAATCGCGGCACGGCCTTCTCGCTCGATCCTGCGAGCCGCAACCGGCTCGAGCCCGGCCACCGGCCGCTCCATTCCCTCAATCCGGCCATGGCCGTGTTCGACGATGGGCGGGTTTTGTCCTTCGGGGCGATGGGGGGCGAGACCCAGCCTCAGTTCCTCAGCCAGATCTTCTCGCGCTACGCGGAGGCCGGGATGGGATTGGCGGATGCCGTGGAGGCGCCACGCTGGCTGCTCGATGCACGGCCACGCGAGCGCGAGGCCGTCCTGAAGGTGGAGAGCCATTTCGACCCTGGCCTGATCCGAGGCCTATCGCGGCTCGGCCATCGCATCGAGGAGATCGACGAGGCCTATTCCGGACGCTTCGGTCATGCGGGGATGCTGGTGAAGCACTCCCGCAACGGGCGCGTCGAGGCTGTGCACGATCCGCGCTCGGATGGCGGATCGCTGGGGCTCTAACCTGCCCACAATCCGTAGAGAAGGCTCACGCCCAGCACCAGCACGAAGGCGGCGGCCAGGAGTTCGAGCCCCGCGATGGCGATGGCCCCCGAGGCCCCCCGTCCGCCGGCGACCCGCAGGGCCATGGCCTTGAAGAAGACCGCGAGCGCCGCGATGGCCCCGGTGGTGAGCGCCGTGCCGAGCGCCATGGCGAAGGTCGCCGCGATGCCGGCCGCGAAGACGCCTTGAGACAGGGCGAAGACCAGGACGATGAGGGCGCCCGCGCAGGGCCTGATCCCGGCGGCGACCGCCACGCCCGCCATGTCGCGCCAGCGGGTCAGGCGGCTGAGTTCCTGCGGAGGCGGCATGTGGACATGGTCGCAATCCTCCTGCACGGCCGCATAGGGATTGCGGGCGAGCGCCATGACGCCCAGCACCTTGCCGGCCTTGCGCCAGGTGATGACGGCGCCGAGCAGGGCCACGGCGACGAAGCTTGCCAGCTCCACGTTCATGGCGAGCTTGTTCATGGTGGAGGCCGTCGCCCGCAGAACGAGGTTGACGATCGACACGATGCCGATGGCGACCAGCGCCTGCACGAGGGCGGCGGCCAGGCTCAGGGCGAAGCCTTTTCTCAGGGCTTTGTCGTCGGCCACGAGATAGGCCGAGATCACGCCCTTGCCGTGTCCGGGTCCGGCCGCATGGAACACCCCGTAGGCGAAGCCGACGAGCAGGAGAGAGGAGAGGGCGGAGCCGTTCTCCTTCATCTGGCGCACGCCCGCCTGCAGGCTTGCATAGAAGCCGGATTGCACCGACAGGATCCAGGCGCCGATGCTGCCTGAAGGTGTCGCCTCCCGCAGGCCCATGCCGAAGGGATTGCGCGGCGGCGGCTTGCCGACCGGGCCGAGCCACAGGCCGATCAGCCCCATGCCTAAGGCGATGACCGCGATGGCCGCGAGCATCAGGCCGAGCCTTCGCGCGAGCGGCGCTCGGCCGGGGTTCGGAAGGGCAGGGGTGTCGGACGTCAGGGACATGCGATGATGGCCCGGTTGGAATATTCGATGCCGATATCCTGCGGCTGGATGGCTCCCTCGCTCTGCAGGATCTGCTGCATGGTGGCATCGAGCGGCTTCGCCTTCGCGATGGTCGTCACGCAGCCTTGCGGCGCGTTGGCGAGCGAAATGGCGGCCTGGCCCTCCGACAGGCTGAAATAGACGAAAAAGGTCGGGTCCTCGATCTCGATGGATACGGCTCCAGAGGGGGGCACAGGCGCCCTGAGCGGCAGGAAGAACGACATGGCGACCTGCTTCTTCTCCATGCTCATCCGGGCCTCGCGCGGTGCGTCGAAGCTCTGCGGCTTGCCGCGGGCCTTGAGCACGGTGAAATACTCGAACTCGTTCAGGGAGGCGGCATTCTCGTCCGCGAGTTCCTGCAGCTCCTCCGGCGTCAGCTTGCCGTCGTTGTCCTTGTCGAGTCCCTGCGTGACGTAAGCCGTATAGGCCTCGTCGAACGTCCAGTGATGGCGCACGCCTGTCACCTTGCCGTCGGGCGCGAAGACGACCTCCGCCTTGGCCGTCACCCACACATGGGGATGTGCCAGGGCCGGTGAAGCCAGGCCCATGCTCAAAGCCGCCAGGGCAGATATCAGTCCGAGATGGCGTGTCATGCGTCGACCTTGGAACAATGACGTCCGGCCAAAAGCCGGGACCCTGAGAGCGGTATGAGGGTTTCATGGTTAACGGAGGCGAAACGAAGGCGCTCGATTGACGGCCTCCGGAAGATATGTCAGCATTGCTGACATATTCACAAAAGAAGACCGGATCACCGGCAGCGGAGCGATAGGCTCCAGGAGGATAACGGGTAATGGCCGACCGTCATGGTGCGCTCCGCGACGTCACGCTCGACGATAAATACGATCTCTCCAAGGATCACGTTTTCATTACCGGCACGCAGGCGGTCGTCCGGATGCTGCTCATGCAACGTGAGCGGGACAGGCTGGCGGGCCTCAGCACGGCGGGATTCGTCTCCGGCTATCGCGGCTCGCCCATCGGCGGCCTCGACCAGAATCTCTGGCGTGCCCGGAAGTGGCTGGACGCCTCCAACATCGTCTTCCAGCCCGGCCTCAACGAGGAACTCGCGGCGACCGCCGTCTGGGGCACGCAGCAGGCCGAAATCCGGGGCGACGGCAAATATGACGGCGTGTTCGGCCTCTGGTACGGCAAGGGCCCCGGTGTCGACCGCTCCGGCGACGTGTTCCGCCACGCCAACATGGCCGGCTCCTCCCGGCACGGCGGCGTGCTCGCCCTGATGGGCGACGACCACACGGCGGAATCCTCCACCGTCGCGCACCAGTCCGAGTTCCATTTCGTCGACGTGATGATCCCGATCCTGAACCCGGCGGGCGTTCAGGAAATCCTGGATTACGGCCTCTACGGCTACGCCATGAGCCGCTTCTGCGGCACCTGGGTGGCGTTCAAATGCGTGAAGGACAACATCGAATCGACCGCCTCCGTCGATTCCTCCCTCGACCGCGTGAAGATCGTCATCCCGGATGATTTCACCATGCCGCCCGGCGGCCTCAACATTCGCAACCGCGACGGCGTGCTCGACCAGGAGGCGCGGCTGCAGGACTTCAAGCGCGACGCGATGCTGGCCTTCGTGCGCGCCAACAATCTCAACCGCATCGTCCTGTCCGGCGGCCGCAATCCGAAGATCGGTATCATCACGGTCGGCAAGTCCTATCTCGACGTGCGCCAGGCCCTCGACGAGCTCGGGCTCGACGAGGTGAAGGCGAACGACATGGGCCTTCGCCTCTACAAGGTCGCGTGTCCCTGGCCGCTGTCGCAAACCGAACTCGCGGATTTCGCGCGCGGGCTCGACAAGGTCATCGTGGTCGAGGAGAAGCGCTCCCTCATCGAGGTGCAGCTGCGCGAGGAGCTTTACGGCACCGCCAACCAACCGCTCTGCATCGGCAAGAAGGACGAGGAGGGCCGCTGGCTCTTCCCCGTGAAGGGCGCGCTCGATCCCAACGACATCGCCATCGTCATCGGCGAGCGGCTGCTCGCGTACCACAACAACGACGATCTGCGCGGGCGCGTGGCGCGGCTTCGCCATGCGCAGGAGGTGCTGACGACGACCGGCGACGTCGCCACCCGCGTGCCGCATTTCTGCTCCGGCTGCCCGCACAATTCCTCGACGAAGGTGCCGGACGGCATGCGTGCCTATGCGGGCATCGGCTGCCATTACATGGTGCAATGGATGGACCGCTCCACGGAGGGGTTCACCCAGATGGGCGGCGAGGGCGCGAACTGGATCGGCGAGGCGCCGTTCTCCAAGCGCGGCCACGTGTTCCAGAACCTCGGCGACGGCACCTACAACCATTCGGGCGTCCTGGCCCTGCGCTGGGCGATCCACACCAAGACCAACGTTACCTACAAGATCCTCTTCAACGACGCGGTCGCCATGACCGGCGGTCAGAAGCACGAGGGCGGTCTCACCGTCGACATGATCGCCCGTCAGGTGCGCGAGGAGGGCGTGGAGCGCATCGCCCTCGTCACCGACGAGCCGCACAAATACCCGAAGGAGATCCGCTGGCCGTCCGGCATGACGATCCATCACCGCAGCGAGCTCGACGCGGTGCAGCGCCAGCTCGCGGAGGTTACCGGCGTGACGGTGATGATCTACGACCAGACCTGCGCGTCCGAGAAGCGCCGCCGCCGCAAGCGCGGCGAGTTCCCGGATCCGGACAAGCGCGTGATCATCAACGATCTCGTGTGCGAGGCCTGCGGCGATTGCTCGGTGCAGTCGAACTGCGTTGCCGTACAGCCGGTCGAGACCGAGTTCGGTCGCAAGCGCCAGATCGACCAGTCGAACTGCAACAAGGACTTCTCCTGCGTCCAGGGCTTCTGCCCGTCCTTCGTGACGGTGCACGGAGCCAAGATCAGGAAGGCCGTTCCCGAGACGGTGCCGACGGACGGCATGGCGTTCAAGCCACTGCCCGATCCGGCAATCCCCGCCATCGACCGCACCTTCAACGTGATCGTCACGGGCATCGGCGGAACGGGCGTCGTGACCATCGGGGCGATTCTCGGCATGGCGGCCCATCTCGAAGGCAAGGGCCTCGGCATGATCGACATGGCGGGCCTCGCCCAGAAGGGCGGGGCGGTCTACAGCCATGTGCGGCTCGCCAACAACCAGGACGACATCCACGCCATCCGCGTGAGCGCAGATTCGGCCCATCTCGTGCTCGGCTGCGATCTCGTGGTCACGGGCACCAGGAAGGTGCTGGCCTCCGTGAAGAATGGGCAGACCGCACTCGTGGTGAACACGGCGGAAGTCATGCCGGGCGAGTTCACCCGCAATGCCGATTTCTCGCTTCCGACCGAGCGCCTGAAACGCGCCATCCGGTCGGCGGCGGGCCAGGAGGGCGTGTCCTTCGTCGACGCGACGGCAATTGCCACCGCGCTTCTCGGCAATGCCATCGCGGCCAACATGTTCATGCTGGGCTATGCCTACCAGGCCGGTCGCGTTCCGCTCTCTGGCGCCGCTATCGAGAAGGCGATCGAGCTCAACGGCGAGGCGGTGAAGATGAACCTCGCCGCCTTCACCTGGGGGCGCCGGGCGGCAGCCGAGCCCGAGCTGATCGCCGCCATGATGAGCGAGCTGAAGGCCCCGACGGAATCGCGCAAGCTGTCCGAGACCCTGGACGAGGTGATCGAGCGGCGTGTGGCGTTCCTCTCCGGGTACCAGAGCAAACGCTACGGACGCCGTTATCGCGGCCTCATCGAGCGTGTCCGCGCAGCGGAAGACAAAACCGTGCCGGGCTCGACTGCGCTTGCCGATGCGGCAGCGCGTTCTCTGTTCAAGCTCATGGCCTACAAGGACGAGTACGAGGTGGCGCGTCTCTACACGAACGGTCATTTCGAGAAGCAGGTCGCGTCGGCCTTCGAGGGCGACAACCTGCGCTACGAGTTCCACCTCGCGCCGCCGCTGCTCGCCAAGAGGGATCCGGTCACGGGCCTGCCGAAGAAGATGAGCTTCGGGCCGTGGATGATGAAGGCCTTCCGCGTTCTCGCGGGCCTGAAATCGCTCCGCGGCACCCCGTTCGACGTCTTCGGCTATACCCACGAGCGCCGCACGGAGCGCCAGCTGATCCGCGACTTCGAAACGCTGGTCGATGAGATCGTCGCGAAGCTCGATGCCGGCAACCATGCGGCGGCGGTGGGACTTGCCGCCATTCCACAGAAGATTCGCGGCTTCGGTCACATCAAGGAGCGGAACTTGAAAGCCGCGAAGGCGGAGGAGGCGGACCTCCTCGCCAGGTTCCGCGCCGGGCCGCAGCCGATGGCTGCGGCGGCGGAGTGACGGCTGAACCTTTCCTTGTCATGGCCGAGCCTGTCCCGGCCATCTCGATAATGTAAGGCTCTGCGCTTTTCTAATCGAGATCACCGGCACGGGTCCCCGGATCAAGTCCGGGGAGGTGATGACGTGGTGTAAAAGGCTTGCTCAACCCCGCGCTTGAAAAGCCTCGACGAAGCTCTTCGCCACCTTGGGCACATTCGCCTCGTTCAGGCCCGCCACGCACATGCGGCCGGATCCGACGAGATACACGCCGTCCCGCTCGCGCATGGCGTCGACCTGCTGGGCGTTCAGTCCCGTATAGCTGAACATGCCGCGCTGGTTGAGCAGGAAGCTCACGTCGATCTCATTCGACAGCGCGCGGATGTGCTCGGCCAGGAGCTTGCGCATGGAATCCATGCGGGTGCGCATGGTCTCGACCTCGCCGGCCCATTGGGCGCGCAGTTCGTCGCTGCCGAGCACGGTCGCCACGAGGAGACCGCCCGTCATCGGCGGGCTCGAATAGCTGCGGCGCACGGCGAGCTTCAACTGGCCGAGCACGCGCTCGGCCTCGTCCGCGTCGCGGCAGACCACGCTCAGGCCCCCGCAGCGCTCGCCGTAGAGCGAGAAGTTCTTCGAGAAGGAATTGGCCACGAGGCAGCTTGCGCGCTGAGCATAGCGGCGCACGAAGGCTGCATCCTCGTCGAGGCTGGTGCCGAAGCCCTGATAGGCCATGTCGAACACGACGATGTGGCGCTTGGCGAGCAGCACGTCGGTGACGGCCTCCTGCTGACGCTCGTCGAGATCGACGCCGGTCGGGTTGTGGCAGACCGGCTGGAGCACCACGATCGAGCCGTTCTCGGCTGCTTCCAGCGCCTTGACCATGCCGTCGAAATCCACCGAGCGGTTGGCGCGATCCCAATAGGGATAAGTGGCGGTCTTGAACCCCGCCCGCTGGAACAGGCCGTGGTGGTTGTCCCAGGTCGGGTCGCTCACCAGCACCGTGCGGCCGGGGCAGTGCTTGGCCAGGAAGTCGGCCGCGATACCCACTGCGCCGGTGCCGCCGAGGGTCTGGATCGTGGCGATGCGCTTCTCGGCCCGGGCCGGATGGCCGTCGCCGAAGACGAGCTTCTGCACGCCCTCGCGATAGCCCGCATGGCCTTCCATGGGCAGATAAGGCCGCTCGGCGAAGCCGCTCCGCTCATAGGCCGTCCTGACCGCTCCCAGGACCGGGATGCGGCCCTTCTCGTCGGTGTAGACGCCGATGCTGAGATTGACCTTCTCGGTCCGGGGATCGGCCTTGAAGGCGTCGTTGAGGGAAAGGATCGGGTCGCCCGCGAAGGCCTCGACCTGTCCGAAGAGGGATTCCGTCATGCTGATCTCCAAGCCCGTGGCGGCCGTATCTGCGCGACCGCATTCTTCGCTGCGGCGAGACCTAGCCCCGATGACGGTCTCTCGGCAAGGATCTTTCCGGCAAGTCAGGCATCAAGCCGCCAGTCGACCGGCTCCAAACCCTTCCCGACCAGCCAGGCATTGGCCCGGCTGAAGGGATGGGTACCCCGGAAATCGTTGAGCCGGTTGAGCGGGGAAGGATGGCCCGCCTCGATCACGAGGTGCTTCGTCCGGTCAACGAGCGCCGCCCGCTTGCGGGCCGGAGCGCCCCAGAGCAGGAAGACCACGGCCGGCTGCCGCTCCGAGACGGCCGCGATCGCCTGATCGACCAGGGCCGACCAGCCGAACTTCATGTGCGCTCCGGACTGTCCCGCTTCCACCGTCAGCGCGGTGTTGACGAGCAGCACGCCCTGCCTGGCCCATTTCGACAGGTCGCCCGATTTCGGCATCGGCACGCCCAAATCCTCGGCCATCTCGGCCAGGATCGTGCGCAGGGAGGCCGGAAGCCGGCGAGAGCCGCGATAGGAGAAGGCGAGGCCGTGGGAGTCGCCCGGCGTCGGATAGGGATCCTGGCCGAGGATGACGACCTTCACCCTGTCGAGCGGCGTGAGGGAAAGAGAGGTGAAGACGAGATCCGGGGGAGGGAGCACATGCGCGCCCTCGGCGATGCGGGCGTCGACCTTGGCGGCGACCTCATCGGCATGCCCTTCCTGAAAGAAAGGCAGCGCGGTCCAGGCGCGAGAACCGGAGGCGCTCGCGCGTAGATGCGCGAGCGCCTGTGCAACGGGACCGCTCATCGGATGACGATGCGGCTTTCGACCTTGGCATCCACCGTGCCGAGCTTGCGGACATAGGCCATGACCTCGTTGGCCATGAGCTTGCCGTCCGTCACGCCGATCAGCACCTTGCCCTTGCCGAAGGAGGCATAGCCGTCGCCGCCGGTGAGCATGAAGTTGTTGGTGGCGACCTTGTAGGTCCCGGCCATGTCGATGGGCTGGCCGTTTACGAGGATGTTGCTCACGCGCGAACCTGCGGGCGCCTTCGAGTCGACCTCGAATTTCAGTCCCGAGACCTGCGGGAAGCGGCCGGCGCGGTTTTCCATCTGCGAGACGCCGTTCTCCAGCGCCGCCTTGATGTCGGCGCCCGTGATCGCGACGAGCGAGGTGGAATTGCCGAACGGCAGCTCCGAGAGAATGTCGCGTCGGGTCAGCTTCACGCCCGCCGGATATTCCTTGTTGGCGCGGATGCCGCCGCCATTGACGATCGCCACGTCTCCGCCGGTCGAGGCCTTGATCGCATCGGCGATCAGGTTGCCGATGGCGGCCTCCTGCGAGCGGACGGTGGAGGAGCGGCTGTCGAGCGCGTTGGTGGAGGTGCCGAGTTCGACATCGAGCTCCTTGGAGAGAAGGGCCTCGTACTTCTTGACCACGGCCTCGACATCCGCATCCGGCGCGTAATCGGCCGTGTTGTGGATGCGGAAATTCGGCGTCCAGGAGACCTTGCGGTCCTTGCCTTCGCCGGACACCGTGGCGGTGATGTCGAGGGATGTCACGTAATGGGCATCCTCGCCGGATTCCACCATCGCGGTCTTGTCGTTGTAGGTGACGATGAGATCGTGGTCGTGGCCGGTGAGCAGCACGTCGACGACGCCCGATTGCACGATGGCATTGTCGACGCTGCGGTCCGTGTGCGTGACGGCGACGATCATGTCCGCGCCCTGTTTGCGCAGATCAGCGGCCTGCGTCTTGAGAGTCTCGAGCTCGGGCAGGAACTTGAGGTCGCCGGGCGAGGAGAGACGGGCGGTCTCCGCAAGCGCCAGCCCCACGACGCCGACCTTCACGGGTCCGAGATCGAAGATCGCGTTGTCCTTCATGCCGGGAACCGGCGTCCCGTCGGCTTGGCGGATATTGGCGCCGAAGAACGGGAACTTCGCTTCGCCCATGCGCTTCAGGTAGATGTCCTTGCCGAAATCGAATTCGTGGTTGCCCGGCACGAACACGTCGGGTTTGACCATGTTGGTCAGCTCGACGATATGCTCGCCCTGGTCGAAGCCCGACATCAGCGAGGGTGAGAAGGTGTCGCCGCCATGGGCGAACAGCATCGGTACGCCGCGGGCGCGCTCTTCCTTGACGATGGTGGCCAGCTTGCCGAAACCGCCCCGCCCCTTCTCAGCGGACATCTTGTAGATGTCGTTCACGAGAAGCAGGCTGAAAGTGGGCTTGGGCGGGGTCGTCTGCGCTCGGCTCGGTCCGGTCAGCAAGGTTGCCGAGAGAATGGCTCCGAGGCTGAGCCCGAGGGCATGACGGCGTGATAGTTTCAACATGGCTGGTTCCGCTGCTGGATGGGCCGCAGGGCCCTTTGAGTTCTTATGCGGGCCCAGAATGCTCAGTTCCCAAAGGGTGAGCAAGCCCGTTCTGCAATCATGATGCATCCGTTCACATTCGCCTGAGACATATCGGGGCGAGGAGAGTTCGGCCCGCCTACAGCGGCGGCTTTGCTTGACGCATGGACATTTCGGCGCGAAGCATCTTAATCTGCCCGCCTTTGCGGCTCTTTCCTTCCCGTGCGCGCATGGAGACACTTTTCAAGCAGACACGAGATTTTGTTGCATAAATTGAAGTTGCCGTTTTCCCAGCCCAGAAATCCAGGACATCTCCCGTCCAAAGTCGGTACGGCCCTCCGTCGCCGCGCCCGGGCCCGTGCGAGGGGCCGGCTGACCCTTTCCATGGGCCTGTTCGGTGTCGTGTTCATCCTCCTGACCTTCGGCTACATCGCCTGGGAGCAGCGCAACCGCCTGATCCAGCGCAACGAGGACGACATCCGGAACGCGGCCTTCTTCCTGGCCGATCATACGGCTCGGCTTCTGGAGGTCACGGACCTGACCTTGAAGCAGGCCGCCGCTCTGGTCCAGGGTCATGGCTGGGACGAGGTCGAGACGTCGAGACCTCTGTGGCAGCAACTCCATGCCGTTCAGGACGCGCTGCCTTTCGTCGAGGATATCTGGCTCAACGATTCGAGCGGCCGCCTGCGCCTCACGTCGGAACGGTTTCCGACACCCTTGTCCGACGTCTCCGGGCGCGACGTCTTCAGCGCCCAGGTGAGTGCCGATCAAGGATTGTACATCGGGGAACCGATCGTCGGACGCGTGACGAAGACGCCCACCTTCATGATCAGCCGCCGCCTGAAGGATGGAAACGCGGAGTTCGGCGGCATCGCGGCGGTGACCGTCTCCCTGTCCTATTTCTACGATTACTGGTCGAAGATCCGCTTGCCGAAGGGCAGCCGGGTTGCTCTGATGCGCGCGTCCGATGGGTCCGTCATCGCGCAGCATCCACCGCCGCCCGACGGCCTCTCCTTCGCTCCCATCGACAAGGCCGCCTTCGACAGGGCGCTGGTCTCCTCCTCTCAGGCGGGCCTCTATCCTTTCGTCAGCCTGGGCCAGGAGCGCACGGGAGCCTATCGTCAGGTCGATGCGATGCCGCTCTATATCGGCGTCAGCATGCCCCAGGATGCCTATTGGACGCCGTGGTTCGTCCAGACGCGGCTCTACGGCGCCTTCGCACTGGTCGCTCTTCTGGCCTTGCTCGCCCTGACGGTGCTGGCCTCCGAGCAGTTCCACGAACAGGCCGCCGATGCGGCGCTCCTCGAGCGGCAGGTCGCGTTGCGGACAAGCGAGCTGCGCACCGAAACCGCCGCCCTGGAGATCCTCAACCGCACGGGCAGCGTGCTCGCCGCCGAACTCGACATCGACCGCATCATCGAGAGCGTGGTCAATGCCGGAATCGAGCTGACCGAAGCCCGGTTCGGCGCCTTCTATTGCGGCGCGTCCCAGAGCGAACGGGAGCATTATGGGAAATTCGAGCCCGCAAGCCTGCGCGAGGCATTCGCCGCCCTGAACATCCGAGAGATCTGCGCCCCGGCTTTCCTGGCAGGCAGGACGGTCCGCCTGGACAACGTGGCCGTCGAGCAGGGGCATGACGGCACGCCCTTCACGCTGGACAGCACGGCGGGCCACCCTGTGATCCGCAGCATCCTGGCCGTTCCGATCGTTCTGCGCACGGGGGAGACCCACGGGATTCTCGTCTTCGGGCACGAGCGGACGGGAATGTTCAACCGGCGCTCGGAGCGCCTGCTGGCGGGCCTGACGGCCCAGGCGGCCATCGCGCTCGAAAACAGCCGCCTCTATCGCAACGCGCAGAGCGAGATCGAGGAGCGCAAGCAGGCCCAGACCCAGCAATCCCTGCTCATCCGCGAGCTTCATCACCGGGTGAAGAACACCCTGGCCACGGTCCAGGCGGTGGTGGGCGCGACGGCACGCTCCGCGCTCAGCATCGACGACTTCTACCAGGCCTTCGTCGGACGCATCATCTCGCTCGCCAACACCCATTCCCTGCTGACCGAGGCCGTCTGGCAGACCGCGTCCCTGCGGGAGATCCTGGAAAAGGAGCTCCGCCCCTACAACGATGCCGCGGCCGAGAGGATCGCCTTCCACGGCCCCGAAGTCGATCTGCCCTCCGAGGCGGCCGTGCCCATCGGCATGGCGATCCACGAATTGACCACCAACGCGGCCAAATACGGCGCCCTCTCGGTTCCCGAGGGCAGGGTTTCGATTTCCTGGCAGGCGGGGCCGGCCGAAGACGGAACGCGCCTGGTGCTCGTCTGGGAGGAGCGGGGAGGCCCCGCCGTTAGGTCTCCGACGCGCCAGGGATTCGGCTCGCGTCTGCTCCACCGGGTGCTGGCCACTCAGCTCAATGCCAAGGTCGAGACGAATTACGAACCGGCGGGGGTGCGTGTGGCCATCGATGCCGTGCTCAAGGAGGCGCGGTTTCCCGACATGAGCGTCTGACGCGCCTACGCCCCCGCGCGAGGTCGATTTGCAGGCAATCCTGACAATGCGCCGAGGCGTCCTGTTGGCGGAACTGCCTGAAACTTCTATCTAAGGCGGCATCGAGAGCGGGATTCGTGTCTCGGATCCTGTGCCAAGGGACTTTTCATGAACGAGAGCGTGAGTCTGACCGATCTTCGCCAGGGCGTGCGCCCGGTGGACCATCCGGCTGTTCGAACCGGGCGGATCGGGGTGCTTCTTCTGAACCTGGGGACCCCCGAGGGCACCGGCTACTGGCCGATGCGGGCCTATCTGAAGGAGTTCCTCTCCGACCGGCGCGTCATCGAAACGCCGCGCCTCCTGTGGTGGCCCATCCTCAACCTGATCATCCTGACCAAGCGCCCCGGTCCCAAGGGCCGCGACTATGCGTCGATCTGGAACAACGAGCGCGACGAGGGCCCGCTCAAGACCATCACCCGCAACCAGGCCGAGAAGGTGGCGGCGCACATCCGCAGCATCGCCGGCGACAAGGTGACGGTCGACTGGGCCATGCGCTACGGCAAGCCCGAGGTGCGCGAGCGCATCCAGGCGCTCCTCGACCAGGGCTGCGACCGCATCCTCCTGGTGCCGCTCTATCCGCAATATGCGGCGGCGACCTCGGCCACGGCCTGCGACCAAGCCTTCCGCGCCCTCATGGACATGCGCTGGCAGCCGACGGTCCGCGTCTCGCCGCCCTATCACGACGATCCGGTCTATATCGACGCGGTCGTCGCTTCCATGAAGAAGGAGCTGGCGAACCTCACCTTCGAGCCCGAGGTAATCCTCGTGTCCTTCCACGGGGTGCCGAAGGAATACCTTTTGAAAGGCGATCCCTATCACTGCCAATGCGTGAAAACCTGGCGGCTGATGCGCGAGGCTTTCGGCTGGTCCCCGGACAAGTTCCGCATGAGCTTCCAATCCCGCTTCGGCAAGGCGGAATGGCTGCAGCCCTACACGGACAAGACCGTCGAGGCCCTGGCCAAAAGCGGCGTGAAGCGCATGGCCATCGTGGCGCCGGGCTTCTCGGCCGATTGTCTGGAAACCCTGGAAGAACTCAACGGCGAGAACCGGGAGATCTTCATGCATAACGGCGGCGAGGAATTCGCCTATCTGCCCTGCCTCAACGACAGCGACGACGGCATGCGCGTGATCAACCACATCGTGGAGCGCGAGCTTCAGGGATGGATCTAGGAGTCTAGACCTCTTTGCGCTAGCGTGAGCCCTCTGCAACAGGATTGCCCGGGGGGCTCATGCCGCTGAGTGGTTTCGATATCTTCGTCATCGTACTGGTGCTCGTCGTCGTGGTGACGATTGCCATGGGCATCCGGACGGTTCCGCAGGGTTATGCCTACACGGTCGAGCGGTTCGGGCGTTATTCGCGTACGCTGACGCCGGGTCTCGGCCTGATCGTGCCCTATATCGACCAGATCGGGAAGAAGGTGAACGTCATGGAGCAAGTGCTCGACGTTCCGAGCCAGGAGGCCTTCACCCGGGACAATGCCGGCGTCACCATCGACGCGGTGGCCTTTTTCCAGGTGCTCGATGCGTCCCGCGCCTCCTACGAGGTGTCCAATCTGCATCAGGCCCTGCTGGTGCTGACCATGACCAATATCCGCACCGTCGTCGGCTCCATGGACCTCGACCAGTTGCTCTCCCATCGCGACGAGATCAACGAGAAGCTCCTGCGCGTCGTCGATGCGGCGGCCTCGCCCTGGGGGGCCAAGGTCACCCGCGTCGAGATCAAGGACATCGTCCCGCCGCAGGACCTCGCCGGCGCCATGGCGCGGCAGATGAAGGCCGAGCGCGAGAAACGCGCCGCCGTCCTCGAGGCGGAAGGGATGCGCCAGTCCGAGATCCTGCGAGCCGAAGGCCAGAAGCAAGCGCAGATCCTCGCCGCCGAGGGTCGGAAAGAAGCGGCGTTCCGGGACGCCGAGGCGCGCGAGCGTCAGGCCGAGGCTGAGGCCAGGGCGACCGGCATGGTCAGCGATGCCATTACCAAGGGCGATCTCAACGCCGCCAACTTCATCGTGGCGGAAAAATACATCGACGCCATCCGGGCGCTCGCCTCGGCGCCGAACCAGAAGGTGGTGATCGTTCCCATCGAGGCGGCCGGGCTGGCCGGGACCCTGGGCGGCATCGCCGAATTGACCAAATCCGTGTTCGGGGAGAACGGAGCGAGCGCCAGGCCCGCCCGCAGCGTTCCCACGGTTCCCGGCGGAGCCGAGCGCTCATGATCGCCGAGGCGTTCATCGGCTTGGGCGCATGGGCCTGGATCATCCTTGGGGTCGTCCTTATCGGCGTCGAGCTTCTCGCGCCCGGCTCGTTCTTCCTCTGGCTCGGCCTCGCTGCCATCATGACCGGAATGCTTGATGCCCTCCTCGGCCTGTCCTGGCAGGCCGCGGCGCTCCTCTTCGCGCTCCTGTCCGTCGGATCGGTGATCCTGGGTCGCTACGTCACCCGCTCGAAGACGCAGCCGGAGACGGAGGCCGCGCCGCTCAACCAGCGCGGCCACTCCCTGATCGGACGGGTCTTCACCCTGGAAACGCCGATCAAGGACGGCGAAGGGCGCATCCGGGTCGACGACAGTTCCTGGCGGGTGACGGGCGCCGACCGCTTTGCCGGTGCCAAGGTACGGGTCGTGCGGATCGAGGGATCGACGCTCGTGGTGGATGACCCGTAACAGCTTGAGAGGCAGCCCAAGCATGTCCTTGCAGCTCTATGCCCGATCGGGACTGACTGCGAGGTAGACTAAGCCGCCCCGGCCCGCAGCAAATCGAGATAATGCACCAGACCGATGGGTCGGCTGTTCTCGACCACGATCAGGGCGGTGATCCGGGAAGCCTCCTCCATCTCCAGCGCGGTCGCCACGAGGGCGTCGGGCGCGATGGTCCGGGGCGTCCGGGTCATGATGGCCGTCACAGGCAGGGTCATGAGATCGGGCTTAAGATTGCGGCGCAGGTCGCCGTCGGTGACGATGCCGGCGAGCGTGCCGTCGCCGTTGATCACGATCACGGCCCCGAAGCCTTTGCGGCCGATCTCGGCGATGGCCTCGTCCATGCGGGCCTCGATGCCGACGACAGGCAGGCGCTCGTCCCTATGCATGATGTCGCGCACCAGCTTGAGGCGGGCGCCGAGCTTGCCGCCCGGATGGTAGACCTTGAAATGCTCCGCCGTGAAGCCGCGCCTTTCCAGAAGGGCGACCGCCAGGGCGTCGCCCAGCGCGAGCTGGATCGTGGTCGATGTGGTGGGCGCCAGCCCGTTGGGGCAGGCTTCCTTGGCCTTCGGCAGGGTCAGGCAGATGTCGGCCGCACGGCCGAGGGTCGATTCCGCGTTCGACGTCAGGGCGATCAGCGGCACCCGGAAGCGCCGGGAATAACCGATGATGTCGGCGAGTTCCGCGGTCTCTCCCGACCAGGACAGGGCGATGATCACGTCGTCCGTCTGGATCATGCCCAGGTCGCCGTGGCTCGCCTCCGCCGGATGGACGTAATGGGCGGGTGTGCCGGTCGATGCGAAGGTGGCGGTGATCTTGCGGCCCACATGGCCGGATTTGCCCATGCCGGTGACGATGACCCGGCCCTTGGCCGCGGCCAGGGTTTCGACCGCACCCGTGAAATGGGAACCGAGGCCGTTGCCGATGGCGTCCATCAGAATCGTCAGGCCGTCCCGCTCGGTTTCGAGCGTGCGCAGGGCCGAGGCGATGGCAGGATCGGGCGAAAGGGGGGCTGGCTGTGCAAGCGTCATGGCCGCCCTCTAGCACAGAGAGGCGGCCATGAGGAACCCTTGGTGGAACCTTCGCGCCTACTTCTGCCGCAGCAGGGCTTCGAGTTCCCGGCGGAAATCGGCGGAAAGCTCCTCGCGCTCGAGGGCATAGGCCACATTGGCCATGAGGAAACCGATCTTGGAGCCGGTGTCGTAGGTCTTGCCCTCGTACTTCATCCCGAAGAAGGGCTGATCCTTCATCAGCCGGATCATGGAATCCGTGAGCTGGATCTCGTTGCCCGCGCCGCGCTCCTGGGTGGAGAGCAGGTCGAAGATCTCAGGCTGCAGGATATAGCGGCCGGAGATGATGTAGTTCGAGGGGGCGGTGCCCTTCGGGGGCTTCTCCACCATGCCGGTGATCTCGAAGGTCTGGCCGAATTCCTGGCCGACCGACACGATGCCGTACTGGTGCGTCTGGTCCTCCGGCACCTCCTCGACGGCGATGATGTTGCCGCCGTGCTTGTCGTAGGCTGCGATCATCTGCTCCATGGAGCCGCGGCTGAGCATGTCGGGCAGGATCACGGCGAAGGGCTCGTCGCCCACGAGTTCGCGGGCGCACCAGACCGCGTGTCCGAGGCCGAGCGGCTCCTGCTGGCGGGTGAAGCTCGTCTGGCCGGCCTGGGGCTGATCCTTGGCGAGAAGCTCCAGCTCCTTGGTCTTGTTGCGGCCCTCAAGGGTCCGGTTCAGCTCGTAGGCGATGTCGAAATGGTCCTCGATCACGGCCTTGTTACGGCCCGTAACGAAGATGAAATGCTCGATTCCGGCGGCACGCGCCTCATCCACCACATGCTGAACGACCGGGCGGTCGACGACGCAGAGCATCTCCTTGGGAACGGCCTTGGTGGCAGGCAGGAACCGGGTGCCGAGACCGGCGACGGGAAGGACTGCTTTGCGAATTCGCTTCATTGATTGAGCCATGATTGAGCATCAAGAGGGAAGGGTAATCTAAGTCAGGATGGGGAAAAGGGAACCGATAACTGTCAAGCTTCGGCACCTTCCAACGCGGCAGCGCCTCTGAGGTTTCACTGTTGCGGCGCCATCGTGTAGCTCCCGACCTGAATCAGAGCTGAAGTCTTATGGTTAAGCTGCCAACCATGACGGTTTTGCGGAGGCGAACCGGCCGGACGATCCGGCGAGGGTACATAAGGACGCACTCCCAACACGGATAGCTATCAACCGGCTGTTAACCTGCTTAGTGTCGCATGGCAGGGCAGATCTGTCCTGTTCCGTGAGCGACTCCCATGCGCCAGCCGCTTTCCGTCGTGCGCCGCCTTTCCGGCGCACTCCTTCTCGGTCTGAGCCTCACCGTCGGTGCAGGCGGCAGCATTTCGCCCGTGCAGGCGCAGGAAACGTCCCAGGCCGGGTTCCAGCGCTTCGTGCAGGGTCTCTGGCCCGCCGCCAAGGCGCGGGGCGTGTCGCGTGGGACCTTCGAGGAGGCATTCCGGGGTGTCGAGCCCGACGCCAAGATCATCGCGCTCACGAAAAAGCAGTCAGAATTCGTCCGTCCTATCTGGGATTACATCGACGGAGCCATCTCGGCCCAGCGCCTGAAGCGCGGCCAGGACATGGCGGCCGAATGGTCGAAGACCCTCGCCGCCGTCGAGCGGACCTATGGGGTTCCGCGCTCCGTGGTGCTCGGCGTCTGGGGCATGGAAACCAATTTCGGCAGCTTCACAGGGTCGATCTATACGGTCCGGGCGCTGGCGACCCTGGCCTATACGGGCTACCGGGGCGAGTTTTTCCGCGAGGAGCTGCTCACCGCGCTCCAGATCCTGGAAGGCGAGCATATCGACCGCTCCAAGATGCTGGGATCCTGGGCCGGGGCCATGGGCCAGACCCAGTTCATGCCCTCGAGCTTCATGAAATACGCCGTCGACGGCAACCGGGACGGGGTCCGGGACATCTGGTCCTCCGTGCCCGACGCCCTGGCGTCCACGGCCAATTACCTGCGCCAGCACGGCTGGGACCCGGGCCTGCCCTGGGGCTTCGAAGTGGCCCTGCCGCGCGGCTTCGATTACCGGCATCTCAGGCAGGATTTCGCCCGCTGGCAGGCCGTGGGCGTGCGGCGTGCCGACGGGAAGGCGATGCCCCGTACCGGCGAGGCCACCCTGTTCCTGCCGGGCGGCGCGGGCGGCCCGGCCTTCCTGGTGACCCGCAACTACGACGTGATCAAGGCCTACAACTCCTCCGACGCCTATGCCATGGGCGTCGCCCATCTCGGCGACCGGGTCCTCGGCGGCATGCCGATCCAGGGGGCTTGGCCCAAGGATCAGCCCATGCTGAGCAAGGATCACAGCCAGGAATTGCAGGAGCGCCTCGCCCGCCTCGGGCTCTATGAAGGCGATGCGGACGGCAAGCTCGGCTCCAAGACCCGGGAGGCCGTGCGGAACTTCCAGCTGCGCCGTGGCTTGATCCCGGATGGATATGCCGATTATGCGGTCCTGCGCGAACTGCGCACGACCCGCTGACGGAGCTCCCGCAAGGCTCTATACTCAAGGCTGGTCCGGACAGAAGTGGAACCGCCGATGTCGTTAGCGCCGATTCTTCGCCCTCTGACCCTGACTTTGCTGCTTGCCGTCGGTGCAAGCGGCGCTGCCCTGGCCCAATCCGGCTATTACCAGCCGCAGGGCCAGCGCGATCTCAGAGCCTATCCGCCCGGTTATTATCCCGGAAAGCTCGTCCAGCCCGCCCAGCCCCAACAGCAGCAGGGCTTCAGCCTCCGGCGCTTCTTCGGGGTGCCGGACGAGCCGCCGCCGGCGGCCCGCACGCCCGTGGTCCGCCCCCGCAAGTCCGCCCCGCCCGCGACGGCCACGGCCAAGCAGGAGAAGCCGAAGGTCGATCCGAGCACCTTCGTGGTGGTGTTCGGGGATGCCCTGGCCGGCTATGCCCGCCAGGGACTCGAAGCGCATTTCGCCGAGAACCAGGACGTGGCGGTGGTGCCGAAGGTCCGGGACATGGGCCTGGTGCGCGTCGACCCTGCCGACTGGCCCAACTTCATCAGGTCGACCCTGGACGAAGGCCAGAAGACGAGTGTCGCCGTGGTGGTGCTGGGAACGAGCGACCGGCAGGCGATCAAGGATGGCGACAACACCGTCGAGCCCCTGTCGGACCGGTGGAAGGAGCTCTATCGCCAACGGGTCGATGCGATCGTGGCCACGTTCAAGGAGCGCGGGATCCCGCTGGTGTGGATCGGTCTTCCGCCGATGAAGAACAGCAAGGCGTCCGAGGATCTGGTCGTCATCAACGAGATCTACAAGGAGAGCGTCCAGCGCGGCGGCGGCACCTATGTGGATATCTGGCCGGGCTTCGTGGACGACGAGAACCGGTACACGGCCGACGGGCCCGACGTGGATGGCGAGCCCGCCAAGCTGCGCACCAACGAGGGCGTGTTCTTCACCCGCGCGGGCGCCCGCAAGGTCGCCTTCTTCGCCGACACGGAGATCAAGCGGATCCTGGGCAAGGGTGGTACGGCCGTGGCAGCTCCTGCCAGTCCGGCTGACATCACGCCTGCCGATGGATCGTCCGCTCCCTCGATCGAGGCGGCGATCCCGGCACCGCCGGATGCGGCCGCGCCGGTCTCCCTGCCCTCGAAGCCCCTGGTCGGTCCGGTCCTTCCCCTGACCCGTCAGGACGTGACGCCGGGCGGGACCCTGGTCTCGGCCCCGCCGAAGCTCACAGGGGACAACGCCTATACGGTGCAGCGCGCCCTGCGGGTGGGCATCGCCCCAGGCTCGCGCCCGGGGCGGGCGGACGATTTCCGATGGCCGAACAACTGAAGACAAACAGACAATAAAAAGCGGCGGCCCATTTGCGCGATGGGCCGCCGCTTCCCTTCTAAGAGGTGGATGGATCAGACCGGCAGGTCGCTCCCGCCCATCAGGAAGGTGTCGATGGAACGCGCGGCTTGGCGGCCTTCGCGGATGGCCCAGACGACCAGGGACTGGCCCCGGCGCATGTCGCCGGCCACGAAGACCTTCTCGCTCGAGGTCCGGTAGCTCCGGTCGTCCGCCACCACGTTGCCGCGACGGTCCATGGCCACGCCGGATTCGTCCAGCAGGCCTTCCTTCACCGAGCCGGCGAAGCCGATGGCGATGAAGACGAGGTCGGCCTTGAGGATGAACTCGCTGCCCGGAATCGGCTGGCGCTTCTCGTCCACGCGAGCGCATTGCACACCGGTGGCCTGGCCCTTCTTGCCGACGATGCCGAGAGTGGCGGCCTGGAACTCGCGCTCCGCGCCTTCGGCCTGAGAGGACGAGGTGCGCATCTTCGTCGGCCAATAGGGCCATACGGTCAGCTTGTCCTCGCGCTCCGGCGGCTTGGGGCGGATGTCGAGCTGCGTGACCGAGAGGGCGCCCTGGCGGAACGCGGTGCCGACGCAGTCGGAGGCGGTGTCGCCGCCGCCGATGACGACCACGTTCTTGCCGGCCGCGAGGATCGGCTCCATCGTCACGGCTTCGCCGCCCACGCGCTGGTTCGACTGGGTGAGATAGGGCATTGCGTAGTACACGCCCTTCAGGTCCTGGCCCGGCAGGTTCGGGTTGCGCGGATCCTCCGCGCCGCCGGCGAACAGCACCGCGTCGAACTCGTTGTGGAGCGACGCGAAGCTCTTGTCGACGCCGATGTTTACGCCGCAATGGAAGACGACGCCTTCCGCTTCCATCTGCTTCACGCGACGGTCGATGTGGTACTTCTCCATCTTGAAGTCCGGGATGCCGTAGCGCAGCAGGCCGCCGGGCTTCGCCTGGCGCTCGAACACGTGCACCTCGTGGCCCACGCGGGCGAGCTGCTGGGCGGCCGCCATGCCGGCCGGTCCCGAGCCGATCACGGCGACGCGCTTGCCCGTGGAGAAGCCCGCGGGCTCCGGCTTCACGAAGCCCATGTCCCAGGCCTTGTCGGCGATGGCCTGCTCGATGGTCTTGATGGTGACCGGCTGGTTTTCCAGGTTGAGCGTGCAGGCTTCCTCACAGGGGGCAGGACAGATGCGGCCCGTGAATTCGGGGAAGTTATTGGTGGTGTGGAGGTTGCGCGCAGCCTCCTCCCAGTCGTTCTGCCAGACCAGATCGTTCCAGTCGGGAATCTGGTTGTGCACCGGACAGCCCGTCGGCCCGTGGCAGAACGGAATGCCGCAATCCATGCAGCGTCCAGCCTGCTTCTTCAGGTCGTTGTCGTCGAGCGGCAGCGTGAACTCACGGAAGTGGCGCACGCGTTCTCCGGCGAGCTGATACTTCTGCTCCTGCCGGTCGTATTCGAGAAAGCCTGTGACCTTGCCCATCGGTTTGCCCCTTAATCCTTATTCCGCCGCCTGCAGGTTCCGGAGACGATCCATCTCCTGGAGCGCGCGGCGATACTCGACCGGCATGACCTTCACGAACTTGGTGCGATAGGTTGCCCAGTTGTCCAGGATCTCCTTGGCGCGCGTCGAGCCCGTATAGGTGTGGTGATTGGTGATGAGCTGCATCAGGCGCTCTTCATCGGGGCCTGACATGTTGGCCATGATGTCGATGCGGCCCTTGGTCTCCAGGTCGCCGCCGTGATGGTGGAGGCGGCGCATCAGGTCCTCCTCCTCCTCGACGGGTTCGAGATCGACCATGGACAGATTGCAGCGCTTGCCGAACGTGCCGTCCTCGTCGAGCACATAGGCGATGCCGCCCGACATGCCCGCCGCGAAGTTGCGGCCGGTCTGGCCGAGCACGACCACGAGGCCGCCGGTCATGTATTCGCAGCCGTGATCGCCGGTGCCTTCCACCACCGCGATTGCGCCGGAATTGCGCACGGCGAAACGCTCGCCTGCGACGCCGCGGAAATACGCTTCCCCCGCGATGGCGCCATACATCACCGTGTTGCCGACCACGATGGAGTTCTCAGGCAGAGCCTTCGAGGCCGGGGACGGGCTGATGATGATCTTGCCGCCCGACAGGCCCTTGCCGACATAGTCGTTGGCTTCGCCTTCGAGGTTGAGCGTCACGCCCGCGGCCAGCCACGCGCCGAAGCTCTGGCCCGCCGTGCCCTTCAGGTTCACGGTGATCGTGTCGTCGGGCAGGCCTTCATGGCCGTAGCGCTTCGCCACCTCGCCGGACAGCATCGCGCCCACGGTCCGGTCGGAGCTGCGCACCCGGGATTCGATGACGACGGCCTCGCCGTTCTCCAGGGCGGGACCAGCCTGCGCGATGAACTCGCGGTCGAGCACGTTGGCGATCGGGTGAACCTGACGCTCCTGGTGACGGATCGCAACGCTCGCTGGCACCTCCGGCTTGTGGAAGAGCTTCGTGAAGTCGAGGCCCTTCGCCTTCCAGTGGTCGATGGCGACGTTCTTGTCGAGAAGGTCGGACTGGCCGATCATCTCCTCGATGGAGGTGAAGCCCATCTCGGCCATCAGCTCGCGCACTTCCTCGGCGACGAAGAAGAAGTAGTTGATGACGTGCTCAGGCAGACCTTTGAAGCGCTTGCGCAGCACCGGATCCTGCGTGGCGACGCCGACCGGGCAGGTGTTGAGATGGCACTTGCGCATCATGATGCAGCCCGCCGCGATCAGAGGCGCGGTCGAGAAGCCGTACTCGTCGGCACCGAGCAGGGCCGCGATCACCACGTCGCGACCCGTACGCAGGCCACCATCCGCCTGCAGCGCCACGCGGCCGCGCAGGCGGTTGAGCACGAGGGTCTGCTGGGTCTCGGCGAGGCCGATCTCCCAGGGCGAGCCCGCATGCTTGAGCGAGGTGAGGGGAGACGCGCCCGTGCCGCCCTCGAAGCCCGAGATCGTGATGTGGTCCGCGCGCGCCTTGGCGACGCCCGCCGCCACCGTGCCGACGCCCACCTCCGCGACGAGCTTCACCGACACGTCAGCCGAAGGGTTCACGTTCTTCAGGTCGAAGATCAGCTGGGCCAGATCCTCGATGGAATAGATGTCGTGGTGCGGCGGCGGCGAGATGAGGCCGACGCCGGGCGTGGAGTGACGCACGCGGGCAATCTTCACGTCGACCTTGTGGCCGGGAAGCTGTCCGCCCTCGCCGGGCTTCGCGCCCTGCGCCACCTTGATCTGCATCATGTCGGCATTGACGAGATATTCCGTCGTCACGCCGAAGCGGCCGGAGGCCACCTGCTTGATGGCGGAGCGCTTGGAGCGTCCGTCGGCGAGCGGGCGGAAGCGCTCCGGCTCCTCGCCGCCTTCACCGGTGTTGGACTTGCCGCCGATGGCGTTCATGGCGAGCGCCAGCGTCTCGTGCGCCTCCTTCGAGATCGACCCGAAGGACATGGCGCCGGTGGAGAAGCGCTTCACGATCTCCTGGGCAGGCTCGACCTCGCTCAAGGCAACCGGTGCGCGTCCCGTCTCTTCAGCATTCTTGATGCGGAAGAGGCCGCGAATCGTCTTCAGCTCGTTGTCCTGCTCGTTCACGAGGCGGGCATATTCGCGGTAGCGGTCCTGCGCGTTGAGGCGCACCGCGTGCTGCAGCGTCGCGACCGTGTCCGGGTTCCAGGCATGGACCTCGCCGCGCTGGCGATAAGCGTATTCGCCGCCCACATCGAGGGCGTTGCGGTAGACCGGCGCGTCGCCGAAGGCGTCGCGGTGGCGGCGCACGTTCTCCTCCGCCACCTCGTCCATGCCGATGCCTTCGATGGTGGTCGCCGTGCCGAAGAAGTCGCGGGACACGAAGTCGGAGCGGAGGCCGACCGCGTCGAAGATCTGCGCGCCGCAATAGGATTGATAGGTGGAGATGCCCATCTTCGACATGACCTTGAGCAGGCCCTTGCCGATGGACTTGATGTAGCGCTTGATCGCCTCGTCGGCGTCCACCTCTTCCGGCAGTTCGCCGTTCTCGAGCATGTCCGCGATGGTCTCGAAGGCGAGGTACGGGTTGATCGCCTCCGCGCCGTAGCCGGCCAAGCAGGCGAAGTGATGGATCTCGCGTGGCTCGCCGGATTCGACCACGAGCCCGACCGAGGTGCGAAGGCCTTTCCGGATCAGGTAATTGTGCACGGCCGCCGTGGCCAGCAGCGCCGGGATCGGGATGCGGTCCGGGCCGACCATGCGGTCGGACAGGATGATGATGTTGTAGCCGCCGTGCACGGCCGCTTCCGCGCGGTCGCAGAGGCGGTCGAGCGCGCCGTCGAGGGCGGCGGCGCCGAGTTCCGCATCATAGGTGATGTCAAGGGTCTTCGTGTCGAAGCGGTCCTCGAAATGACCGATGCAGCGGATCTTCTCCAGGTCCTCGTTGGTGAGGATCGGCTGGCGCACTTCGAGCCGCTTGCGGCGCGAGGTACCCTCCAGGTCCAGGATGTTCGGACGCGGGCCGATGAACGACACGAGGCTCATGACGAGCTCCTCGCGGATCGGATCGATCGGCGGGTTCGTCACCTGGGCGAAGTTCTGCTTGAAATAGGTATAGAGCAGCTTCGCCTTGTCGGAGAGCGCGGAGATCGGCGTGTCCGATCCCATGGAGCCGACGGCTTCCTGGCCGGTGACGGCCATGGGCTGCATGAGGAGCTTGAGGTCCTCCGCCGTGTAGCCGAAGGCCTGCTGGCGGTCGAGGAGCGATACGTCCGTGCGCGACTCGCGCGCCTGCACGGGCTTCAGGTCCTCCAGCACGATCTGCGTGCGCTTGAGCCATTCCTTGTAGGGGTTCGCCTGCGCGAGCTGCTGCTTGATCTCGTCGTCGGAGACGATGCGGCCTTCCTCCAGGTCGATGAGGAGCATCTTGCCCGGCTGGAGACGCCATTTCTCGACGATCTTCTCCTCCGGGATTGGCAGCACGCCCATCTCGGAGGCGAGCACCACGAGGCCGTCATCGGTCACGAGATAGCGCGCGGGGCGAAGGCCGTTGCGGTCGAGCGTCGCGCCGATCTGCTTGCCGTCCGTGAAGCACACGGCGGCCGGGCCGTCCCACGGCTCCATGAGGGCGGCGTGATACTCGTAGAACGCGCGCCGGTCGTCGTTCATGAGCGGGTTGCCGGCCCAGGCCTCCGGGATCAGCATCATCATCGCGTGCGACAGCGAGTAGCCGCCGCGCACCAGGAATTCGAGGGCGTTGTCGAAGCAGGCCGTGTCGGACTGGCCTTCGTAGGAGATCGGCCAGAGCTTCGAGATGTCGTTGCCGAAGAGCTCGGAATCGACCGAGGCCTGACGGGCCGCCATCCAGTTCACGTTGCCGCGCAGCGTGTTGATCTCGCCGTTATGGGCGACCATGCGGTAGGGATGGGCGAGCTGCCAGGTCGGGAAGGTGTTGGTGGCGAAGCGCTGGTGCACGAGCGCGATGGCGCTCTCGAAACGCTCGTCCTGAAGGTCGGGATAGTAGTCGCGCAGCTGCGTCACCAGCACCATGCCCTTGTACACGATGGTGCGCGAGGACAGGCTGACCGGGTAATAGCCCGCGGTGCGCTCGTCCTTCATGTCGTAGACGGCGTTGGAGATGACCTTGCGGGCGATGAACAGACGGCGCTCGAAGGTCTCCGCGTCGTCCATGCCCTTGCCCTTGCCGACGAAGATCTGGCGGTGCTGCGGCTCGGTCGCCTTCACGCTCTCGCCGAGATCGCTCGAATCCACGGGCACGTCGCGCCAGCCGAGAACCTGTAGGCCCTCGTCGGTGATCGCCTTGGTGACGATCTCCTCGACGAGCTGGAAGCCCTCCGGGTCGCGGGGCATGAACAGGTGGCCGACGCCGTACTGGCCTTCCTCGGGCAGCCAGATGCCGACCTTGGCGCATTCGGCGGCGAAGAACTTGTGCGGGATTTGGACGAGGATGCCGCAGCCGTCGCCCATCTTCGGATCCGCGCCCACCGCGCCGCGATGGTCGAGGTTGTGCAGGATGGACAGGCCCTGCTCGACGATGGCGTGGGACTTGCGGTTCTTCATGTCGGCGATGAAGCCGACGCCGCAGGAATCCTGCTCGTTGGAGGGATTATAGAGGCCCTGGGCGGCCGGCAGGCCCGGATCGCGCACCGTTTTGACCGTGTCCGCCATCGTGGCCGTACGGCTCGGCACTTGGGCTTCCAGGCTCTTGGTCGGCTCGTCGCTCATGGCAGATCCTCACATCCGAACACGTCTTCAGGTTGTTTGAGGCGGCTTTCAGGCCTGCCGGATGATCGAATCGTCCGGAGTGCCCGCCGCTTCTTTAAGGTTTTCGAGGGGTGGGTCCGGCAGGGGAGCCCGCACCTCGCGGGCACCTTTGGGCTGTCGTCAGCCCAGAGTCGCCCGTCCCGCCCACGTTTTGCGGGCGGCTTTCGTGGTATCTCGTTTCGTTCGCGTCAGGCGAAGCATCAAGAAAACCCCAGGGCGAAGGCGAGGAGTGCAGGCACTCCAAAAGGGACAGCGATACTGTCCTAATGTCTTCAAAGTGCCAGAGTTCGATGCAGCGCACAAGAGGTCTTGGAAAAATTTTAGACAAAAGTTACAAGCGGGCGATGCCGAATGTAACAAAAGCAGCTTTTTGAGCCTACGGACGAAAGTCTCCGCCGAAGGGTCAATGACCTTGACATGTCGGGGCTGCATGAACTCCCTAAGGGAAGGCATGGACCTCATGCCTGGGTCGGCATTCCCCTTTTCCTGGCAATACTCAAGCGCATCGTGCGAGAAAGTGGCTCTCCGGTTTTTCGCGTCCAACGATGCGCCAGCGAAGAGAGGGAGCATCGGATGGGATCCCGAAAGTGAATTCCACTTTGGGGTCCGATGCTCTAGGAACGCATCATGAATTTCGCCAGCGACAACATCGTGGGGGCCAGCGCTCCCGTCCTCCAGGCCATCGTCCAGGCCAATGCCGGGGCCATGGCGGCCTACGGGAACGACGAGATCTCCCGGCGCGTCAGGGCCCGGTTCAGCGCCATCTTCGAGCGCGAGGTTTCCGTTTTCTTCGTCGCGACGGGGACGGCCGCCAATGCGCTCGCCCTGTCCTCCGCCGTTCCGCCTTACGGCCTCTGCGTCTGCCACCGGGAAGCCCACATCATCGACGACGAATGCGGGGCGCCGGAATTCTTCATGCACGGGGCCAAGCTCGCAGGGCTCCCGGGCGTCGGCGCCAAGCTGAGGGCCGAGGATGTCGCCGCCTATCTCGGGAGCCTGCCCCGGGCGGTCAAGCAGATGCCGCCCAAGGCGCTGTCGATCTCGCAGGTGAGCGAGGGCGGCATGGTCTACGGCCTCGACGAGCTTGCGGCTCTCGGGGCCGTCTGCCGGGAGCACGGCCTGTCCTTTCACATGGACGGCGCCCGCTTCGCCAGTGCGCTCGTCTCCCTCGGCTGCACTCCGGCCGAGATGACCTGGAAGCAGGGCGTCGACATCCTGTCCTTCGGGGCCACCAAGAACGGCGGCCTCATGGCCGAGGCCATCGTGGTGTTCAAGCCCGAACTGGCGGAGGCGCTCGACTACCGGTCCAAGCGCGCCGGCCAGATCATTTCCAAGGGGCGCCTCGTGGCGGCGCAGTTCGAGGGGTACTTCGCCGACGGCCATTGGCTCGACAATGCCCGCCACGCCAATCGCATGGCGGCGCTGCTCTCGCAGGGCCTCCTGCAGGTGCCCGGCGTGCGCCTGGCCTGGCCGTCCGAGGCCAACGAGGTCTTCCCGATCATCCCGAAAACTCTGGACCGGGCCCTGAAGGACGCCGGTATCCTCTATCATGACTGGACGGAGCTGAGCCTGCCGGAGACAGAGCATGTCGCCGATCACGAGGTGCTGATCCGCCTCGTCACCTCCTGGGCCACTCGGGAGGAGGATGTACGCAGGCTTCTGGAGATCGCCTCTTCGGGAGTAGGGAGCCATGCGGCCGGGCGATTGCCCTAACCCTGCCGCATTCGCCCGCGATTGGTTCTCTCCAGAGACCCTTGACCGGCGGGGACCCCTCCAACCCCGGCGGGATACCAAGGACCAGGATCCGACAAAACAAAAAGCGCCCCGGCCGAACCGGGGCGCTCTTCGTTTGGGGCTCTGAAAGGGCCTTAGGCAGCCTGCTTGGCTTCGATGGCCTGGGCGCCGTTCGAGGAAATCGGGATGAGCTTCGGCTTCTTGGCCTCGGGAATCTCGCGCACGAGGTCGAGATGGAGCAGGCCGTTCTCGAGGGCAGCACCCGTCACCTGCACGCCGTCGGCCAGCTGGAAGCGCCGGTCGAAGCTGCGCGCCGCGATGCCCTGGTGGAGCACGTCGGTCTTGCGATCTTCGTTGGGCTTGCGCTCGCCGCGAACGGAGAGGGTGTTTTCCTTGACCTCGATGGTCAGGTCGCGATCGGTGAAGCCGGCGACCGCGATGGAGATGCGATAGGCATTCTCGCCGGTGCGCTCGATGTTGTAGGGCGGGTAGCTCGGAGCCGTGTCGACGCTGACGAGCTGGTCGAGCATCGAGAAGAGACGGTCGAACCCGACCGTGTTGCGGTAGAGGGGAGCAAGATCGTACTGTCGCATGGCATATCCTCCGCTTGAAGCGACATGCAGGAAGGGATCCACCGGAAGAGGCTGGATCCGGGCTGATGCGCCGCCATCATGGCCGGCACGAATTCGATGTGGGAGCCGCTTCGTTTGCTTTCAAGGGGGCCGTTCCTTAAGCTCCGGCCGCCCTATAAAGGCGTGAGATTTCGAGTTGGAACCTGCCGTGGAACTCATCACCACCCCCGACAATCCCCTGCCCGGCGAGCCCAAGCTCATCAGCGTCACGACCCGCGACGGGATCCCGCTTCGCGTGGCGACCTGGATGCCGGAAACCGAGGCGCCGCAGGGGACCGTCTGCATCCTGCAGGGCCGGGCGGAGTTCATCGAAAAGTATTTCGAGGTGGTGGGAGAACTGCTCGACCGGGGCTTCGCCGTCGTCGCCTTCGACTGGCGCGGACAGGGCTTGTCAGGCCGGCAGGTCGGCAATCTCCGCAAGGGCCATGTCAGGCGCTTCTCCGATTTCCGGCACGACCTGGAGGCGGTCCGCGACCAGGTTTTGATGCCGCACATGCCGCAGCCGCATTTCGGCCTGGCCCATTCCATGGGCGGCGCCATCGCGCTCGACGCGGCCTACGAAACCTGGCTGCCCTTCCGCCGTCTCGTGACCACGACGCCGATGATCGCCCTGTGCATCATCAAGCGCACCGCGTCCGCCGCGCTCCTGGCCCGGTTCCTGCGGTTCTTCGGCATGGGCAAGATGTTCGTGCCCGGCGGCGGCGAGACGTCGATCTCGACCCTGCCGTTCAAGGGCAACCGCCTGACCGGCGACCCCGTCCGCTATGCCCGCAACGCCAACGCGGCCCACGCCATCGGGGCGGGGGCCATCGGGGCGCCGACCGTGTCGTGGCTCGACGGCGCCTTCCGCTTCATGAAGCGCTTCGTCGATCCGGCCTACGCGGTGAAGATCCGGGTACCGACCCTGATCGTGGCGGCCGGGGCCGACCCGGTCTGCGCCACGCCGGCTACCGAGCGCTTCGCCGCGCGGCTCAAGGCCGGCTCCGCCATCGTCATCCCGGGCGCCCGGCACGAGATCCTGATGGAGCGTGACCCGATCCGCGAGCAGTTCTGGGCCGCCTTCGACGCCTTCATCCCGGGCACTCCCGACCCGGAGGTCGGAGCGAAACGCGATTCGGCCGAAATTGGCCTATCGGCTGAGCAGCTCGACGGCAGCCGCGTGGACCCGGCGGTCGCCCGCGGCGACGATGCGCCCGCCGTCGGCGGCTGATCCGCCCTCCCAGGTGGTCACCACGCCGCCAGCGCCCTCGATGATCGGCACCAGGGCGGCGATGTCGTAGGACTTCAGGCCCGATTCGACCACGAGGTCGATATGGCCGGCGGCCAGCATGCAATAGGCATAGCAATCGCAGCCGTAACGGGCGAGCCGCGCGACGCTCTCCACCCGGTCATAGGCGCGCAGCTCCTCGCCGGCGAAGAGGCGCGGGCTCGTGGTCGAGATGACCGCGTCCTTCAGGGAGGCGCAGCGGCGGGCCATCAGCTTGCGCTCGCCGCCCGGCCCCCGGTACGTCGCGCTGCCGCCGTCGCCGAAGAAGCGCTCGCCCGTGAAGGGCTGGTGCATCATGCCGAAGACCGGACGGCGCTTGTAGGTCAGCCCGATCAAGGTGCCCCAGGTGGGAAGCCCCGCAATGAAGGCCCTGGTTCCATCGATGGGATCGAGCACCCAGACGTAATCCGCATCCTCGCGCTCGGCGCCGAACTCCTCGCCGACGATGCCGTGGGTCGGGAAACTGCGCTTGATGAGGTGACGCATGATCGCCTCGCTCGCCCGATCCGCCTCCGTCACCGGGTCGAAGGCTCCGCCGCGGGACTTGTCCTCGGTGGCGATGGCAGTGCGGAAGAAGGGCAGGATCGCCTGGCCCGATTGGGTCGCGAGCTCGTTGACGAAATGCGTGAAGTCGATGAGCCCCATGACCTGGCGTATCCCCTAAATGATGAGAGCGGGCGGTATTGGCCCGCCTGCAATCAGCTTCTATCAAGCGCTTGGCGCGCGGCAAGAGAGCGGTCGCGCATCGCGCGGAAAAGTGGGCCCTGTGTCCCGTGCGCTGCACGCGCGTCAAAGGATTTCGCCTTCATGAATTTTGCGTCCAAGTCCGGCACGACCCGATTCGAATCGGCCCTGTTCCTGATCGCGGTTCTCGCCGCGCTCTATGCAGTCAGCCAGTTCCTGCGCAATTCCATCGGCGTCATCGCCAATGACCTCGCCCGCGAGCTGCATCTCACGGCAACCCAGACGGGCCTTCTCTCCAGCGCCTTCTTCTTCGCCTTCGCGGCGGTCCAGATCCCGATCGGCATCCTCATCGACCGGTACGGCCCCAAGCGGGTCATGCTGGCGACGGCCGTGCTGACGGTTGCGGGAACAATCCTCTTCGCCCTTGCTCCTTCGGCTTCCCTGCTCATCGCCGCGCGGGCGCTCATGGGGCTCGGCTGCTCCACCTTCTTCATGGCGCCCCTGGTGATCTATGCCCGGCGCTTCCCGCCGCAGCGCTTCGCCGGGTTGACCAGTCTGCAGATGGGATTGGCCAATACCGGCACCCTGGCGGCGACGGCCCCGCTGGCGGCCTCCGCCGCGGCCTTCGGCTGGCGCGCCTCGTTCCTCGCGGTGGCCGTCCTGACCATCATCATCTGGTTCGCCATCCTGTGGATCGTGCCTAAGGATCCGCACGCGGAGCGGCCGAAGGAGACCTGGAGTGATGCATTCCGTGGCGTGGCCGCCGCCCTGAAGGTGCCGTCCTTCTGGCCGGTCTTCTTCATGCACCTGACCACATATGGGTGCTTCGCCTCAGTGATCGGGCTCTGGGGCGGGCCCTGGCTGTCCGACGTGCACGGGGCCGATCTCGCCATGAGAGGAAACATCCTGCTGCTGGGCGCGACGGCGCAGATCTGCGGCATGCTGCTCTGGGGCGCCATGGACCGGTTCTGGGGCAGCTACAAGAAACCCGTCCTCATCGGCAGCACGGCGACGATCCTCCTGCTTCTCCTGCTCGTCCTCGCGCCTCTCGACCGCACCGCCGTCACGTTCTGGTTCCCCCTCTTCGGCCTCTGCGTCGCCTATACGCCCATCCTGACCAGCCACGGGAAGTCGCTGTTCCCATCGACCCTCACGGGGAGGGGTATCACGCTCATGAATATCGGCACGATGGGCGGGGCGTTTCTCTCCCAGAGCGTGACGGGCATGCTGATCGACCTCATGGGACGGTCGGACCAGGGGCTTTACCGCCCGGAGGGCTATCGCCTCGTTTTCGCGGCTCTCGCGGGCTGGCTGCTCCTGAGCCTTGCCTTCTATGTCAAAGCCATCGATCCGCATCCGAGCAGGCATGCAACAAAGGCATAACCGGAGGCGAGATTTTGGTTGCAATTTGTGCGATGCGGCGTAATTATTGCAGTGCGATATGGCGATGGCGTCGCCGTATCGCTGCCCTTCTTGGGCGTTTCCTCCCTAAACTTCGGGCCGCTGGCAACAGTGGCCTTTTTTCTTGCCCGAACGGGTTTGATGCGCAGAGGATCACTCCGCTGCGATGGACCGAATCGTCAGCTCGCCCTCGATATCCGCGATTACCTGGGTGAAAGCCTGGGTCACGTCCTCCGCAAGCACCGCGAAGCCCGGCTTCTTCTGCATGCTGCGCTCGTCCATGTAGAGCGCCCGGTTGATCTCGATCTGGAGCGCGTGCCGCCCCAGGGCGGGCTCGCCGTAATGCTCGGTGATGAATCCGCCCGCATAGGGCTTGTTGCGGATCACCGTATAGCCGCGTCCTCTCAAGGCCGCTTCCACCAGGTCGATCAGAAGGGTGGCGCAGCTCGTGCCGTAGCGGTCGCCCAGCACGATGTCGGCCTTGGCTCCGTCCTCGCGGCTGACGCTGGAGGAGGGCATGGAATGGCAATCGATCAGGACGGCATGCCCGAAATGCTGGGCCGTGCGGCGCACGAGATGGCGCAGGGTCCGGTGATAAGGCTTGTAGAGCCATTCGATCCGGTGCAGGGCCTCGTCCACGTGGAGGCGGGAGCGGTAGATCTCCTGCCCGTCGGCCACGATGCGCGGGATGGTCCCGAGGCCTCCGGCCACCCGCATGGAGCGGGTATTGGTGAAAGGCGGCAGGCGGCCGTCGAACATGCGGGAATCGAGCTCGTAGGGTTCCCGGTTCAGGTCGAGAAAGGCCCGCGGGAAGCGCGCAGTCATGAGGGGCGCGCCGAGATCCGGCATCGCGCTGAAGAGCTCGTCCACGAAGGCGTCCTCGGAGCGCCTCAGGGCGACGGCATCGAGCCGGGACGCAGCCAGGAAGGACGCCGGATAGACGGCTCCCGCATGAGGCACGTTGAAGACGAAGGGGATCGTCTGCGCCGAAGGTTCGGTGATCGTGAAGGGGGGATCGAACTCATCAACGATGGTTGGCCGCATCAGAAATCTTGGCTTTATTGGAAAAGAAGCAGGTGTTCGCGCTAGTGTAAGGCAGCTCCGCCGCCTGTCCATGACAATATCGTAGCAACGCTGCGTCGTACTTTCACGGCTTGTTTACCATCGACCCGTCATGAAGGAGCGAGTCAAACCGCCACGATTCGGGACTGGCAACCGATGAAGATTCTTCTTGCCGAAGACGATAACGACATGCGCCGCTTCCTCGTGAAGGCGCTGGAGAACGCAGGCTACGACGTCGCCTCGTTCGACAACGGCCTTTCGGCCTATAACCGCCTGAGGGAAGAGCCCTTCGAGCTCCTCCTGACCGACATCGTCATGCCGGAGATGGATGGCATCGAGCTGGCCCGCAAGGCCACCGAGCTCGACCCGGAGATCAAGGTGATGTTCATCACCGGCTTCGCGGCCGTCGCCCTCAACCCGGATTCCCAGGCCCCGCGCGACGCGAAGGTCCTGTCGAAGCCGTTCCACCTGCGCGATCTGGTGAGCGAAGTCGATAAAATGATGGCCGCCTAAAAAAGGCTGGCCTTCAGGCTTGCGCCAGAGCCCGCTTGTGGGTATATCGCCCCCACAGCCGAAGCGGGACCTCAAAATCACCGTTTCCCGGGCGCGTAGCTCAGCGGGAGAGCACTACGTTGACATCGTAGGGGTCGCTGGTTCGATCCCAGCCGCGCCCACCATTTTCTTTTTCCGGCCTTCCCGAAGGGCCGCAGGAGACCGGATATGAAGATCCGTAACTCGTTGAAGTCGATCCGCGGCCGTCACCGCGACAACCAGCTGGTTCGTCGCAAGGGCCGGGTCTACATCATCAACAAGACCCAGAAGCGCTACAAGGCTCGTCAGGGCTAAGCCGGCGCGTGCGGCATCGCCGCACACGATAATCTGAATTGACCACGCATGCCGGGACCCTAAAATCCCGGCATGCGTTTTTTCGCGTGCCTGCTGGCCCTCGCCCTCGTGTCCGCCGCGCTCCCTTCGAGCGCACAGGAACCCGTGCGCCCCAAGGATTCCAAGGAGCAGGCTCAGCCGCCTCGGCCGCGCCCACGGACGTCCACTCTCGACGAGCTCTTCGAGCGTTTAGGAAAAGCGCAGTCCGAGCGCGAAGCGGAAGGCATCTCCTCCCTGATCGAGCGGCGCTTCTCCCGCTCCGGCTCCGATACGGCCGATCTTCTCCTCCAGCGCGCGGGCGAGGCTTATGGAAAGAAGGATTTTCCCCTCGCCATCGAACTGATCGACCGGGTCCTGGTGCTCCAGCCCAACTGGGCGGAGGCCTGGTACAAGCGGGCGACGGTGTTCTACCAGCTCGACGATCCGGTGGGCGCCATGGCCGACCTCAACCGGGCGATCAGGATCGAGCCCCGTCACTTCAACGCCTGGACCGGGCTCGGCCACATCCTCATGGCTTCCGACGACAAGGTGCATGCGCTCGTGGCCTATCGCCGGGTGCTCGCCATCAACCCGCAGATGTCCGACGTGAAGACCATCGTGAACCGCCTCTCGCCCGAGGTTGACGGACAGGATCTCTAAATCCACGTTGCGGGGATGTCCCTGCTCCTCGTTCCCGCCGTGCCGCTTGCGCTCCTGAGCCTCGGAGCCGCGTTCACCTATCTCTACGCGTGGTCGATCGAAAGGCGCTTCCCGCCGACCGGCCGGTTCATCACGGTCGAGGGTTCCAGGCTGCACTACCGGGAGGAGGGGCCTCGTGACGGTCCAGCGCGCGGAACCATCGTGCTCCTGCACGGCGCCTCGTCGAATCTGGTCGAATCCATGCTGAGCCTGGGCCGGGCGCTGTCGCAGCGCTACCGGGTCCTCGCCTTCGACCGTCCCGGCCATGGCTGGAGCGAGCGGAAGCCGGGCCTGGGCGAGGCCGAGCCCGCCCGGCAGGCGGCGCTGATCGCCGGCGCCCTGCGGCAATTGGGCGTCCGGGACGCGGTGGTCGTGGGGCATTCCTGGTCGGGAACCGTGGTGCCCCATTTCGCCCTCGATCATCCAGACGTCGCGGGGGCGGTCCTCGTTCTGTCCGGGATCACGTCTCCCTGGCCGGGCGGCTATGTCGGCTGGTATCGGCGCCTGATCGATTCCCGGGCCGGATGGCTCATGATGCGCACGCTTGCCGTGCCGGTTCTTCTCGTCCTGCGGCCCTGGATGAAGGCGAAGACCTTCCGGCCGCAGCCGGCTCCGCCCCATATCGTGACGAAGGGCTTCATCCCCCTGGCTTTCCGGCCCCGGGCTTACGAGGCCAACATGCAGGATTTCGCCGTCATGTACGATGCGGTCCTGCGGCAGAGCGCGCGCTACGGGGAGATTCGGATGCCCGTGACGGTGGTGGCCGGCGACCGGGACGAGATCGTCTGGAGCGACCTCCACAGCCTCTCCTTCGCCCGGGCGGTGCCGGGCGCGGAGCTGATCCTGATGCCCGGCATCGGCCACATGCCGCAATACGCCGACCAGACGACGGTCCTCGCGGCTATCGAGGCCCTGGCCGGGCGGGTTGCGTCGGCCAGGGTTGAGGCGCCTCAGGCCTGAGCGGCGTGCTCCTGGTTGACGAAGGCGATGCGCACCATGTTGGTGGCGCCGGGGGTGCCGAAGGGCATGCCGGCCACGATGATGATGCGCTCGCCGATGGCCGAGTAGCCCTCGCGCACGGCGAACTTGCAGGCGCGGAAGGCCATGTCGTCGATGTCGCTGGCGTCCTTGGTGCGGATCGAGTGCACACCCCAGACCAGGGCGAGGCGCCGGGCGGTGTTCACGCTGGGCGTCAGCGCGACGACGGTGGAGTTCGGCCGCTCGCGGGCGATGCGGAACGCGGTCGAGCCCGAGAAGGTCCAGGCGGCGACCGTCTTGATGTTGAGCGTATCGGCGATCTGGTGCGAGGCCGCCGCGATGGCGTCCGAGCCGGTGGCTTCCGGCTCCGCGTTCAGGGTGCGCATGATCGACCAGTAGTTCTGGTCCTGCTCCACCTCCTCGGCGATGCGGCTCATAGTGGAAACCGCATCCACCGGGTACTGGCCCGAGGCGCTCTCGGCCGAGAGCATGACCGCATCCGCTCCGTCATAGACGGCGGTCGCCACGTCGGAGACCTCCGCGCGGGTCGGGACCGGCGAGGTGATCATGGATTCCAGCATCTGGGTCGCCACCACAACGGGCTTCCCGAGCTTGCGGGCCGTGCGGACGATGCGCTTCTGGATGCCGGGCACCTTCTCCAGCGGCATTTCCACGCCGAGATCGCCGCGGGCGACCATGACCGCGTCGGAGATCTCCATGATCTCGTCGAGACGGGTGATGGCCTGGGGCTTCTCGAGCTTCGACATCACGAGCGCGCGGCCGCGGGCGACCTTCTTCACTTCGGCCACGTCCTCGGGACGCTGCACGAAGGACAGGGCGATCCAATCCACGCCGGCATCGAGGGCGGCTTCGAGATCCGAGCGGTCCTTCTCCGTCATGGCGGCGACGGGAATCGTCGTGTCGGGCAGGCTGACGCCTTTGCGGTTGGAGATCTTGCCCGCGACTTCCACGATCGTGGTGGCCGAGCCCTGCTTCACGCTCTTCACGCGCAGCCGCAGCTTGCCGTCGTCGATCAGCACCGTGTGGCCGGGCTCGAGCGAGGACAGGATTTCGGGATGGGGCAGGTGCACGCGGTTCTTGGTACCGGGCGTCTTGTCGGCATCGAGGGTGAAGCTCTGGCCCTGCACCAGCATGGCGCTGTCGCCCTCGAAGGCGCCCACGCGCAGCTTCGGACCCTGCAGATCGGCGAGGATCGCGATGGGACGCTTGAACCGGGCCTCGACGGCGCGGATCATCTCGACCCGCTCCTTCAGCTTCTCGCGGGGGAGGTGGCTCATGTTGAGGCGGAAGACGTCGGCACCGGCCTCGAACAGCTTGGCGATCATCTCCGGATTCTCGGAAGCCGGGCCCAAGGTTGCTAGGATCTTCGTGCGCCTGTCGCGTCTCATCGTCATGGCCCCCCTGGCCGGTTCGTTTCGGTGAGCTGGATCGTCCAGCTCTTCTGTTCACCTGTGTCGACTTCGAAGAAGCCGCTGCGGTCAAAGCCTCTTGCGAGGCAATCCTCCGTTCCGCGAATCGTGAATTCGCGCTCCCGGGTGCACATGAAGGAGCGTCCGCTCCATTCACCGCCCCGGTCGTAGTCGATGGCATAGATATAATAGAAGCGGCCGCCCAGCTGCCCCTTGAGCAGCGTCTCGCAGGCGCGCGCGGTGAGATTCCACCAGCCTTCCGTAACCCACCCTTGGGCGTCCCGGTAGCCGAGCGCGATGCCGACCCGGCTCGAGGTCATGTTGCACAGGCGCAGATCCGCCTTCGCGGGCGATGCGGCCAGAAGGCACCCGCTGGCGAGGAACGTCGCGAGTGCAAGGCTTCGCCGCCGGCGAGGGGACGATGTGAGGAGAGCGGCCTTCATGGATGCGGTGTGATCGAATCGAAAGGAATGAAATCGCACAATGCGGTGAGAACTATGTCGAATCGTTGTCGGCCAGAAGTTCAGCCGGGGCAAGGCTTTACAGCAGGCTCGCTGCAGATTTTGCAGGCCGCATGGCCTTTACAACACTCCGGGGCCTCTTTGAAATGGGCCTTGCCCTCCATTTAGAGGGGAATCTATCCGGCCGGTGCATCGGCCTTGGGGCGCGCGATCCAGATGCCGAACAGAATCAAGGCGCCGCCGACGCTCTGCACCAGGGTCAGTGGCTCGCCGAGGATCGCCCAGCCGAACAGCGCCGCGGCAATCGCCTCCAGGAAGATCACCAGAGACGAGAAGACCGCCGGCAATCGCCCGAGCGCGATGGCGAGAAGGCCCTGTCCGCCCGCATGGCTGACATACGACATGGCGAGAAGCGCCGCGATGCCCTGCGCGGTCTGCGGGATCACGCGCGTGTCGAAGAGAAACGCCACGACCAGAAGAATCGCCGAGGTGATCAGCCCGGCCTCGAACGTCACCCGCGCGGCGCCTGCCGTCTTGCGCGCCCGGCTGGCCGCCAGGAAATACATGCCGAAGAAGAAGGCCGTGGCGACGCCGTAGAGATCGCCGACGATCCGGGCGGGATCCGCCTGGAGGCTCTGGCCGATCAGAGCCGCGCCGCCGAGCAGGCAGAGGCCGAGGCCCATGAAGGTCCCCCGCGAGACCCGCTGTCTGAGCACGAGCCACACGGTCAGCACCACGAAGAGCGGCGCCATGGTGGCGAAGAAGGTGGCGTTCGCCACCGTGGTCTTGAGAATCGCCAGGTGCCAGAAGAAGAGATCGCCGGCGAAGACGATGCCCCCGAGGATGCTCGCCCTGGAAAACCGGACCGTCACTGTGCCGGCGGGCGCGCGCTTCTCCTCGATTCGCATCCAGGCGTAGAGGAGGGGCAGGCAGAGCGAGACGCGCCAGAAGGCGCTGGCGAAGGGGCCCACATCGGCCGGTGCCCCGCCTATGCTGGAAGACGCAAAGCGCACGAAGATCGGGGAAATCCCCATGGCGACGGCGCCGAGGCACAGCGCGGCAAAAGCCGAGGTCAAGCCCGGTTCGAGCCGGGCCGTTGTGGATGGGGCGGGCATAAGCGTCGTGAAAGTGTGTTGCGCGGAAGGTCGCGTTGTCAGGGTCGGAGGGGCACGTTAAGGCTTTTCGTCCGCCGTTCAATCCATCCTTCCTGAAATCCGCAGCCCGCCATGTCCGCTTCCGTCGCCGTCGCGCTCGACGCCCCCTCCTGTGAGCCTCATCCCGTCGAGATCGTCCCCGGTTCCGTCGAATCGGGGATCCTCATCCTGTGCGATCACGCCTCCAACGCGGTGCCGCCGGATCTCGGCGACCTCGGTCTCCCCGAATCCGAGTTCGAGCGCCACATCGCCTACGACATCGGGGCCGCCGCCGTGACGCGCTCGCTCGCCCGGCACTTAGGCGCTCCGGCGATCCTGACGCGGTTCTCGCGCCTCATCATCGACCCGAATCGAGGCCGCGACGATCCGACCCTGGTCATGCGCCTGTCCGACGGCGCGGTGGTGCCGGGCAACGCCAGGGTCGACGAGGCCGAGGTGCAGCGGCGCATCGCCCGCTTCTACGATCCCTATGACGACGCCATCGCGGATGCGATCCACAGGGCCATGGCGGCGGGCCATCCGCCCGTCGTGGTGACGGTCCACAGTTTCACGCCGATCTGGCGCGGCTGGGCCCGGCCCTGGCACGTGGGCATCCTGTGGGACGCGGACGACCGCTTCGCCAAGCCGCTCCTCGAAGGGCTGGCGGCTGAGGACGGACTCGTCGTCGGCGACAACGAGCCCTATGATGGGGCGCTGGCGGGCGACACGGTCGACCGGCACGCCACAGTCCGGGGGCTCGCCAACGCTCTCATCGAGATCCGGCAGGACCTGATCGGGTCGGACGAGGGCGCTGAGGAATGGGCCGAGCGCTTCGCCCGGCTGCTCAAGCCGCTCGCCGGCCGGCCGGAGCTGAGGGCTCCTCACATTTTCGGGACCCGCACGCGCGACCGCCTGCGCCAGCACGGAGGGTAGGACCATGAAGAATATCGACGCGAAAACGCAAGGAGAGCTGGAGGCCGCGGCTTTTCGCAGGCTCGTCGAGCATCTGCGGGAGCGGACCGACGTCCAGAACATCGACCTCATGAACCTGGCGGGGTTCTGCCGGAACTGCCTTTCCAACTGGCTGAAGGAGGCCGCCGACGAGCGGGGCGTCGCCCTCTCCAAGGAGGAGAGCCGCACCCATGTCTACGGCATGCCTTACGAGGAGTGGAAGGAGCGCCATCAGCGCGAGGCTTCTTCCGCCCAGCTCGCCGATTTTGAGAAAACGAAGCCCGGGCATTAAAACCGCTTCAACCAAATGGCCATAACACTGGCACCAACACCACAATTAAGGGGCTTCCCTCATGGATGACGCAGCTTTCAATACCGAATCCGTCGCAGCCGACCAGCTGAAGGCCTTCATCGAGCGCATCGAGCGGCTCGAAGAGGAAAAGGCCGGCATCGCGGGCGACATCAAGGACGTCTATGCCGAGGCGAAGGGCAACGGCTTCGACACCAAGGTCCTGCGCAAGATCATCTCCCTGCGCAAGCGCGACTATGCCGAGCGTCAGGAGGAAGAGGCGATCCTCGAGCTCTACATGCAGGCGCTCGGCATGCCTATCTAGTTTCAATAAGTGTTGCGCATGGGATTGTTCATGCGCAACACGCTTGGCCCTGGGTAAGGGCCATTCAGATTGTCGGCTCAATTCAGGTTTTATCATTCGGATTGGGTTTGCTGATCGGAAAACGCGCCGACAGCGGCATGGGGCTGCCGCTGCTGAGGGACATTGGGCCCACACGTCTGATAGGCCGGATCCGCCTGACCGCAGAGCCTGTCGCCGACGCAGCCTGATGAAGCATCCGTCTCGCCGCTCGAAGGCCGTAATCCTCGTCGAACGGGACGTTCCCAAAACGCCGGGTATCTTAGCTCCTGACCTATAGCTGACTGTCGCTGGTCGGGGATCATTTGCCTTGCACGTAGTTTGCCTTGCACGTAGCACGCCCCCCTGGATCAGCTCTGATATCAGGGGGCTACAGGGGCCAGGCAAAATGGCACTGGATTATGCCCCGTTTCAACATGGGTCCGGGTGATTTTGACGTCGGCCATCCTAGAACCCGACCTGTCTGCCATCCATGTCGGCTTCCTCTCCATTTGGCTGACACAAGTGGCTTTGGCAAAGCGGCCTGCCCGATGAACGCATGTGAATGAGTCGCCACAACTGGGATAGGAATGAAGGGCGAACCGAGGGAGAAATGAAGACTCGCCCGCTCAGCTCATCAGTGCCAGAATAAAGCCCGCGAGTGACCGGCGGGGCGAGATGCTCGCTCCGTTTCGACGCTTCTCCCCATAGGCAGACCCTGAGGGAGGCTGAAGGCACAGGCCAATGCCCAGTGTTGCCAGACAGGCGCCCACGAAGAATCCCGTCACCGAGGCGGTCGGGTTGCCGGACGCGCCGGTGCTCACCACACGCGCGGCCCGGGGGACAGGTCTGGCGTTCCTTGAACTCAACTGCGAACGGCGCAACATCGGAATCACCCATCCGGTGCACGAAGATGCGTTCTTGGTTGCACTCCAGTTGAAGACGTGCCCGGATTTCGACTTGTACGCAGATGGCAAGCCGATACCGCCCAAGGACTTTGCTGCGGGCGCCGTCGCAATCTTCGACTTGAGGATGAATCTGGCCACTGATTTGCGCGACCCGTTCCACGCCGTGAACCTCTACCTGCCACACAAGGCGCTTGTGGCCATGGGCGACCATGGCGACATCCCAAGGCACATCCAGGAACTTCGCCATACCCCTGGTACCACCGTTTGGGATCCAGTCGCCCGCGATCTCCTGTTAGCGATGCGACCGGCCCTTGCTGCGAGACCAGACGAGACGCCCGAACTGTTCGTTGATCACCTTGCCCTCGCGCTTTCGATCCACGTCGCCCGTCGCTATGGGGATGTCGCGGCCTTGCCCCGGCAATGGGGCGGCGGCCTTGCCCCGTGGCAGGAACGTCGGGCCAAAGAGCTTCTCGACGTCCACATGGGCGGGGGCATCACGCTGGACACTCTCGCTCGCTCCTGTGGGCTTTCGGTGAGGCACTTCACCCGAGCGTTTCGTCAGTCGACCGGGATGGCACCTTATCAGTGGCTGCAATACCGCCGGATGGAGAAAGCGAAGCAACTCCTGGAGGAATCTTCTGCTCCGCTGAGCACCATTGCCTTGGACTGTGGCTTTGCAGACCAGAGCCATTTCACCAGAACGTTTTCTCGGGTTGTTGGCGTTACGCCAGGGACATGGCGCCGCCTGCAACGCGAATAGTTTGGCTCGATCGTTCCATGTTTGGCCGTTTCGTTCATGACCCGGAGTGTCGCGCCCCCGTAAATCTCGGCCGTCCATTCCGTAAACCCTAGGAGGTGCCAAATGGCCGGTGCTGCTGAAGTCCCCGTTTCGATTGTTCTTGTCCACGGTGGTTTTGTGGACGGTTCCGGCTGGGAGCCGGTCTACACCATGCTGAAGAACGACGGCTACGCGGTCAGTGTCGTGCAGAACCCGACGTCGTCGCTGGCCGATGACGTTGCGGCCACCAAGCGGGTCGTCGCAGGCGAGGCCAATCCTGTCATTCTTGTCGGACACTCATATGGCGGCGTCGTGATCACGGAAGCAGGCAACGATCCGAAGGTCCGAGGCTTGGTCTACATCGCGGCGTTCGCGCCCGACCATGGCGAATCCGTCGCCTCGCTCATCAAGAATCCCGCGCCCGGAGCTCCGGTGCCCCCGATCCTGCCGCCGCAGGACGGATATCTGCTGCTCGACAAGAGCAAATTCGCGGCGTCCTTTGCGGCCGATCTCCCGAAGGACAAGGCGGATTTCATGGCGAACTCACAACTTCCCTGGGGAGTAGAGGCTTTGGAGGGGGCAGTGACGGAGGCGGCCTGGAGAAAGAAGCCGAGCTGGTATCTGGTCGCAACCGAGGACAAGATGATCCCGCCTGAGGCACAGCGTGCCATGGCGAGCCGCGCTGGCGCAAAGGTGACCGAGGCTAGGGGCAGCCACGCGGTTTACGTCTCGCAGCCGGAAGCGGTGGCCGCTCTTATCAAGAATGCTGCGATGGGCGTTGGAGTGGCGGCACCGTAGACATGTGCTCCTCGATTGGGAAGCGGGGACTTCGGTATCTCTGCTTCCCGGTGAAAGGATCCGCCAGGAGCCGCCTTATCGTGGTTGCCGCACAAAGGACGGCAGCCGTGTCACCTGGGAACGTCTTGAAATGGCATTCCTGCAACGTAAGAGCCTGGTCCGCTTCGGCACCTGAGAGCCGACATCCTCTGCGCGGTCGGAGGATCGACCCAGGGCGAGTCTTGGCACAGCACATTCTCGCCGATCTCAAATCTTCCGATGATCGTTGCCGCCTGATACGAGCATTCTGGCAGCGTCGGGGTGGGCCAAGGCCGCCAAGCCCCCTAGGGCAAACTGCACCATGTGATCCGCCAGGGCCTGCGCATTGGCCGCGTCGGCACCCAAGGCCGGGAACAGTTGCGCCACCAAGTGTCTATCGGCCACCAGGAGCATGATGCAGGGGGCCGCGATGCTGACGCAGGCTCGTGCCACGATGGGATGCTCCCTCGGCAGGCCGAGCAGTTCGGAGACGAGCCCGAAGACGAGCAGTTTCTTGGGCTCGATCTCTTTCTGGCGCAGGGCATTGATGTAGGGCGACGGGGCAAGGACCTCCCGGGTGAGCACCCGCACGGCCCAGGACGACGAGGCGGGCCCCGTCACGGTTCTGATGATGAGCTCTATCAGCCCGCGGAGCTTCTGCCTCGGATCGGCATCGCCGGCCATGACGGCGGCCAGGGCCTGATAGCTGACGATACGATGGTGTGCCGTAACGAGAACCTCCTCGTAGAGGCCTTCGATCCCGCCATAGTAATAATTGACCGAGGCCGCGTTGGCGCCGGCCCTTTCCGCGATCTCCTTGGCGGTCGCGCGGTCGAAACCCTTCTCGGCGAATACCATGCCGGCGGCCTCGAGAAGCTGGGCTTTCGTGGTCGCCCCGTCATCGCGCCGGCCTCGGACGCCGGATCGCCTTTTCCTGATCGAACTCGTTTGTGTCATGCGCCCACCGCGTCAGATCCTTCGCCAATATCAAATCTATAATTAAAATTCAAATTTGACATCACGCCGGTGGCGTCCTACCTGTCTTGCACACGACCGTGCTCCGGATTCTGGCCGCCATGCTTCGACGCATCCTTGTCATAATTCTGCTGATCGCAGCCCTCGGAGGCGGCATATGGTGGTACCTGAACCGCCAGCCGGCGTCGGACGAGCTCGTTCTGTACGGCAATGTCGAGCTGCGTCAGGTCACCCTGGCGTTCAACGGGAGCCAGCGGATCGCCGAGGTGCTCGTCGAGGAGGGTGCGCAAGTCCGCAAGGATCAGGTTCTGGCGCGGCTCGAGACCGGCAGGCTGGCACCGCAGGTCGCTCAGGCCGAGGCCCAGGTCGCCAGCCAGCAGGCGGTGGTCGATCGCCTGCGCAACGGCAGCCGCCCGGAGGAGATAGCCCAGGCCCGCGCGAACCTCGAGGCCGCCCGGGCGGAAGCCCTGAACGCCCGGCGGCAATACGAGCGTCAGAGCGCCCTTGCCACGCGGGCGGTCGCCAGCGAGCAGGCCGTCGATCAGGCCAAGGCCGCCACCGACATTGCCGACGCCAAGGTCGACGTCGCCCTGAAAGCCCTGGACCTGCTCGTCGCCGGTTCAAGGGTGGAAGAGATCGCGCAAGCCGAGGCCCAGCTCCGGATGAGCGAGAGCCAGCTCGAGCTCCTGCGCCAGGAGCTTCGCGATGCCGAACTGCGGGCGCCCACGGATGCCATCGTCCGGTCCCGGCTGATGGAGCCGGGCGAGATGGCCTCGCCGACCCGTCCGGTGTTTTCTCTCGCGACCACTGATCCGAAATGGGTGCGGGCCTATGTGTCGGAAACTCAGCTCGGCCGCGTCCGCCCCGGCATGAAGGCCAGCGTGACCACCGACAGCTTCCCCGGCCGGGCGCTGGAGGGCTGGATCGGGTTCATCTCCCCGGTCGCCGAGTTCACCCCGAAGACCGTGCAGACCGAGGAGCTTCGCACCAACCTCGTCTATGAGGTACGCGCGTTCGTGGCCGATCCCGATAATCTCCTGCGCCTCGGCATGCCGGCGACGGTCAGGCTGATCGAGGATGCTGCGGCGCCCGGGGCGCAGCCGGAGGCCAGGCAGGCAGGGCAGACCCCATGACCGAGACTTCCCTCCCGGCTCCGGTCGTCGGCCGCGACCTGCGCAAGACGTTCCGCCGCGAGACCGGCGAGGTGGTCACGGCGCTGGATGGCGTCTCCCTGGCGGTAGGCACAGGCTCCCTGACGGCGCTCGTCGGTCCCGACGGGGCCGGCAAGACGACGCTGCTGCGCCTGATGTGCGGTCTCATGCCGCCCGATGCCGGCGATCTCGCGATCATGGGCATCGACGTCACAGCCGCCCCGCAGGCAGTCCAGGACATCCTCGGTTACATGCCGCAGAAGTTCGGCCTCTACGAGGACCTGAGCGTCCAGGAGAACCTCGATCTCTACGCCGATCTCCACGGCGTGAGCCTGGAGCAGCGCCGGGCGGTCTATCCCCGCCTGATGGAGATGACGCAGCTCGGCCGGTTCCGCGACCGCCTCGCGGGCAAGCTGTCCGGCGGCATGAAGCAGAAGCTGGGGCTCGCCTGTACGCTGGTCCGAGCGCCGCAACTCCTGTTGCTGGACGAGCCGACCGTCGGCGTCGACCCGCTCTCCCGCCGCGAATTGTGGGAGATCGTCCTCAAGCTCGTGCGGGAGGACGGGCTGACCGTAGTCGTCAGCACATCCTATCTCGACGAGGCCGAGCGGTGCGATCATGCCGTGGTCATGCATGCCGGACGGGTGCTGGCGCAGGGCGCGCCTGCCGAGATCATGGCCGAGGCGGCCGGATGCACGTTCCTCGCCACCGCGCCGGAGGGCATGCCGGCGCGCTCGCTTCAGGCTCGCCTGTTCGCCTTGCCCAGGGTCATCGATGCCGTTCCGGAGGCGGGACGGGTCCGCGTTGTGCGGGCTTCCGCCGAGGATCGCGCCCCGCTGGCGATCGATGGCGCGGATATCCCCCTGGAGGCGGTGCCGGCCCGTTTCGAGGACGGCTTCATGATGCTCTTCCACGCCGTTGCCGATGAAGGGGTGCGGAACACGATGACGGTCCGCACACCGCGGACCGGCGGCGGCGATGCAGTCGTCGTCGAGGTGCACGATCTCGTGCGGACCTTCGGCGACTTCACCGCCGTCGATCATGTCAGCTTCCAGGTCCGCCGGGGCGAGATCTACGGCCTGCTCGGCCCGAACGGCGCCGGCAAGAGCACGACCTTCCGGATGCTCTGCGGGCTGCTGCCCGCCAGTGGAGGCACATTGCGCGTGGCCGGGGCGGATCTTCGCACCTCGCGGGCTGCCGCCCGCGAGCGCCTGGGCTACGTCGCCCAGAAGTTCTCGCTCTATGGGCAGCTCAGCGTCGACGAGAATCTCGATTTCTTCGCCAGTGCCTACGGCCTGCGGGGCGGCCGCAAGCGCGAGCGGATCGCCTGGGCGAAGCAGCAGTTCGAGCTCGACCGGTTCTCGGACTTGGCCAGCGGCCAGTTGCCCGGCGGGTTCAAGCAGCGCCTGGCCATGGCGGCGGCCCTGCTGCACGAGCCGGAGATCCTCTTCCTCGACGAGGCCACGAGCGGGGCCGATCCCCTGGCGCGGCGGGAGTTCTGGGGACGGATCACCTCCCTGTCCGAGCAGGGCGTCACGGTCATCGTCACCACGCACTTCATGGAGGAGGCAGAATACTGCGACCGGATTCTCATCCTCGATGCCGGGCGCAGCCTGGCCGAGGGGACGCCGGCCGAGGTCCGCTCCCGCGCCGACACCACGGATGGTCGCCCCCCGACGATGGAGGATGCTTTCATCGCCATCGTCGAGAAGGCCAGGCAAGAGCGGAACAACGGACCTGCGCGGAGCGCCGCATGACGGCGCCCGGTCCAGCCACGGCCCGTGGAGGTGGCGCCCTCCGTCGGATCGCGGCCCTGATCCGCAAGGAAACCTATCAGCTTCTGCGAGACCCGAGCAGCATCGCCATCGGCATCGTCATGCCGCTTCTGATGCTCGTGCTGTTCGGCTACGGCCTGAACCTCGACGTCAAGAACGTGCCGATGGCGCTGGTGATGGAGGACACGTCCGCCGACGCGCGCGGCGTCGCCTCCGGCTTCGAGCTCTCCGAGTATTTCGACACGGTGACGGTCAAGACCATGGCCGAGGCCGAGCGCCTCCTGCTGGCCGGGACCGTCGATGCCATCGTCCGCGTTCCCTTCGACTTCGCACGCCGGGTCGAGCTCGGTTCCGCCGAGATCCAGGTCATCGTCCACGGTGCAGACGCCAACACCGCGCGCATTTCCCTCGGCTATGCCCAGGGCGCGGTCGCAACATGGCTCGCCCGGGAGGCGGCCAGGGGCCGCATGCTCGCTCAGGCCTCGGTCAGCATCGAGAACCGGTTGTGGTTCAACGAGGCCAACGAGAGCACCTACTTCCTGGTGCCGGGGCTGATCGTCCTGGTCATGACCCTCATCGGCGCCCTGCTGACGGCGCTCGTTGTGGCGCGCGAGTGGGAGCGCGGGACGTTCGAGGCGCTCTTCGTGACCCCGGTGCGGTCGGTCGAGGTGCTCCTCGGCAAGACGATTCCCTATTTCGTCCTGGGCATGATCGGGCTGGCTTTGTCCGTCCTCGGCAGCCTGATCCTGTTCGGTGTGCCGTTGCGGGGATCGGTCCTCGTCCTGGCGGGCGTGTCGATCCTCTACCTGCTGGTGGCCCTGGGGATCGGGCTCGTCATCTCGTCGGCCACGAAGAGCCAGTTCCTGGCCAGCCAGATCAGCATGGTGGCCACGTTCCTGCCCGCCATGATGCTGTCCGGGTTCATGTTCGACCTGCGCAGCATGCCCTGGGTGATCCAGCTCGTCACCTACGTCTTCCCGGCCCGCTACTTCGTGAGCCTGCTCCAGACGCTGTTCCTGGCCGGCAACGTCTGGAGCGTGATCGTGCCGAACGCGGCCGTGCTCGCGGCCATGGCGGCGCTCCTGCTGACGCTCGCCGTCCGGTTGACCCGCAAGAGGATCGGATGAGGCAGTCATGATCGAAGCGCTGTTCAGGATCCTGGCGCTGATGCGCAAGGAGCTGCTGGTGATCCTCAAGGATCCGCGGAGCCGGGTCACCCTGATCCTGCCCCCGGTCCTGCAATGCCTCATCTTCGGCTATGCCGCCACCTACGACCTGAACAACGTTCCCTATGCCCTCGTCGATCACGATCGGAGCGCGGCGTCGCAGGCGCTGGCCGCCCGCCTGGACGGGTCCGGGATCTTCACGCGGATCGCCACGCTCGAGCAGACGGACCTGGCGGCCGCCTATCTTGCGAACAGGCGCGTCGTTCTCATCGTCGTCATCGACCAGGATTTCGAGAGGGACCTGACCGCGGGCCTGCCGGCCGCGGTGCAGGTCATCGCCGATGGGCGGAACTCCAACACTGCGGGCATCGCGCAGGGCTATGTCGGCACGATCGCCGCCGCCTTCGGCCAGGCCTGGCGTGTCTCGCACGGCCTTCCGGGGCAGGCGGTGCAGGTGACGACGCGGGCTTGGTACAACCCGTCGCTCGAGACGCGCTGGAACATGATCCCGTCGCTGATCGGAACGATCACGATGCTGATGACGATGATGCTGACGGCCATGTCCGTGGCGCGGGAGCGGGAGGAGGGCACCTTCGATCAGCTCCTCGTGGCGCCGTTCAGGCCGACCGAGATCATGATCGGCAAGGCCGTCCCGTCGATGATGGTCGGGATCGTGCAGTCCAGCCTGATCTTCCTGGTGGCGCTGTTCTGGTTCCAGATACCCTTCGCAGGCTCCTATCTCGTGCTCTATCTCGGCCTCGTCCTGTTTCTGGCCGCGGCGATCGGGATCGGCCTGTTCCTGTCGTCGATCGCCGGGACGATGCAGCAGGCGATGATCCTGACCTTCGTGTTGCTGATGCCGTTCATGCTGCTGTCGGGGCTGATGGCGCCGGCCGAGAACATGCCGGCGGCCCTGCAATACTTCACCCTGATCAACCCGCTCCAATACGCCATCAGCATCACGCGCCGGGTCTACCTCGAGGGCGCGGGCCTCGATCAGCTCCTGCCCGACATGCTCGCGCTCGTTGCCATCGCGGCCGTGACCCTGCCGTTTGCGGCCTGGCTGTTCCGCAACCGGCTGACATGAGGACGCGATCCGCCATGCCGCCATGGTCGCCCTTCTTCGTGCTCGCAGGCCGCGGTCCGGTTGCCTATAAGGAACCAACCACGAAAGCTGGAGAAACGCATGAAGCTCGCCCGGAACCAAGTGCCGGAACCTCTCGATGCGGAGGCGCGCCGGAAAATCGCTCCCGTCATCTGCTACCCGGTCGAGACCCTGCCGCGGCCCGACCTCGCCGCATACCAGGCTGCCCGGGAGGGGTGGGAGAAGATCGCCGAGGTGATCGTGCCGCCCCGCGATGCGCGCTGCTTCACGGTGCCCGCCGGCTGTTTCTTCCGGATCGTCAGCATCGAGGGGCCGCAGGTGGGCGATCTCAATCTCTGGTCGGCGGATGACCTGAACGAGCGCTTCTTCTCCGGCAAGACGCGCGCCCTCAACGGCACGCATGTGTCGACCGGCGACCAGCTCTGGTCGTCCCTGCCTTACTTAAGGCCGATGGCGACGATCACCCACGATACCCTTGGCTGGTACGGCTTCGACGAATTCGGCGGCTCCGTGCACGACGTGATCGGAACGCGCTGCGATCCCTACACGCATCGCCTGCTCTCGGGGCAGGATTATCACCATTGCTGCCATTCCAACCTCACCCGGGCGCTCGCGCACCGGCTGGGGCGTCCCAAAGACGAGGTGGAGCCGGCGGTGCATGACGTGCTCAACGTCTTCATGTGCACCGGTTTCACGCGCGATACGGGACAGTACTTCATGAAGGCGAGCCCCGTACGGCCGGGCGATTATCTGGAATTTTTCGCCGAGATCGACATTCTGGGCGCGCTTTCCGCCTGTCCCGGCGGCGATTGCAGCGCGGAGCATTCGAGCGACGTGGCGGCCTGCCATCCGCTGCTGGTAGAGGTCTACAGGCCGAAGGCGCCGCCGCAGGGCTGGAGCCCTCCGGCGCGCAGCGCCTACGGCCGACAGCACGGCGAGTAAGCGATACCGACAAAAAAGGGCCCCGCGAGGGGCCCTTTTCCTTATCGCACCACCGGCAGCGGCTTGACCGCCGGACCCGTGAATTTGTTCGTCGCCAGATCGCCCACGGGCTTGTTCGAGAAACCCATATGCAGGCTGGGCTCCGCCGACATGAGGGTGCTCAGGGCCGTGGCCGGAGGCTTCTTCGCGGCGGGGGCCGCCTTGGCTTCGGGAGCGGACGCCGGCTTCGCCTTCTCGGCCTTGGGCAGGGCCTTGGGCGTGGAGCCGGTCACCGGAATGTCGACCGGGCTTGCGGAGGCCACCACGATGGGGCGCAGGTCGGGCCGGGGCGGCGGCAGAGGGTGCTGAACGGCCGCCATCTCGGTCGCGCCGCGCGATTCCGGAAGGCCCGGGATCGGGTTCGTGGCCGCGAGCGATCCCGGACGGGCCGGCGGAAGCGGCGCGTAGGCGAGGGCGACGGTGCCCGCGACCGGTTCGATGCCTGTATCGTCCGCGTCGGGCCGGCGCGGCGGCATCGGCGCGAAGGCCATGCCCTTGGGGATCGACAGGTCGGACTGCGATTCCGGTCCCTGCTGCCATGCCAGGACGGGCCCCGATGCGGTCTGCACGGTGCCGGGCGCCCCGTTGATCCGGGTCGGCGGCAGCGGTGCGGAGGCCGGCGGCGACAGATCCTCGCGCAAGGCGGGCGCCATGGCGGCCATGACGGCGGGAGCGGGCGGTTCGGGCCGCGGCTGGATCGCGACGGGAGCCCGGCGGCCCGGCTCGGGAGCCTGGCCCGGCTGCAGCGCCGCATAGACTGACGTGTTGGAATCGCTGGCGTAGTAGTTCTGTGCCGGCTGGGCCGTACGGGAGGCCACGATGGACCGGCTCGGCCGCGAGGCGACCCGGATCTCCTCCGCATCCTCGTTCTCGTCCTCGTCCAGCCCAAACAGAGTCGCCCAGAAGCTCTTGCGGCGCGGCTGGTTGGCGATGGCCTCCTCGGCATCCGCATAGGCGGTATAGCCGGCGACCGATCCGCCCTTGGCGAGCACTTCGGCGCGGGCCTCGTCGTAGCCGGGCAGGGGCCTGCCGTCCGACGGGATATGCACGGTCTTGCCGTCAGGGAAGATGCTGGCAAGCTGCGACCGGGTCATGCGCGGCCAGGCGCGCACGCTGCCCACGTCGAGATGGACGAAGGGCGTGTAGGCATTGGGATAATAGCCGACGCCGCCGTTCTGGAGCCGCATGCCGATGGCGCGCAGGCGCGCGGTGGACACGTCCGGCAGGTAGAAGTCCATGGCCTTGCCCTGCATGTGCTGGCTGTTCTTGGCCACGGCGCTCGAACGCCGCCTGAGCATGGAGTTGGTGTTCGGCGAGCGGTAACCCGAGTTCACATGGACGGGCGCGCTGGACCCGACCTCGCGATAGACCTCCCACACCGTGTCGAACAGGCGTGGATCCATGCGGGTCGGTTCGTCCCGGCGCCAGTCGCGCAGGAACCAGTTGAGCTGCTGCAGAGCGCCCGAATCGTACTGGCCGTTGCGCCTGAACGTGACGGTGAGGCTTTCCTTCGTGTTGTTGTTGTAAAGGCTCAGCGTGCGGGTATCGCCGTTGGCGACGGCATCCTGCGTGCCGCGCACCCCACCCACCATGACGGCCAGAAAGGCCACAAGACCAATGCCGGCGCGCTGCGCCAGGCGGTCCGTACGCAATACTCTCACTGTGGTACTCGTCTTTACCGGTCCGCATCCGGGGATGCAGCAATCCTTATGGTGAAAGGATCTTTGCCGAAGACGGTTACGTTCCCGTTAAGTGAGAGCAAGAAATTGCGTGAGAACCCGACGAAAAGCGGCGGCTATTCGGACAGGTTCAGAGCGGCCCGGACCTTGCGGTCGAGGCCATAGAGGTCCTCGAAGCGCTTCATCTCGCCCTTCTCGTCGACCGCGAGCGTGAAGTAGGTCAGGTGCACGGGCAGCGGGTTCGACAGGTGCACGGTGCGCTCGCCCTTGCCGATGAGCCCGCGCAGCTTCTCCTCGGTCCATTTGCCGTCCTTGCCCATGATCTCCTCGGCGAGCTGGAAGGGCTTGTCGACGCGGACGCAGCCATGGCTGAAGGCCCGCTTGCTGGCGGAGAAGAGATTGCGGTTCGGCGTGTCGTGCAGATAGACCGCATGCTGGTTGGGGAACATGAATTTCAGGAAACCCAGCGCATTGCGCTCGCCCGGCGGCTGCTGAACCATGATCCGGTCGCCGCGGCGGATGATCTTGTAGCCCTTCTTCGCCGCGTAGTCGGGATCGTTGGCCAGCGCCGGCAGGATCTCCTTCTTCATGATCGACGGCGGGATCGTCCAGGACGGATTGACCACGAGGTACTTCATGGTCTCGGAGAAGATCGGCGTCTGGGACTGCTCTTTGCCGACGATGACGCGGGTCTGGTAGACCGTGTCGCGCCCCTCGACCATCTGCAGGCGGAATTCGGGCACGTTCACCATGATGTGCCGCTGCCCCAGATCGGCCGGCAGCCAGCGCCAGCGCTCCATGTTGGCGATCAGGTCGGATTGCCGCTGCGCCACCGAGGGGCCGGAGAGGGCTGCCACCGTCTGGGCATTCAGGACGCCCGTATCCGGCAGACCCTTTTCCTTCTGGAAGGCCGCCACGGCCGAGGCCACGCGCTCGTCGTAGACCGTCTGGTTGCTCGCGTCCTTCGCGAGATTGAACCGCGCCCGGATCAGGGGCACGCGCGGATCCTTCATGCCCACGCGCAGGATCGGACCCCGAGGCAGGCGCACGCTCGGCTGCGAGGGATGGGTCTCGCGCAGTTTCGCCAGCCGCTCCTTCAAGGCTTTGTAGCCGGCATGCGGCGGGTTGTAGGCCTCGAGGGCGCCGCCCGCATCGCCCGCAGAGGAGACCTTGCCCAGCACTTCGTCGACGGCCGGCAGGGCGAGCTTCGGAGTCACCAGGGGGGACAGGCGGGCGAGGTCGATGCGTGCGCCGCGGGCGTCACGGGCATAGCGGATCACCGACAGGGAGAGCTTCACATCGGCCTTCGCCCATTGAGCCGGATCCGCGTCCCTGCGCAGGCCCCTGTCGGGCAGGGCATAATCGGCCGGGTCGAGGCCGTCTTCGTCGGCGGCCTTCAGGCGTTCCATCACGCCCAGGGCGGCGGGCGACCAGGCGCCGTCCCGCGCCCAGACCAGCGGGCGCTCGGCCTGCGCATAGTAGGCCTGCAGGGCCTCCCGATCCTTGGCGCCCACGCGCATGTCGCGCAGGGCCGCATCGTCCGCGAACAATCCTTCCACGGCCATGCGGACGAGGTCCGTCTGCATCAAGGCCGTTACGGGAGCCGCATCGGGCAGGGGAATGTCGATGACGGGAGCGGCCTTGAGATCGACTGCCTTGAGGCTGACGGGAGCCGGTTCGGGCAAGGGGATGGCCTGAGCGGCCGCATCCTTCGGCGCGGAGGCGTCCTGACCGGCGACATCGTGGAAGGAGGGCTCCGCCGGAACGGACTGCACCACCTCGGCCTGCGGATGGCTCGCATCCTCCGCAAAGGCGGACAAGGGCAAGAGGGAGACGGATCCAATGAGACCAAGCCACAGTGCCGTCTTGCGCACGTCACGCATGATCATGCTCCTCATCGCAGTGAAGGTGGAGGCTGGAAAATCCTCCATCAAGTGAAATTCGTCAGTGTTCCCGCGCACGTCCTGTTACGCTTAACGCGCGAAACGCCATGCGGCTTCATCGTCTAGGTCAAGTTGGTTCAATTTTCTGTAAAGGGCCGCGGCCGACCCGACACGGAATGCGTCATGAGCAGTTGAAACGATATGGAGGAACATGCGACGTATGTTGAACGAGAAGGAGTAAACCGTCTCTTAATGGTGAGGCGGCACAAGCCGGCCTCCGGCCGATATGGGTTGATCCGGGGAGCGCGGCGGCCAATATGTGTGCAGACCCTTCCAGCGCGTTCCCAGCAGGCAGTCGCCCGTGACCTTTCAGAGAATCTCCCCCTTGCACCATCCATCCTCCGCCGGCGCCGTGCAGGCCGACCTCGGGTCGCTGCCCGAATGGAACCTGTCTCATCTTTATCCCGGCATGGACAGCGAGGCGTTCAAGCGGGATCTCGCCAAGGCGGAAGCGGAGTGCAAGACCTTCGCCGAAGCCTATCGCGGCAAGCTCGACGCCATGGTCCGGGGCGAGAAGGCGTCCGAGACCCTGAACGAGGTGGTGAAGCGTTACGAGGCGCTCGAAGACCTTCTCGGCCGCCTGATGTCCTATGCGGGCCTCGTCTATTCCGGCGACACCACCGACCCGGTCCGGGCGAAGTTCTACGGCGACACCCAGGAGCGCCTGACGACCGCCTCGACGGAGCTGCTCTTCTTCGCGCTCGAACTCAACCGCATCGAGGATGCGGCTCTCGACAAGGCCATGAGCGAGCCGCCGCTTGCCCATTACAAGCCCTGGATCGAGGATCTGCGCAAGGACAAGCCCTATCAGCTCGAGGACAAGATCGAGCAGCTTTTCCACGAAAAGTCGGTGACCGGCCGCTCGGCCTGGAACCGCCTGTTCGACGAGACCATAGCGTCCTTGCGCTTCACGGTGCGGGGCGAGGAGCTGGCGATCGAGCCGACTCTGAACAAGCTGCAGGATCCGGACGAGAGCGTGCGCAAGGATGCGTCCGACGCCCTGGCGAAGACCTTCAAGGCGAACCTGCGCACCTTCACGTTGATCACCAACACACTGGCCAAGGACAAGGAAATCTCCGACCGCTGGCGGGGCTTCGAGGACGTGGCCGATTCCCGCCATCTGGCCAACCGGGTCGAGCGCGAGGTCGTGGAGGCGATGGTCTCGGCCGTGCGCGAGGCCTATCCGCGCCTGTCCCACCGTTACTATGCCCTGAAGGCCAAGTGGTTCGGCAAGGACAAGCTCGACCATTGGGACCGCAACGCGCCCCTGCCGAAGGTCGAGCAGCGCACCATCTCCTGGAACGAGGCCAAGGATACGGTTCTCTCGGCCTATTCCGACTTCTCGCCGCGCATGGCCGACATCGCCCGACGCTTCTTCGACGAGGAATGGATCGATGCGCCGACCCGTCCCGGCAAGGCTCCGGGCGCCTTCGCTCACCCGACAGTACCATCGGCCCATCCGTATGTGCTCCTGAACTACCAGGGCAAGCCCAGGGACGTGATGACGCTCGCCCACGAGCTGGGCCACGGCGTGCATCAGGTCATGGCCGGCCCCAACGGCGCGCTCATGGCGCCGACGCCGTTGACGCTCGCCGAAACCGCGTCCGTCTTCGGCGAGATGCTGACCTTCCGCCGCCTGCTCGACCAGACCAGGGATCCCGTGCAGCGCAAGGCCATGCTCGCGGCCAAGGTCGAGGACATGCTCAACACGGTGGTGCGCCAGATCGCGTTCTATTCCTTCGAGCGCAAGGTGCATCTGGAACGCCGCAACGGCGAGCTCACGGCGGATCAATTGTGCGAGCTCTGGATGTCGGTGCAGGACGAGTCCTTAGGCCCGGCGATCCGTCTCGGCCCGGGCTACGAGAGCTTCTGGACCTACATCCCCCATTTCATCCACTCGCCGTTCTACGTCTACGCCTATGCCTTCGGCGACTGCCTCGTGAATTCGCTCTACGGCGTCTACGAGCGTTCCAACGAGGGCTTCGTGGACCGGTATTTCGCGCTCCTTTCGGCCGGCGGCACCAAGCACTACTCGGAATTGCTCGCCCCGTTCGGCCTCGATGCCGGGGATCCGGCCTTCTGGCAGATCGGCCTGTCGATGATCGAACGCCTGATCGGCGAGCTGGAGACGATGGAAAAAGAAACGGTTTGATCTCCTGCCACGGGCGGAACGTTCGCTTTCCGCCCGTGGCAAGGGACAGAGCCTAAAAACGATCACTGTGTGGGGCCAAACCTGGAAGGTCGACCATGGCAGTTCGTATTGGGAGTCAAGCAGCAGACCGACTGAGCGGCACGAATGCCGCCGATGTGATTTACGGCTACGATCCGCATGCCAGAACCCCGCCGACGATGGCGGCCAACGCCATCGTGTCCGGTCTCGACCACCCGCTGTACCTGACATCGGCGCCTGGCGATTCGAGATACCTCTTCATTCTTGAAAAGGGCGGCCTGGCGAAAGTCTATGACTCCAGCACGGGCCAGACTCTCGGAACGCCATTCCTCAACGTATCCTCTCAGATCGCGACCGATGGAGAGCAGGGCCTGCTGGGGCTCGCCTTCGCTCCCGATTTTGCGACGAGCCGGACATTCTACGTCTATCTCAGCACGGCCGACCGCGATGTGGAGATCCGTGAATACAAGACGCTCGCGTCGGATCCCCTGGTCGCCGACATGGAAAGCATGCAGCTCATCGACCGGATCGATTATCCATCGTCCAGCGATAACCATCGCGGCGGCTGGATCGGTTTCGGTCCCGACGGTTATCTCTATGTGGCAACCGGCGATGGGGCGGACGGAGACAACTCGCAGAACCTCAGCAATCAGCTGGGCAAGATCCTGCGGCTCGATGTGAGGTCGGATGCCTTCTCCGACCCCACCAAAAACTACGCTCTGCCACCCGACAATCCGGCTTCGATCGATGGATTGGGAAGCGCCGTGGGGACCGGAATCTATGCGGCCGGCCTGCGCAATCCATGGCGCGTGAGCTTCGACCGTCTGACGGGCGAGATGTATATCGGCGATGTCGGTCAGAGTGCCTATGAAGAGATCGATCTCGGACGGGCCGGCGCCAATTACGGATGGGCTGTTACCGAAGGGCCCTTCAATTCAAGGCAATTTCCGAACTACACGAATCCGATCCATGCCTATGACCATAGCCTCGGTCAGGCCGTGACGGGCGGCTATGTCTATCGCGGGCCCGAGCATGACTTTCAGGGAACCTATTTCTTTTCCGATTTCGGCAGCAGCAAGATCTGGTCGCTGCAGCATGTATCCGGCACGTGGTCGTTCAAGGATCTGACGGGGCAGGTCGCCGTTGGCGGCGGCCCGATCGAACTCGTCTCGTCAATGGGCGAGGACGCCTCGGGCAACCTTTACCTCGTCGATTACGGCGGCAAGATTTTCCGTCTGGATCTCAAGTCCGGTATCGGCCCGGACCCCAATGACGATGCCGCCGATGTTCTGACGGGGGGAGGCGGCAATGATCGGATCTATGGCGGTGGCGGAAATGACACCTTGTATGGCGGCAGCGGCGACGATTATCTCCGCGGCGGATCGGGCGCTGATTTCCTGTCGGGCGGCAGTGGCTTCGATTATGCCGATTACCGTGATTCTCCAGGGCGCGTGATCATCGATCTCGCCAAGAAAACCCAGGCCGGCAGCGATGCGGCTGGAGACCGCCTCTCCAGCATCGAGGGCGCTTTCGGCAGCGCCTTCAACGATGTGCTGAAAGGCTCATCGGGGGACAATTTGCTGCGGGGTGGAGCAGGCGACGATATCCTCACCGGTAATGGCGGGATTGACAGGCTCTATGGCGATGCCGGACGCGATACGCTCACCGGCGGTTCGGGCAAGGACTGGTTGTCCGGCGGGGCGGGGGCCGACGTTTTTCGATGGCAAACGATCGGCTCCGTCGGTTCCTCTTTGAGCCGCGCGGATGTGGTGCGCGATTTCAGTCATAGCGCACAGGATCGACTGGATCTGTCGGAGATCGACGCGAATGCCCTTCGCGGCGGTAACCAGGCCTTCACGTTCATCGGCAAAGGCGAGTTCACCGCGGCGGGGCAGGTCCGGTATGAGGTCGTCGGCTCGGAGGCTCTGGTCTATCTGAATACGGATTCCGACCAGACCGCGGAGGGCATCATCCGGCTGAGCGGAATCCACAGCCTGAAATCCAGCGATTTCCTTCTTTAACGTAGTTGCCGAGGACAAAATGCCCGGGCGGATCTGGAAGGATCCGCCCTAGCGATCGGCGGCGCACGCCATATCTTAAGCGCTCCGGTTGAGAGCAAGAGATCCCACGTCATGGCCGATTCCGATCGCGAAGCGAACCGCTTCTCCGCGCGCGCCGCCCGTTACGCCCGGGTGGGCGCCAATATGGGCGGGGTGGCGGCCCGCATGGCCGGTTCGCGGCTGTTCGGGGGCGATGCGCGCGACGCGTCCAACGCGGCGGTGCTGGCCCAGGCGCTCGGCGGGCTGAAAGGTCCGATCATGAAGGTGGCGCAGCTTCTGGCCACCATCCCGGACCTTATCCCGCCCGAATACGCCGCGGAGCTGCAGAAACTCCAGAGCGAGGCGCCCCCCATGGGAGCGGCCTTCGTGAAACGGCGCATGCAGGCGGAGCTGGGGCCCCAATGGCAGAGCCGGTTCGGGACCTTCGATCTCACTCCGGCGGCGGCCGCGTCGCTCGGCCAAGTCCATCGGGCGACCACGAAGGAGGGCGAGAAGCTCGCCTGCAAACTTCAATACCCCGACATGCAATCCGCCGTGGAGGCGGATCTGAGCCAGCTCGAACTCGTCTTCGCCCTCCACCGCCGCATGGATCCCGCCATCGACACCCGCGAGATCGCCAAGGAGATCGGCGAGCGGGTGCGCGAGGAGCTCGACTATGAGCGCGAGGCGAAACACGCGGCGCTCTATGCCCGGACCCTCGCCGACGTTGAGGAAGTCCGCGTGCCCCGGGTCCATCCGGAGCTCTCGACGAAGCGCCTCCTGTCGCTCGAATGGCTGGAGGGCGAGAAGATCCTCGGGTTCACCGAAGCGCCGGTCGAGATCCGCAACCGGCTGGCGGTTGCCATGTTCAAGGCCTGGTGGCATCCCTTCAGCCATGCGGCCGTCATCCACGGCGATCCGCATCTCGGCAATTACACGGTCTTCTCGGAAGGCGGAGAGGCGAGGGGGATCAACCTCCTCGATTACGGCTGCGTCCGCATCTTCCATCCACGCTTCGTCGGCGGCGTGGTCGACCTCTATCGCGGGCTCCAGACCGACGACCGGGCCCGGGTGGTCCATGCCTACGAGACCTGGGGGTTCAAGAGCCTCTCGAACGAGCTGATCGACATCCTCAACATCTGGGCCCGCTTCATCTATGCTCCGCTCCTCGACGATCGGGTCCGCACCGTGGCCGATGGTGTGAAGCCCGGCGAATACGGCCGCCGCCAAGCTTTCGAGGTTCACAAGGCCCTGAAGGAGAAGGGACCGGTCACCGTCCCGCGCGAGTTCGTGTTCATGGACCGGGCCGCCGTGGGCCTGGGCGCGGTCTTCCTGCACCTGAAGGCCGAGCTGAACTATCACCGGTTGTTCGAGAACGAAATTGAACGCTTCTCCCTGGAGAACCTGGAGCAGAAACAGAAAGAGGCCCTGGCGGCTTCCGGTTTACCAAATCCCATGTAATGAGGTTGCATCTTTTGCCGTTAAGCCTTACGCATGACGGTACGTTAGAGGCAGCCTATGAAAATCGCTTTCGTTCACCAGAATTTTCCAGGCCAGTTCCTTCGTCTGGCCAGGACCTTCGTGGCCGAGGGGCATGAGGTCGTGGGCCTGGGGATGGTCAAGCAATGCTCCATCCCGGGGGTGAAGTACTTCTCCTACAATGCGGTCCCCGGCCCGGAGGACGCGCCTTATCAGAACCGTTACTCCCCGGTCGTCCCGCGCCTGCGCCGGGCCTATGGCGTCGCCCACAAGGCCAAGGCCCTGGCGGAGCAGGGGTTCGAGCCGGATGTGGTGGTGGTCAACACGGGCTGGGGCGAGAACCTGTTCCTGAAGGACGTCTGGCCCAAGGCCCGCCACGTGGCCTATTTCGAATATTATTATCACGCCAAGGGGCAGGACCTCGATTTCGATCCCGAGTTCCCGGTCACCGACGAGGAGGTGATCTGGCGCCTGCGCCTGAAGAACTCCATGCAGCTCGGCGCCCTCGATGCCGCCGATGCGGCCGTGGCCCCGACCCGCTACCAGCGGGACACGTTCCCGACCTACCTGCGGGACCGTCTCGCCATCATCCATGACGGGATCGACACCCAGAGGCTTCAGCCCGACCCGAACGTCAGGATCCAGCTCGGCGAGAACGGGCCGCAGCTCACCCGTGAGAAGCCCGTGGTCACCTATGTGACCCGCAACATCGAGCCCATGCGCGGCGCCCACGTGGTCTTCAAGAGCCTGCCTTATCTTCTCGACATCGATCCCGAGCTTCGCGTGGTCGTCATCGGCGGCCGGGGAACGAGCTATTCCGGTTCCGCCCCGAAGGGGCAAACCTGGTTCGACGTCTTCAAATCCCGAATCGAGCGACCGGTGGACTGGTCCCGGATCCATTTCGTCGGAAACCTGCCTTACGACCAGTTCGTGCGGGTCCTGCAGGTCTCCTCGGCCCACGTCTACATGACCTATCCCTTCGTGCTCTCCTGGTCCTCCATCGAGGCCATGGCGCTGGAATGCCGGATCGTGGCCTCGGACACCGAACCGGTCCGCGAGATTGTCCAGGACGGCGTCAATGGACGCCTCTTCCCCTTCTTCGACGAGAAGGCTCTCGCGGAGCGGGTGCGCGAGACGCTGGCGGACAGGGAGAAGTCCGCCGCCATGGCCGCGGAAGCCCGACGGATCGCCGTTTCGAAATACGATTACGAGACCGTCTGCCTGCCCCAGTGGCGCGAGTTCCTGGGGATCAAATAGATGCGAAAAGCATTCATAAAGTTTTCGTTTGGAGCCATTCGAAAGATTGCGGCTCCTGACGGCATGCGCTAAACGCAGCAGTTAACTAGTGACGCTGAACAGGGCTTTGAATCATGGCCGATACAAAACATGCGCCGCACGGGGGCTACAGTCCGGATATGGACGGCCGCGCTCACGAGGCGACCTATCACGGATTTGTCCAGTTTGCGGAAATCGCCACCGCGGTCATCATCTGCCACGTGCTGGCGCTGGCCGTCGGCGGCATCAAGCATGCCTGGCTCACGGCGATCTTCGGCGTGATCCTCTCGCTCGTCGCGGGCGGCATCGGCGCAGTGGCTCCCTCCGTGGGCGTGCGAGCTCCGGCAGCAGTCGGAATCCTCCTCGTCCTGGCGCTCATCCTCTACTGAGCGGCGGAGAGCCTTTCGAGAAACAGACACGAGATAAGAGCTTGATTTCAAGCCGTTGACCACATCCAGGGGGGCCTATATGCGGATCGCCGTTCTCTCCGAAACCGATGGAGCGGAGACCCGTGTTTCCGCCACCCCTGAAACGGTCAAGAAATACAAAAGCCTCGGCGCGGACGTGGTCGTCCAGGCCGGGGCCGGCATCAAGGCCGGCATTCCCGATGCCGAGTTCGAGGCCGCAGGGGCGTCCATCGTCAGCTCGGCTGAGGATGCCCTGAAGGATGCCGATGTCGTCCTCAAGGTCCGCCGCCCCGCCGAGGGTGAGCTGACGGGCGTTAAGCCCGGCGCCCTCGTCATCGCCATCATGGACCCCTACGGCCAGGACGCCGCGCTCAAGGCCCTGGCCGATGCGCGGGTCTCCGCCTTCGCCATGGAGCTGATGCCCCGCATCACCCGCGCGCAGGTCATGGACGTGCTGTCCTCCCAGGCCAATCTCGCCGGCTACCGGGCCGTCATCGACGGTGCCGCCGAATACGGCCGTGCCATGCCGATGATGATGACGGCGGCCGGCACCGTGCCGGCGGCCCGGGTCTTCGTCATGGGCGCAGGCGTCGCCGGTCTCCAGGCCATCGCCACCGCCCGTCGCCTCGGCGCCGTGGTGACCGCCACCGACGTGCGTCCCGCCGCCAAGGAGCAAGTGGAGAGCCTGGGCGCCAAGTTCATCGCGGTCGAGGACGACGAGTTCAAGCAGGCCGAGACCGCCGGCGGCTACGCCAAGGAAATGTCGGACGCTTACAAGGCCAAGCAGGCCGAGCTTGTCGCCTCCCATATCGCCAAGCAGGACATCGTCGTCACCACGGCGCTCATTCCCGGCCGCCCGGCCCCGAAGCTCGTCTCGCGGGCCATGGTTGAATCCATGAAACCCGGCTCGGTCATCGTCGATCTGGCGGTGGAGCGCGGCGGCAATTGCGAGCTGGCCCAGGCAGGCCAAGTGGTGGACCATAACGGCGTGAAGATCGTGGGCCACCTCAACGTGCCCGGACGCCTCGCCGCCAGCGCATCCAGCCTCTACGCGAAGAACCTCTATGCCTTCGTCGAGACGCTGGTGGACAAGGAAACCAAGGCTCTGGCCGTGAAATGGGACGACGAGCTGGTCAAGGCCACCTGCCTGACCCGTGACGGCGCCATCGTCCACACCGCCTTCCAGCCGACCGCTTAAACCGTCCAGGGGAGGACACCATGGCAACGCTTACGCCCGAACAGGCCGTCGAGCAGGCCCGAGCGGCGGCAGAGGCTGCCCGCCGCCCGGCCGAGGCGGCCCAGACCATCGCCGACCAAGTGGCCGAGGCCGCCGGCAATGCCGCCGCAATCGTGACCCACGGGGCCGTCGACCCGACCGTGTTCCGCCTCGCGATCTTCGTGCTGGCAATCTTCGTCGGCTACTACGTGGTCTGGTCGGTGACCCCGGCGCTGCATACGCCGCTGATGTCGGTCACCAACGCCATCTCATCGGTGATCGTGGTCGGCGCGCTGCTGGCGGTGGGCGTCAACGTGGCGCCGTCCCTCGGCGAAGGCCCGATCTGGGCCCGGGCGCTCGGCTTCGTCGGCCTTGTGCTTGCCAGCATCAACATCTTCGGCGGCTTCCTGGTGACCCAGCGCATGCTTGCCATGTACCGCAAGAAGGGATGAGGCGATGTCGGCCAATCTAGCCTCGATCCTCTACCTCGTCTCCGGCGTCCTGTTCATCCTGGCGCTGCGCGGCCTGTCCCATCCCACCACCTCCCGGCAGGGCAACCTCTACGGCATGGTGGGCATGGGGATCGCCATCCTCACCACCCTGTTCGTCTCCCCGCCGAGCGGATTCGGCGGCTGGGCCCTGGTGGTCCTGGGGTTGGCCATCGGCGGCGGCATCGGCGCCGTGGTCGCCAAACGCGTACCCATGACGGCGATGCCGCAGCTTGTGGCCGCCTTCCACTCCCTGGTGGGCCTCGCGGCCGTGCTGGTGGCGGCGGGCGCCCTCTACGCGCCGCAGGCCTTCGGCATCGGCTCGGAAGGCACCATCCACGGCGGGTCGCTGTTCGAGATGGCGCTCGGCGTCGCCATCGGGGCCATCACCTTCACCGGCTCCGTGATCGCGTTCCTGAAGCTTGACGGGCGCATGTCCGGCAGGCCGATCCTGCTGCCGAGCCGGCACCTGATCAACATCGCCCTCGGCCTTCTTCTGCTGGTGCTGCTCGTCGTCTTCATCCGCACCGAGAGCCATGCGGCCTTCTGGCTGATCGTGCTGGTCTCCTTCGTGCTCGGCGTGACGCTGATCATCCCCATCGGCGGCGCGGACATGCCGGTGGTCGTGTCGATGCTCAACTCCTATTCGGGCTGGGCGGCGGCGGGCATCGGCTTCACGCTGGGCAACCTCGCGCTCATCATCACGGGCGCGCTGGTCGGTTCCTCTGGCGCGATCCTGTCCTACATCATGTGCAAGGGCATGAACCGCTCCTTCATCTCCGTGATTCTCGGCGGCTTCGGCGGCGAGACGGCCGCCGCCGCGAGCGGTGCGGTCGAGACCCGTCCCGTCAAGCAGGGCTCGGCGGACGATGCCGCCTTCATCATGAAGAACGCCGCCAAGGTCATCATCGTGCCGGGCTACGGCATGGCGGTCGCCCAGGCGCAGCACGCGCTTCGCGAGATGGCAGACGAGCTCAAGAGCGAGGGCGTCGAGGTGAAGTACGCCATCCATCCGGTGGCGGGCCGCATGCCGGGCCACATGAACGTGCTGCTGGCGGAAGCCAACGTGCCGTACGACGAGGTGTTCGAGCTCGAGGACATCAACGGCGAGTTCGCGCAGGCCGACGTCGCCTTCGTCATCGGCGCCAACGACGTGACGAACCCGGCCGCCAAGACCGATCCGTCCTCACCGATCTACGGCATGCCGATCCTCGACGTGGAGCGTGCCAAGACCGTGCTGTTCATCAAACGCGGCATGGGCTCCGGCTATGCGGGCGTCGAGAACGAGCTGTTCTTCCGCGACAACACCATGATGCTCTTCGGCGACGCCAAGAAGGTGGTGGACGAGATCTTGAAGAATCTCTGATCTGACCGTCAGGAAAATGTTGCATGCCCGGCCGCGCGCCGGGCATTTTTGTGTCATCACCGGCCTCGTGCCGGTGATCTCGATTCATTGAGGCACGGCGCTCCATCGCATCGGGATGGCCAGGACAAGCCCGGCCATGACAAGAGGCGGCAATGACGGCTAGAGCAAAAACTGATTTAAGAAGCCGTCTTCTATTCGGAAATTCCTCATGTCCAACATCTTCCTCCGCACCGCCCTCCCGGCCGACCGGGATGCCGTCATCGAGCTGATCCATCAGCTCAACGTCTTCGAGGCCGATCTCGTGGGCGACCGGCGGCGGGACTACGGGGCCGCGGCGGAGTATTACGACGAGCTGATGCAGCGCCTGTCCCGGCGCAGCGGCCGGGTCGTCCTGGCGGTGGCCGAGGGCGTGACCGTCGGCGCCATGGGATTCTCGCTCGATCAGGATGCTGCCTATGTGATCGACGGCGTGCGCAACCACGGCACGGTGACGGACCTGATCGTGCATGGCGACTGGCGCGGGCAGGGCATCGGTCAAGCCTTCCTGAAGGAAGCCGAGCGCCTGACCCGGGAGGCTGGCCTCAAGCGTCTCTTCATCGGCGTTCTCGCGGCCAATGAGCGGGCCGAGCGCACCTACCGCACCTTCGGCTTCGAGCCTTATGTCTCGATCCTGTCGAAGGAACTCTGAAGAGCCGGATAAGCCTCGTCCCAGGTCATGAGCATCGTCAGCTTCGGCCAGCGGGCGGGCCAATTCTTGCTCGCGACCCGTTTGCGGTACACGCCCATCTTGTGCTCGAAGGCTGGCGTCGGTCGCACGATCAGGTTCAGAAGATCCTGAATGCCGTGTGGCGCCATTATCTCGACCTTGCCGCCGACCGAACGCGCGGCGATCGCCGTGGCAGTCTCCGGCCAGCAGGCAATTGCGTCGCATGTGTTCCGGTAGGGCGCGTCCCCATTGGCATGATGCATTCGCGCCTGGTTTCTCACCTGCCACGTCATATCCGGCACAAGGATTCGGAGCTGGGCTTCAAGCGACGCGTCTCGTTCCTTGCTTACATCGGTAGGGTCCAGAAAAACGACGTCCACATCATTGAGACATGACATATCAACGGCGCGTCCGTGCAGCACGTCCCAGACGGTGTTGCGGATAAAGCCCGCCCCGATCCAGCCATCCGGCAGCCCGAGGCTCTCCACATGCGAAAGAAGCGCATGCAGGTCCGCATGCGCTTCGAGAAGGCGTTCGATATCGGCGAGGCCGCGCAGGGGAGTGGCGGGGTTCATGCGGCCTCGCTCCGGAGGCGTTGAAGCATCGGACGTGAACCCACGTCCGATGCTTCAAGTTTTTGTTCTACCGCATCTTTCCGCGCAAAACCGGTTCCCACTTTTGCGCCCGATGCTTTACGAGCGGAACAGCCCTGCGACGCCACCCTGGAGCTTGGAGCTGCCCTGTCGGGCGACGCTGTTGCTGCTGTCGAGGGCCAGCGCGCGCTGATAGCTCTCGAGCGCCTGGCTCCGGTCGCCCTTGCGCTCGAGGGCCACGCCGCGCCAAGCCCAGGAATTGGCGTCCTTGTTGTCGACGTTGAGGGCCGCGTTGAAGTCCTCGATGGCCTTGTCGTACTGGTTCGTCGCCACGAAGCTCTGACCGCGAGCCGCATAGGGGGCGCCCACGAAGGGATTGCGGTCGATGGTGGCGTCGAAGTCCAGGATCGCCTGCTGGTGCATGCCTTGGCGCTGGTAGAGCAGGCCGCGCGAGTGGAGCGCTTCGGCCGATTCGGGCAGCAGGCGGGTCGCCATGTTCAGGTCGGCGAGGGCTTCCTGATACTGGTTCTGGGCGCGATACAGGTTGGCGCGGCCGATATAGGCTGGGCCGTAATTGGGATCGGCCTGGATCGAGCGCGTGAAGTCGGAGAGCGCCTGGTCGTTACGGTTCGTCTGCCGCAGCGCGAGCGCGCGATTGGTATAGGCCGGCGCGTAATTCGGGTCGAGCTGCACCGCCTTGGTGAAATCGGCGATGGCGCTGCTGTAATTGCCCACGCGGGCATAGGCCGCCCCGCGGGTGTTGTAGGCGCTCGGGTCGTTCGGGTTGCGCTGGATCACGTCCGACAGGGAGGAGATGTTGACCGTGCTCGTGCCCTGCGTGTCCTCTTCCACCACGGCGATGCGCTGGGTGGGGCCTCCGCCCACGGTGCTGCAAGCGGAAAGGCCGAGGGCGACGAAGGTCAGGCTCAGGGGGGCAAAACGGCGAATCGATGGGGCGAACACGTTCGTCTCCAGCTTATTTACTCACAGTACCAGGAAGCGGCACTCTGGCGGGAAATCCTTAACAGCCGCGAAACAAGGCATCAAAAAGGCGATAACGCAACAGGAATTGCAACTTAGTTCGCAATTAGGGAAACGACCGGAAAGCGGATCCGGTCTTCGCTGATGCGGCCTATGGGTCGCATTCCGATGCTTCAGCCGGGAAAGACGTGCCCCAGACATGCAAACAGCGCCCCGCTTTCGCGACGGGCGCTGGTTCACAACCGATCGGCGAGGCCTTTTCAGGCCCGCTCGGAGAGCTTAGCGGGTCGGACGGGGCTTCGAAGGCAGCAGGCCTTCGCGCTGCATGCGCTTGCGGATCAGCTTGCGAGCGCGGCGGACGGCTTCAGCCTTCTCGCGGGCCTTCTTCTCAGACGGCTTCTCGTAGTGGCCGCGAAGCTTCATCTCGCGGAAGATACCCTCACGCTGCATCTTCTTCTTGAGAGCGCGGAGCGCCTGATCGACGTTGTTATCCCGGACAAGAACCTGCACGCGAATTCCTCGTGTTTGAACCGTTTCGATTGTGACAAAAAAGCAATGAGGCGCGTCATGCGCACCTCTATCTGGTCGGCGTCGATACCAGAAGAAGCCTTGCCTGTCCAGGGTTGCTTCTCAAGAAAAGCGCCTATCCGGAGGGCAACGGTTCCGTTTGGGAATGGTTCAGCCCCGTTCCGGAAAAACCCGGGTGACATGACCCATCTTGCGGCCCGCCCGGGCTTCCGACTTGCCGTAGAGATGCAGATGCGCTCCCGGATCGGCCAAAATTTCCTCCCAGGCGTCCGCATCGTGCCCGATCAGGTTCTTCATTTCGACCCGGCCGAGGCGGGCGGTGCCTCCCAGAGGCCAGCCGCAGACGGCCCTCACATGCTGCTCAAACTGCGAGGTTGCGGCGCCGCCGAGGGTCCAGTGGCCGGAATTATGGACCCGAGGGGCGATCTCGTTCACCACGAGACGCTCGGACCCGTCCCCGGTTACGAGAAACAGCTCGACCGCAAGCACGCCCACGTAGTCCAGCGCTTCCGCGATGGAGCGGGCGATGCGGAAAGCCTGTTCCTCCGTCTCAGGGGAGACGCCGGCCGGGACCCGGGTGGTGTCCAGGATGTGATTGCGATGCTCGTTGGCGCACAGGTCATAGGCCGCGAAGGCGCCCGCGGCCGTGCGGGCGGCCACCACGGAAACCTCACGCTCGAAAGGCACAAAGCCTTCCAGGATGGAGGCTGCGCGTCCGATCTCCTCCCAGGCCGCCAGGGGATCGGCCTCGGGCGCGATCTTCACCTGCCCCTTGCCGTCATAGCCGAAGCGGCGGGTCTTGAGCACGGCGGGGCGCCCGATCCGCCCGACGGCCTCGGTCAGCTCGGCCTCGCTGGACACCGGCGCGAAGGGCGCGACCGCGATGCCGAGGCCCGCGATGAAGCTTTTTTCGAGAAACCGGTCCTGAGACACGGCCAAGGCCTGCGCATTGGGGGCGAGCAGCGCGTGGGCGCTCAAGATAGCGGCCGTCTCGCTCGGCACGTTCTCGAACTCGTAGGTGACCACGTCCACGGCTTTGGCGAAGCGCACCAGGTTCGCCTCGTCCTCATAAGGCGCGATGGTGTATTCGGTCGCCACCTCGAAGGCCGGGCTGTTCTCCTCCGGCGCGTAGATATGCGTCCTCAGGCCCAGCTGCGCCGCCGCCATGGCGATCATGCGGCCGAGCTGGCCGCCGCCGAGAATGCCGAGGGTGCAACCGGGACGGATCATGGGTTTCTCTAGCCTTCGTTGGAGGGGCGCTCGGCCACGCTCTCGCTCTGGCGCTTCCGCCATTCGTCGAGGCGCAGGCTGAGGGCGGGATCGTGCAGGGCCAGCACGGCGGCCGCGAGAAGCGCCGCATTCACGGCACCCGCGCGACCGATGGCGAGCGTGCCGACCGGAATGCCGGCGGGCATCTGCACGATGGAGAGCAGGCTGTCCTGGCCCGAGAGAGCCTTCGACTCCACCGGCACGCCGAAGACGGGCAGGGGGGTCATGGCGGCAGTCATGCCGGGCAGGTGGGCGGCTCCTCCGGCCCCTGCGATGATGACCTGAAACCCTTCCGCCCTGGCCCCCTTGGCGAAGGCCACCAGCCTGTCCGGCGTGCGGTGCGCGGAGACGATGCGGGTGTCGTAGGGAACGCCCAGGGCATCGAGCGTCTCGGCCGCGTGGCGCATGGTGGCCCAGTCGGACTGGCTGCCCATGATGATGGCAATAGGAGGACGCGCCATGGTGTGGCTCCGGCTTCAGGGCCTTGATTGCCCAGCGGGAATAGCGAAGCCGTCTCGGGCAGGCAAGGGCGTTCCCGAAAAGGCGGGGCGATTCTCAGGCGATGATGTCGGGGGTCAGCTGATCTTCGAGGCGGATGATCTGGTCCTTGAGGGAAAGCTTGCGCTTCTTCAAGCGCTGAACCTGGAGCTGGTCCCCGGCGACCATGCTCTCCAGGGCGTCGATGGCCATGTCGAGATCACGGTGCTCCTGTTTCAGACGGGCCAGTTCCGCTTCCAGTTCAGCCAATTCGGTCATTGAAAATACCTAGAGCCTCGGACCCAAAAGTGGATTCCACTTTTGGGATCGATCCGATGCTCAATCCCTTAAGCGGCGCATCGCTGGCTGCGGAAACCGGGCCCACTTTTCCGCACGATGCGCTAGATGCCAAGCTGCGTTCGGCAGCCGGGCCAAGACGGGCGGAAGTATGCTCTCGGGCCCTGTGGAGAGCAAGATAGCCGGAGCATCTTCTACTCTCGAATCTTTGAATTTCGCCTTCGACTCGCCACACTCTGTCTGCCACAATGTTGTCCGTCAGTAGATCGAATAGGAGGAACTGACATGCCGCTGCAGAATCACCTGACGGAACTGGAACGGAAGCACCGCGCCCTCGAGCGAGAGATCCAGGATACGCTCAACAGACCGTCGTCGGATGACATGAGGCTGGCAGAACTCAAGAGGAAGAAGCTTCAGCTTAAGGACGAGATTACAAGACTGAGAACGTCCGAATCGGTGGTGCACTAGCCACCCGATCCCTCACCCTTTCCCAACTGAAGAAGCCGTCGCTTCACCAAGGAGCGGCGGCTTTTTCGCGGATATCCTAGAGATAAGCCACTGCGCCGTCGTAGATGAGCTTGGCGCCGACGAGGATCAGCAGAACGTAGACGGCCGTGTAGAACGCCTGGCCTGAGACCCGTCGCACAAGCAGCACGCCGGCCCAGGTCGACGCGATGGCCACCGGGAACAGGGCGCCGGCGGTCGTCATGTTCTCCGCCGTGAACTGCCCGAGCGCCAGATAGGGTGGCACCTTGATCCAGTTGACCAGCGCGAAGAGCACGGCTCCGGTGCCGACGAAGATGTCCCGCGGCAGGCGCTGGGGCATGACATAGATCTGGAAGGGCGGCCCGCCCGCATGGGCGATCATGCTGGTGAAACCCGTGACCCAGCCCCAGAAGACGCCGCGCGGCACGTCGGCCGGGGCTGGCTTGGGCGGGGTCGCGCGGCGCTCCACCACCATGCGGCGGATGGCGAAGGCCACGGAGATCACCCCGACGGCCAGCTTGACGGCCGCATCGGAGACTTGGGCGGCCAGGAGATAGCCCGTGACGATGCCCGAGATGGCGCCCAGGAGCATGATCACCACGTTGCGCCGATCCCAGGTATGCCGATAGGCCCAGACCGACACCACATCCTGCACGATCAGGATCGGCAGGGTGATGGCGGCGGCCTGCACGGGCGAGACCACCAGGGCCATCAGGGGCAGCGAAAGGACGCCGAGGCCCGAGAACCCGCCCTTGGCCAGCCCGAGCAGGATCACCGCGGGAATGGCGGCGGCATAGAAGAGGGGATCGGTAATCACGACAACACTCGCCGAAAGTCGACTCACCGAAAGTCGCCCCTGACCACGGCTTGATGGCCTGCTACCACAGCAGGCGCTTGAAGTCTCATGCAGAGAACGCAAGGGGGAACGCCATGCCATCCGCCCAAAGCCGCTATCATGAGGTCTATGCCGGCTGGAAAGCCGATCCGGTCGGCTTCTGGGAACAGGCGGCGCGGGAGATCGACTGGATCAAACCGGCCGCGAAGGTGTTCGATGGCCAAGCCGGCATCTACGGCCGCTGGTTCGTCGGGGCCGAGTGCAACACCTGCTACAACGCCGTCGACCGGCATGCGGCGACCCGGGGCGGCCAGGCGGCGATCATCTATGACAGCCCGGTCACCGGCACGAAGCGCAGCATCACCTATGCCGAGCTGCGGGACGAGGTGGCGACGCTCGCGGCCGTGCTTCAGGAGATGGGCGTCACGAAGGGGGATCGCGTCGTCATCTACATGCCGATGATCCCGGAGACGAGCTTCGCCATGCTGGCCTGCGCCCGCATCGGGGCGATCCATTCGGTGGTCTTCGGCGGCTTTGCCGCCAAGGAGCTGGCGACCCGCATCGACGATGCGAAGCCGAAGGTCATCCTCTCCGCATCCTGCGGCATCGAGGGGGCGCGCGTCATTCCCTACAAGCCGCTGCTGGATGAGGCCATTTCGCTCTCCTCGTCCAAGCCGGAAGCCTGCCTCGTCTTCCAGCGGCCGCAGCTCGCCTGCGCCCTCATCGAGGGGCGCGACCGGGACTGGGCCGACGCCGTCACGGATGCGGAGGCGGAGGGCCGCCGGGCCGAATGCGTGCCGGTGGCCGCGACCGATCCGCTCTATGTCCTCTACACCTCCGGCACGACCGGCATCCCCAAGGGCGTGGTGCGCGACAACGGCGGCCACATGGTCGCGCTCAAATGGTCCATGGAGCATTTCTTCGGCGTGAAGCCTGGCGAAGTGTTCTGGGCCGCGTCGGACGTCGGCTGGGTGGTGGGCCATTCCTACATCGTCTATGGGCCGCTGCTGCACGGCTGCACGGCCATTCTCTATGAGGGCAAGCCGGTGGGAACGCCCGATGCGGGCGCCTATTGGCGGGTGATCTCCGACCATGGCGTCGTGACCCTCTTCACCGCGCCCACGGCGTTCCGCGCCATCAAGAAGGAGGATCCGAAGGCGGAGCTCCTGAGGACATACGACCTCTCCTCGTTCCGCGCCCTGTTCCTGGCGGGCGAGCGGGCCGATCCCGACACGGTCCAATGGGCCGAGGACATCCTTCAGGTGCCGGTTATCGACCATTGGTGGCAGACGGAGACCGGGTGGCCGGTCGCGGGCAACCCGCTGGGCTTGGGCGCGCTGCCCGTGAAGCACGGCTCGCCCACGGTGCCGATGCCGGGATACATCCTCGAAGTGCTTGATGAGGGCGGGCGGCCGGTCGGCCCCAACACGATGGGCGCCATCGTCATCAAGCTGCCCCTGCCGCCCGGCGCCCTGCCGACCCTGTGGCAGGCGGACGAGCGGTTCCGGGAATCCTATCTCTCGGTCTATCCCGGCTACTACAACACCTCGGACGCCGGCTATCTCGACGAGGACGGCTATATCTGGGTCATGGGCCGCACCGACGACATCATCAATGTCGCGGGCCATCGGCTGTCCACGGGCGGCATGGAGGAGGTGCTGGCCTCCCATCCGGCAGTGGCGGAATGCGCGGTGATCGGCGTGAAGGACGCGCTCAAGGGCGAGGTGCCGTGCGGCTTCGTGGTGCTCAAATCCGGCATCGACCGGCCGCCCGAGGCCATCGAGGCCGAACTCGTGGCCCTGGTGCGCGAGAAAATCGGCCCCGTGGCCGCCTTCAAGCTCGCGATCACCGTCGCGCGCCTGCCCAAGACCCGCGCCGGAAAGATCCTGCGCGGCCCCATGAAGAAGATCGCCGATGGCGACACCTGGTCGACGCCCGCCACCATCGACGATCCCATGATCCTGTCCGAGATCGGCGACGCGCTGCGGGCCAGGGGACTGGCGGGGTAGGAAACCTTGCGGATGACGGAAGAGAAAGAGGACGGGCAGGCCCGTTTCGAAGCGTTGCTGGCGCAGGCCCTGGGAGACGATGAAAAGGCGTTGGCTCATCGAGCGGCCAAGGACCAGCGCAATGTGGCGCGCATCGATGCCGTCGGGGCGAAGACAGAGTTCGAACGTAATCGCGACAGGCCGGCAAGGCCGCGCCGGAGACGGCCGAAGCGTCAAGGATAAGGTCCCGAAAACGAAGAAGGCCCGGATCGCTCCGGGCCTTTTGCATGAAGAAACTTACTCTTCGTCCTCGTCGTCGCGCTTGAGCTGCTTGAGCTTGGCGAAGACCGAGTTGACGTCGATGCTCTCTTCCTGGGCCGGCTTCGGGCGGCTCATGTCGGCGAAGGGGTCGACCCGCTCGGGGGCCGTCGAGACCTCGGCCGGCATCAGGGTGCCGCCATGGTCCTGGGCCTCCACATGCGGGCGGTCCTTGGCGGCGCGCTGCACCTCGAAGTCGAGGTCGATCTGCGAGCACAGGCCGAGGGTGACCGGGTCCATGGGCGAGAGGCTGGCCGAGTTCCAGTGGGTGCGCTCGCGGACCTGCTGGATCGTCGTCTTGGTGGTGCCCACCAGACGCATGATCTGCGCGTCCTTCAGCTCGGGATGGTTGCGCACGAGCCAGAGGATCGCGTTGGGGCGGTCGTGGCGGCGGGACACGGGAGTGTAGCGCGGCCCCTTCTTGACCCGCTTCTGCTCCGGCAGCTTCACCCGCGACTCGGCGAGCCGGAGGTGGTGGTTCGGGTCGGCTTGAGCCTTCTCGATCTCCTCACGGGTCAGCTGGCCCGTGGTCACCGGGTCGAGGCCCTTGATGCCGGCCGCGACCTCGCCGTCGGCAATGCCCTTCACCTCGAGCGGGTGCAGCTTGCAGAAATCGGCGATCTGGTCGAACGACAGCGATGTATTCTCGACGAGCCAGACGGCTGTCGCCTTCGGCATCAACGGTCCCTGGGACATCTACGTGAACCTCCTTCAGGCCGGGCGCCGGATCATCGGCGCCGCACGGCAAAACTCTCTCGCGCTCCGAACCGGTCCGGACCGGAGCATCTCGTCTCACGATGTGAGGGAAACGAGATGATTATAGGGATCGTGCCGGTATGTTGCAAATTTTAAAGGGTGAGAACGATCTTACCGATATGCTCGCCCCCATCCATGCGGGCATGGGCCTTTGCCACGTCTTCGAAGGCGAATGTCGAATCCATCACCGGCCTGCATCGCCCCTGCGCCAGGAGCGGCCAGACCTTCTCCTCCAGGGCCTCGGCGATGTCGGCCTTCTCGGCGGGCGAGCGCGGGCGCAGGGTCGAACCCGTATGGGTCAGCCGCTTGACCATCAGGCGGCGGAAATCGACCTCGGCTTTCGGACCCTGGAGAAAGGCGATCTGCACGATCCGGCCGTCCTGGGCGGCCGCCTCGTAGTTGCGGGAAATGTAGTCGCCGCCGACCATGTCGAGGATCACGTCCGCGCCCCGGCCGCCCGTGGCCTCCTTGACGGCGGTCACGAAGTCCTGGCTCCGGTAATTGATCGCCACGTCGGCGCCGAGGCGCAGGCAGGCATCGCATTTCTCCTGGCTGCCGGCCGTGGCGATCACGGTGGCGCCGAAGGCCTTGGCGAGCTGGATCGCCGTGGTGCCGATGCCGGAAGTCCCCCCATGGACGAGGAGCGTCTCGCCCGATTGCAGGCGGCCCCGGTCGAAGACATTGGTCCAGACGGTGAAATAGGTCTCCGGGATGGCGCCCGCTTCCTCGAAGGAGAGGCCCGGGGGAATGGGAAGGGCGTTGCTCTCGTGGACGACCGCGTAGTCCGCATAGCCGCCGCCCGGCACCAGGGCCATGACCGGAGCCCCGACGGCAAAGCGGGCGGCGTTCGGGCCCGTAGCCGCCACTTCGCCGGCGACCTCGAGCCCGAGGATGTCCGGGGCGCCGGGAGGGGGCGGATAGCCCCCTTGCCGCTGGATTACGTCGGGGCGGTTCACGCCCGCGGCCCTCACGCGCACCAGGATCTCGCCCTCCTTGGGCGTGGGAACAGGGCGCTGGACCACCTTGAGAACCTCCGGTCCGCCGCTTCCTTCGGCGATCACCGCGCGCATCATCTCAGGGATCTGCCCCATTTTTCCCTCCTTTGGTCAACAATCTCCCGGGATATAGGCTCCGGTGCCAAGGAATACATGCCAGATTGACCGAATGACCAACCGTTGAAGAGGAGAATGCCATGGCTCTCGATCCCTTCGCCGATGAACCGCGCCAGATCATGAGCGGACATGAAATCGGCCAGGATCTCTCGATGCTCTCCATCGACGAGCTCGACGAGCGCGTGGATGTGCTGGAGCGGGAGATCGCCCGCATCAGGGAGGCCAGGGCCCGCAAGGAAAACTCCCGCGCGGCCGCGAGCGCGTTCTTCAAGCTGGGGCAGGACTGATCCCGCCGTAACGAAAAAACGTCCTTAACGGCGCATTAACCATTCCCGGATAGACCTGACGGCATCCGGGCTTCTCCCTGGATGCCGAGTGGCTTCGAAGCCCACTCTGTTTGACGCTTCCCTGTTAGACTTCAAGAGCCGCCTCGCGCGGCTCGATTTTTATCGGCGCCGCCTTAACCTTAAGAAGAGGTTACCGAGGCAGGCCCGATCAGACCGTCCTATACTCTTCTCAACATTGCGTAACCCCCGCCTGTGAGGCGCGGGGGAGAGATTTTTTGGGAGATGTGCGTGAACGAACCCGACGTGATCCAGCTCGACATCGATCCTGTCCGGTTCGGGCAGAGCTTCGTGGGTTCCGAGGCCTTCAAGGCTCTTTTCCAGGAGGGCATGGAGCTCATCGAGGAAACGGCTGCCTATCTCGATGGCCCGGGCCGCGAGGAATCCCGCCACCTGCCGCGCCAGGCGAGCCTCGTCTATGCCAGCGAGAGCATGCGTCTCACCACTCGCCTCATGCAGGTCGCCTCATGGCTGCTGCTCCAGCGGGCCGTGGCGGAAGGGGAGATCACGGCCGATCAGGCTCAGCTGGAAAAGAACCGCGTCCGCCTGAACTCCCAGGACACCGCGACCACCATCGCCGAATACGAGGGGCTTCCCGCCCGCCTGCGGGACCTGATGGGCCTCGCGACCCGGCTCCACGCCCGGATCCTGCATCTCGAACGCCTCATCTCGGAGGCCGAGGAGGCTCCCCGGGCCCCGGGCCCCAACCCGGTCGCCACCCAGCTCGGAATGCTGCAGCGGGCCTTTGGGGCGGTGAAGTGAGCAAGGGGAGCGGCCACGATGCCGCACCCTGCGCTAACTCCGCGTCGAAGGGTTGAAACCCCTGCCTGAAGGTCTACACCTAACCTGTCGGCCGCTCTTGTGCCGTCAACCCAAGGATATGCAACCCATGTCAAGCGACAGTCGAAAGACCATGCCGCCTCAGGCTCGCGCAGAAGGCTGATCGCTCGGCTCTCCTGCGATCGGGCCCGTGGCGGCTGGTCGCGAGGAGAGTTCCATGAAAAAGTTCATCACCAATCGGTTCGAAATCCTGTCCGAATGGATTTCCGACAACCTGGGCAGCCCCTATGCCTTCATGGCGGCCTGCCTGCTCGTGGCCGTCTGGGCCATCTCCGGACCCGTCTTCCAGTTCTCCGATACGTGGCAGCTCGTGATCAACACCGGCACCACGATCTGCACCTTCCTGATGGTGTTCCTGCTGCAGAACACGGGCAACCGCACCATCGACGAGATGGAGGAGCGCCTGCGCTCGCTGGAATTCCTGAACCGGGAGCTTCTCCGCGAGATCCGCACCCTGAAGGCGCTCGATGAGCCCGCCGCCAGGGAGGCGGCCTGAGGCGGCTCCCCGACGCCGACAAAGAAAAAGCCCCGCCGAAGCGGGGCTTTTTCGGTTCCGGTCCGAAGGACGCGGATTACTTCTTGGCGCCGAGGCCCAGGCCGCCGAACTTCGAGTTGAAGCGCGACACGCGGCCGCCGCGGTCGAGCAGCTGCTGCGTACCGCCGGTCCAGGCCGGATGGGTGTTCGGGTCGATGTCGAGGTTGAGGGTGTCGCCCTCTTTGCCGTAGGTCGAGCGGGTCGTGAACTCGGTGCCGTTGGTCATGACCACTTTGATGAAGTGGTAATCGGGGTGATCGGTTTCTTTGCGCGCCATTGCCATAGTCCTTCTCGCGGCCAGCCAGATCTGGTCAGCCCGCAATGTTGAGATCGAGCCTGAATTGATGAATGCGCGCCTATACCTCACTTAAGACCTTGAAACAAGCCGGGGCAAAGGTGCTAAACCGCCCCTTGTGGCGATTCCGTAAAACGCAAGGTGTCATGGCCGATCATTCCCAAGGGCAGACCCGCCCCAAGGCTGCGCTCAGCGCCCTGAAGCCGCTCGTCCCCTACGGACTGGCCTACAAGGGGCGGATCGCGGCCGCGCTGGCGGCGCTCGCGGTGGCCTCCGGGGCCACGCTCGTCATGCCGATCGCGGTGCGGCGCGTCATCGATTTCGGCTTCTCGGAAGAGGGGCGGGCCTATATCGGCGCCTATTTCGTTCTCCTAGTCGTGGTCGTGGGCGTTCTCGCCCTGGCGAGCGCCTTGCGCTATTACTGCGTCATCACCCTCGGCGAGCGGGTGGTGGCGGACCTGCGCTCCGCCGTGTTCCGGCACCTGACTTCGCTCGATCCGGCCTTCTTCGACCAGACCAAGAGCGGCGAGATCGTCTCCCGGCTCACGGCCGACACCACCCAGGTCAAGGCGGCCTTCGGGGTCAGCATCTCCATCGCCCTGCGCAATCTCTTCCTTTTCCTGGGTGCCACCGTCCTCATGATCATCACGAGCCCGAAGCTCTCGGCGCTCGTGCTGCTCGCCATCCCGGTCATCGTCCTGCCCCTGGTCTTCTCCGGCCGCGCCGTGCGGCGACGCTCGCGGGCCGCACAGGACAGGCTCGCCGACGCCTCGGCCTATGCGGCGGAGGCCATCGGGGCCGTGCGGACCATGCAGGCCTTCGGCATGGAAAGCCTTACGGCCGCCCGCTTTACGGCCGCCGCCGAGGAGGCCTTCGGTGCCGCAAGGCTCTCCACGACCATGCGGGCCTTCCTGACGGGAGCCGGCATCTTCCTTGTATCGGCGAGCGTGGTCGGCGTGCTCTGGTACGGCGCGCAGGACGTGCTGGCCGGGCAGATGACGGGCGGTCGCCTGTCGCAGTTCGTGCTCTACGCGGTCTTTGCGGCGAGCTCCCTCGGCCAGCTCTCGGAGGTCTATGGCGAGCTCGCCCAGGCGGCCGGCGCGGCGGAGCGCCTCGGCGAGATCCTCGCGGCGAAGCCCGCCGTCGAGAGGCCGCAGAACCCCAAGGCCCTGCCGGAGCCGCCGCTCGGCACGGTGGCGTTCGAGGGTGTACATTTCGCTTATCCGACCCGCGCCGACCAGCGGGCGATTCACGGTCTGAGCTTTGCGGTGAGATCCGGCGAGCGGGTCGCGATCGTCGGGCCCTCGGGGGCGGGCAAGAGCACCATCCTGCAATTGCTTCTGCGCTTCTACGATCCGCAGAGCGGCACGATCCGCGTCGACGGCGTCGCGGTCCACGAGGCCGATCCCACGGCCCTGCGCGCCCGGATGGCCCTCGTGCCGCAGGAGCCGACGATCTTCGCCGCCTCCGTCCTCGACAACATCCGCTACGGGCGCCCCGAGGCCACGGAGGCCGAGGTCTTCCGCGCCGCCGAACTCGCCTCGGCCGACGGCTTCATCCAGGCTCTGCCGGAAGGCTACCGGACGATGATCGGCGAGCGGGGCGTGACCCTCTCGGGCGGCCAGCGCCAGCGCCTGGCCATCGCCCGGGCGATCCTGAAGGACGCCCCGATCCTGCTTCTCGACGAAGCGACCTCGGCGCTCGACGCGGAGAGCGAGCGCAAGGTCCAGACGGCCCTCGACCGGCTGATGGAAGGTCGCACCACGCTCGTCATCGCCCACCGCCTCGCCACGGTCCGATCCGCCGACCGCATCCTGGTCATGGACAAGGGTGTGATCGTGGAGGAGGGCACCCACGAGACCCTGCTTGCCCAGGGCGGCCTCTACGCCCGTTTGGCCCGGCTCCAGTTCACGAGCGCGGAGGAGCACCACGAGGCGGCGGAATAGGCGCTGCCTCAAAAAGGTGCACCGGCACGGGCTGACATCCGGCCCGTCCTTCCTATGTGATCCCAAACCGTTGCGTCGGATCGAAGGCACGCTTGGGATCGACCGGGGACGCAGACATGGGCGTCAGCAGAAGACATCCGCAGGACTCGACCCGCATCAACATCCTCGAGCCGTGGGATCTCCAGTACTGGTCCGACCGCTGGAACGTCCCGCGTCGACAGGTGGTGGAGACCATCCGCCGCGTCGGCGATCAGGTCCATGACGTGGCGCAGGCTTTGGGGAAGGGGTAGGCGGAATACGCTGCGCTTACCTTGAGGTCACGTCTGGCATGACAGCACCATCGTGATAAGCATGATCGATGCCCGACCTCTACCCTCATCTTGATCCCTACGACTCCGGTATGCTCGATGTGGGCGACGGGCATCGCGTCTATTGGGAAACCTGCGGCAATCCTGTCGGGAAGCCTGCTCTGGTGCTCCATGGTGGTCCCGGTTCCGGCTGCTCGGTGAATACACGACGGTATTTCGATCCGAGCGCTTACCGCATTGTGCTCTTCGATCAGCGCGGAAGCGGGCGCAGCACGCCGCATGCCAGCTCTCCAGACGTTGATCTCTCCACGAACACAACGGCTCATCTGATTGCCGATATCGAACGCCTGCTGCAGCATCTTGGAATCGAACGATGGCTGGTGCTGGGTGGCTCATGGGGTTCGACCCTGGCGCTCGCATATGCCGAGCAATATCCCGATCGCGTGACGGAAATGGTGCTGTTCAGCATTGCCACCACCACGGCGGCTGAAATCGAGTGGATCACCTGCGGTGTCGGGGCTTTCTTTCCGGAGGCATGGAGCCGGCTTCAGTCAGGCGTGCCGGAGGCGGATCGGGAAGGGAGCCTCGTCGAAGCCTATCACCGTCTCCTCATGCATCCGGATCCTGTCGTCCGTGAAAGGGCAGCGCGGGATTGGTGCGATTGGGAGATGGCGATTGTCGCTGTCCACCCGAACCACAAGCCGCATCCCCGTTACGAGGACCCAGCCTTCCGGCTGGGCTTTGCGCGGCTCGTCACACATTTCTGGCGCCACCGGGCATGGCTTGAAGATGGCGCATTGGTGCGGAATGCCAATCGCCTCGCGGGCATTCCTGGCATCCTCATCCATGGCAGGCTCGATATCGGCGGTCCGCTCGTCACGCCCTGGAACCTTCAGCGACATTGGCCGGGTAGCGAACTGATCGTCGTTAGCGAAGCAGGGCACGACGCCCGTGATCCCGGTATGACGGAGAGCATTGTCGCGGCAACGAACCGCTTCGTGTAAATCACCGCTCCGTCAGCTTCAGCTCGATGCGCCGGTTGCGGGCATAAGCCTCTTCCGTGGTGCCGTTGTCGAGGGGTTGGAACTCGCCGAAGCCGGCGGCGACGAGGTGCTGGGGCTGGACGCCTCGGGCGACCAGGGCCTGGACCACCGCAATGGCGCGGGCCGACGACAGGGCCCAATTCGACGGGAATTGCGACGTTGCGATGGGGCGCTGGTCGGTGTGGCCGTCGACGCGAATCACCCAGGGGATGTCCGGAGGCACCTGGCGCTCCAGCTCGATGAGCGCGGAGGCGATGCGGTCGATCTCGCCGGAGGCTTCCGGGCGCAAGTTCGCCTGGCCGGCCGGGAAGAGCACCTCGGACTGGAACACGAAGCGGTCGCCGACGATGCGCACGTCCGGGCGGTTGCCGAGGATCTGCCGCAGGCGACCGAAGAAGTCGGACCGGTAGCGCGCCAGCTCCTGCACCCGCTGGGCCAGGGCCACGTTGAGGCGGCTGCCGAGATCGGCGATGCGGGCCTGGCTTTCCTTGTCCCGGTTCTCGGAGGCGGCGAGAGCCTCTTCCAGGGCCGCGAGCTGGCGGCGCATGGCGGCGATTTGCTGGTTGAGGATCTCGACCTGGCTCAGTGCCCGGCCGGTGGCCTGCTTCTCGGTCTCGAGCTGCGTGCCCAGCTCCTGCGCCTGGGCCTGGGCGGCACCGCCGCTGTCGAGAAGGCCCTGGAGGCGTGCCCGCTCGGCCTCGTTGGCGCGCAGGGTCGTCTGCAGGGACGTGACCGTGTCCTCGATGGTGCGCCGGTTCGACCGTTCCAGGGAGAGCAGGTCGGTCAGCTCGGCGATCTGACGGTTCAGGCGGTCGAGGACCGTGTCGCGGCCGGAGAGCTCCCGGGACAGGAAGAACTGCCCGACCGTGAAGACCGAGATCAGGAAGATGATGGCCAGGAGCAGGGTCGACAGGGCGTCCACGAAGCCCGGCCAGTAATTGATCTGGCTGCTGCGTCCCCGCCGGCGTCCTCCCGCGCTCGAGATCGGCATCAGGGCAGCCTTTCACGGGAGATGCGGTCGAGGACCTGCTTCAGCTCCTTCTCTCGGGCCGCCTGGGCCTCGACCCAGTCGCGGATCATCTGCTGCTCCGCCCGCATGTGCTGCACGAGGCCCTGGACGCCCTCGGCCAGGTTGGCCATGGCCTGGGTCGCGGCCCGGCCGCCCGCGCCGTCGTTGACGGCGGCGGTGAGCCGGTTCAGCGCCACGGTCAGGTCGTGCGAGGTGCCGGGGCGCAGGGCGGTGTCGGTGAGAGTGTCCAGGGTGGAAACGGCGAGCCAGTCCTCCAGCTCCGTGTAGAAGCGGCTCTGGGCCTGGCCGGCCTGGAGGTCGAGGAAGCCGAGGACGAGGGAGCCGGCGAGGCCGAACAGGGAGGCGGAGAAGGACAGGCCCATGCCCTGGAGCGGGCCTGCGAGCGAGTTCTTCAGCTCGTCGAAGAGAACGGCGGTGTCCTGGCCGGTGCGGAGCGACGAGATGATGCGCCCGACCGAGCCGACCGTGTCGATGAGGCCCCAGAAGGTGCCGAGAAGGCCTAGGAAAACCAGGAGGCCTGCGAGATAGCGCACGATCTCGCGGCTCTCGTCGAGACGGGCGCCGATGGAATCCAGGACCGAGCGGGTCGCCGCGACGGAAAAGCCGGATTGCCCGGGCCGGTTGCCGAGGAGGGCCGCCAGGGGCGCCAGCAGGACCGGCGGCGAGGGGGCGACGAGCCCTTCCTCGGTCTGGCGCAGGGTGTTGACCCACCGCACCTCGGGGAAGAGCCGCCAGGCCTGCCGGATGGCCAGTACGATGCCGATGAACATGACGCCCAGAATCAAGGCGTTGAGGCCCGGATTGGCCTGGAAGGCCGACCAGATCTGCCGGTAGAGGATGAAGGCGACGAACCCTGCCAGAACCAGGAAGACCGCCATGCGGATCAGGTAAATCCGCGGTGGGGTAAGGGGTTGGTCCGCCATCGTTATCCTGTGCATTGGTGCTTCGGAGCTGCACCAATGTGACCGCGCCTGTCCTAAGGATCAAGCGCGACCATGGCCGACTTCAACGGGACGAACAGAAATATCGGCCGGGAGCGGCCGGGGAATCAGCCCTTGGCCTTCTTCAGGAGCTTGAGCAGCTCGCGGTGCATCACCTCGTTGCCGCAGGCGATGGAGCCCTTGGCCATCGGGTCGCTGCCGCCATCGGCGTCGGACACGAAGCCGCCCGCCTCGCGGATCATCAGGATGCCGGCCGCGATGTCCCAGGTGTTCAGGCCCCGTTCCCAATAGGCATCGAAGCGTCCGCAGGCCACGTAGGCGAGGTCGAGGGCGGCGGCGCCCCAGCGGCGCATGCCGCCCACATTGGCCATGACGGAGGCGCATTCGCGCAGGAACAGGCCGTGGTCGCCCTTGCCGATATGAGGCAGGCCGCAGGCCACGACGGCGTCCGGCACGTCGGTGCGGGCCGCCACGCGGATGCGGCGGTTGTTGAGATACGCGCCCTTGCCCTTCTCGGAGATGAAGAGCTCGTCCTTGGCCGGATCGTAGATCACGCCGGCGACGATCTGGCCGTCGCGCTCCAGGCCGACCGAGATGGCGAATTGCGGCAGGCCGTGCAGGAAGTTGGTGGTGCCGTCGAGCGGATCGATATGCCAGCGATGGCTCGGGTCGGTGCCCTCGACCACGCCCTGCTCCTCCATGACGAAGCCGTAACCGGGACGGGCCTTTTCCAGCGCCTCGCGCAGGATCTTCTCCGCCTTGCGGTCGGCCGCCGACACGAAGTCGCCGGGACCTTTCCGGGAGACCTGCAGATTCTCGACCTCGCCGAAATCGCGCTTGAGCGAGCGTGAGGCCTTCATCACGGCATCGGTCATGACGGTCATGAGGGGCGAACGGATCATCGGGCAAGTCCTGGCAAAGAGCGGTTTTGAAATGAAGTGTGGTCGATGGACCACGCGAGGGTTCGCGTCAAGCGGTGGTCAACCGACCAGCGGCGCGAATGATCCCTCCTCGGGCGGGTTCCCATGCGCTCAGCGCATCCCCAGCCGTTCGGCGGCGAGCTTTTCGGCGCGCTTGCGGTCCTCGGCGCTCAGCTCCTTGAAAGCATCGTCGAGCCAGGGATCGGCCAGGCCCTGGGCGGCGGCCAGAATATGCCAGGCCGCCCCGTCGACCTTGTTGGCGGGAACGCCGCGTCCGGCGACGAGAAGGCGGGCGAGGCGGTTCTGGGCGATGGCGTTGCCCTTGGCGGCGGCCCGGCGGAAGTAACGCGCGGCCTGGGATTCGCTGGTCGGAACACCATCCCCGTTGAAGAGCAGGATCGCGTATTCCACTTCGCCGACCGAGCTGCCGTTGCGGGCCGCGCGCTCGAACAGGCGGGCGGCCTCGGTGGAATTCCGCTCCACGCCCCGGCCCTTGAGATAGAGCACGCCGAGGGCATGCTGCGCATCGGGGATCTCGGCGGCCGCCGCCTTCTTCAGCAGCTCGACGGCCTTCTGCAGATCCTCATCGGTGCCGCTGGTGAGCAGGAGCAGGCCGAGATTGTGGGAGGCCAGGGGACTGCCCTTGGCAGCAGCCTGTTCGAGCCAGGTCCGGCCCTGCGCGGCGTTCTTGGCCATGCCGCGCCCGTCGAGGGCCATGAGCCCGAGGGAGGCGAGCGCGTTGGCGTCGCCGCGCCCTGCGGCCAGGCGGTACCACTCGGACGCCTTCTTCGGGTCCATGGCGACCCCGAGGCCCTGGTTGTAGAGCTCGCCCAGGAGAGTCATGGCGGCGGCGTCGTTCTTGTTCTTCTCCAGCCGCAGGTTCGCCTCGCGGAAAGCCGTCTGGTAGAGGCCGCGCTGATAGGCGCCATAGGCGAGATCGGGCTCCGCCGCACGGCTCGGCATCGCGGATGCGGCCAGGAGGGCCGCGCCGAGGATCCAGGACCAGCGCATCAGCGCGAGGCCTCCTGCCGCTCCAGGATCTCCGCCGCCGCCTTCACGGCCGCCGCGGGGCCGTCGGCATGGGTCCAGACCGCGTCGCCCAGCGCGACGAATTCCGCGTTCGTGGCGGCCAGGGCCTCGACCGCGTCGAGGCTCGGGGCATAAGCGACGCAGGGTGTCTCGAAGATCTCGGCCCACCAAGCCGCGCGCTCCACCACGCTCTCGAGGGACGGGACGGAGCCGTCCGGACGCGGTTCGCCGAAGAGCAGGTAATCGGCCCCGGCCTCACCCAACGACATCGCGTCGTCCCTGGTGCGGATCGCCCCCACGCCGATGGCCCGCTCGGATTTCAGCCTCTCGCGCAGCTCGCGCACCAGGGTCGGATCGCCCGGCACATGGACGCCGTCGGCGCCGCCCCTGGCGGCGACATTCGCCAGATCCGCCTTGCCTTCGGATGAGACGAGCACGGCCGCCCCGTGCTCCTGGGCGGCGGGCGCGAGCGCCTTCACCAGATTGATCAGGCTCCGCTCGTCGGCGGGGCCCAGGCGCAACAGGACGGCCGCCACGGCGCCGGTTCCGCAGGCTTCCGCGAGGCGCGGCGCGAAGGAGGCGTCCTCCAGGACGGGGGTGATGAGGTAGAGGCGGGCGGCGGTGTCGGCCATGGATCACGGGTCACAAATGAGAAAGACAGGGTTCCCATAACGAAAACGGGGCCATCTTGCGAGGCCCCGCTTGTCGATCATGATTAAGGCGAAAGCCTGATCGGATTACTCGGCAGCCTGGCGGCTCGTGCCGAAGGTCGGGTCGAGTTCGCCGGAGGCGTAGCGCTTGGCCATCTCGGCGAGGGTGAACACGCGCTTGATCTTCGAGGCCTGGCCGGCGGTGTTGAACTCCTGCAGGCGCTGCTTGCAGAGCTTCGTCATCGCCTCCATGGCGGGCTTCAGATACTTGCGCGGGTCGAACTCGCCCGGGTTCTCGGTCAGGACCTTGCGGATCTGGCCGGTCATCGCCATGCGGTTGTCGGTGTCGATGTTGATCTTGCGCACGCCGTGCTTGATGCCGCGCTGGATTTCTTCCACCGGCACGCCCCAGGTCGGCTTCATCTGGCCGCCGTACTGGTTGATGATGTCCTGCAGGTCCTGCGGCACCGAGGACGAGCCGTGCATCACCAGGTGGGTGTTCGGGAGCTTCTTGTGGATCTCCTCGATCACGTGCATGGCGAGGATCGCGCCGTCGGGCTTGCGGGTGAACTTGTAGGCGCCGTGCGAGGTGCCCATGGCGATGGCGAGCGCGTCGACCTTGGTCTCGGCCACGAACTTCACGGCCTCGTCCGGGTTCGTCAGAAGCTGGTCGTGCGACAGCTTGCCCTCGGCCCCGTGGCCGTCCTCGGCTTCGCCTTCACCCGTTTCCAGGGAGCCGAGCACGCCGAGTTCGCCTTCCACCGAGATACCGCCGAGATGGGCCATCTCGACCACCTTGCGGGTGACGCCCACATTGTAGTCCCAGTCGCCCGGGGTCTTGCCGTCGGCCTTGAGCGAGCCGTCCATCATCACCGAAGTGAAGCCGGCCTGGATCGCCGTCATGCAGGTGGAGGGCTCGTTGCCGTGGTCGAGATGCACGCAGACCGGGATATGCGGATAGATCTCGGTTACCGCGTCCATCATGTGCTTGAGCATGACGTCGTTGGCGTAGGAGCGCGCACCGCGGCTCGCCTGGATGATCACCGGCGCGTCGACCTCGCTGGCCGCCGCCATGATCGCGAGCGCCTGCTCCATGTTGTTGATGTTGAAGGCAGGCACGCCATAGCCTTGCTCGGCTGCGTGATCCAGAAGCTGCCTCATGGTGATGCGTGCCATATCGTCCTCCTTATGGGGCGCGTCGTTTAAAGCGCGCCGAAACTGAACCTGAGCTTAAGCGGGCCCGGAACCGCATTCTCCCGGCGAGGACAAGGTTAACGTCCTCGCCCGGGAAGGTCCTTCAGGCCCTCAGCGCTTCCACGCCGGGCAGCGACTTGCCTTCGAGCCATTCGAGGAAGGCGCCGCCTGCCGTCGATACATAGGTGAAATCGTCCGCAACGCCAGCATGGTTGAGGGCGGCAACCGTATCGCCGCCGCCGGCGACCGAGACGAGCTTGCCTTCCTTCGTGCGCTGAGCCGCATGGCGGGCAGCCGCGACCGTGCCCTGGTCGAAAGGCGCGATCTCGAAGGCGCCGAGCGGGCCGTTCCAGACGAGCGTCGCCGCGTCGTTGATCGCGGCAGAGATGCGCTCCACCGATTGGGAGCCCACGTCCAGGATCATCTGGTCCTCGGGGATCGCGTCGATGCCGTAGGTGTGGTTGGGGGCGCCCGCCTTGAACTCGTAGGCGCAGACGCCGTCCACGGGCAGGATGATGGCGCAGTTGGAGGCGCGGGCCTTCTCGATGATCCGCATGGCGGTGGCCGCCAGATCCTTCTCGGCCAGCGACTTGCCGATTCCGAGACCCGTTGCGTGCACGAAGGTATTGGCCATGCCGCCGCCGATCACGAGGGCGTCGACCTTGGCCACGAGGTTTTCGAGCAGGTCGATCTTGGTCGAAACCTTGGCGCCGCCCACGATGGCGACGACAGGGCGCTTGGGCGCCTCGAGCCCCTTGGTGAGGGCATCGAGTTCCTGCTGCATGGTGCGGCCCGCATAGGCCGGCAGCACCCGGGCGAGGCCCTCGGTCGAGGCGTGGGCGCGGTGCGCGGCCGAGAAGGCGTCGTTGACGTAGAGGTCGCCGAGCTTCGCCAGTTCCTGGACGAAGGCCGGATCGTTCTTCTCCTCGCCCGCATGGAAGCGGGTGTTTTCGAGGAGAAGCACGTCGCCGTCCTTGAGGGCGCCGACGGCCTGAGCGGCGCCTTCGCCGATGCAGTCATCGGCGAAGGCGATCGTTTTCCCGAGATGCTTCGAGACCGCTTCCGCGACGGGCTTCAGGGACTCTTTCAGATCGCGCCCCTTCGGGCGTCCGAAATGGGCGAGAAGGATCACCCTTCCGCCCTTGTCGGCGATCTCCCGGATGGTGGGAAGGACGCGCTCGATGCGCGTCGCGTCCGTCACCCGGCCGTTCTCCATCGGGACGTTGAGGTCGACCCGGACGAGAACGCGTCTTCCCTTGACGTCGGCCTGGTCCAGCGTGCGGAAGGCGGTCATGAAGCGGCCTCCCTTAGATGAGCTTCGCCATGGCGATGGCAGTGTCGGCCATGCGGTTCGAGAAGCCCCATTCGTTGTCGTACCAGGACAGCACGCGCACGAAGTTGCCTTCCATTACCTTGGTCTGGTCCAGGTGGAACACGGAGGAATGCGGGTCGTGGTTGAAGTCCGACGACACGTTCGGCTGGTTCGTGTAGCCGAGCACGTTCTTCAGCGGGCCGTCGGCGGCAGCCTTGATCGCCGCGTTGATCTCTTCCTTCGTGGTGTTCTTCTTGGCCACGAACTTGAAGTCGACCACGGAGACGTTCGGGGTCGGCACGCGGATCGAGGACCCGTCGAGCTTGCCGTTGAGCTCCGGCAGGACGAGGCCGACGGCCTTGGCGGCGCCGGTCGAGGTCGGGATCATGTTCAGGGCCGCCGCGCGGGCGCGGTAGAGGTCCTTGTGCATCTGATCCAGCGTCGGCTGGTCGTTGGTGTAGGAGTGGATCGTGGTCATGAAGCCTTTCTCGATGCCCACGGTCTCATGAAGCACCTTCGCCACGGGGGCGAGGCAGTTCGTGGTGCAGGAGGCGTTCGAGACGACGATGTGTTCCTTCTTCAGCTTGTCGTGGTTGACGCCGTAGACGACCGTGAGGTCGGCGCCGTCGGCCGGGGCCGAGACGAGGACGCGCTTGGCACCGGCGGTCAGATGCGCCGAGGCCCTCTCCTTCGAGGTGGAGATGCCCGTGCATTCCATGGCGATGTCGACGCCGAGTTCACGGTGCGGCAGGGTCGCCGGATCCTTGATTGCCGTCACGCGGATCTTCTGGCCGTTGATGACGAGGAACTCGCCGTCGACCTGCACGTCCGCCGGGAAGCGGCCATGGACGGAGTCGAAGCGGAGCAGGTGAGCGTTCGTCTCGACCGGGCCGAGGTCGTTGATGGCAACCACCTCGATGTCCTTGCGGCCGCTTTCCACGATGCCGCGGAGGATGTTGCGTCCGATGCGACCGAATCCGTTGATCGCGACCTTCACCGTCATAGTCTTAGCTCCCTTGTGTAACGAGGCTTCAGGTTTCTCGTGCCTCAGAGATTGTGTGTCCGGAGAACCTTTTCAGCCACCGCCTCGGCCGTGATGCCGAAGTGCTTGTAAAGGTCCTTGTAGGGCGCGCTGGCGCCAAACCCATGCATGCCGACGAAAATTCCGTCGGGGCCGATGACCGAATCCCAGCCGAAGCGCACGGCGGCCTCGACCGCGACCTTGACCGGCGCATCGCCGATGATCTCCCGGCGCACCTTCTCGGGCTGGGCGAGGAACAGGTCGAGGGACGGCACCGACACGACGCGGACGGCGAAGCTCTGTTCTTCCAGGAGCTTCTGGGCCGCCAGCGCGATCTCCACCTCGGAACCGGACGCGAAAATCGTCGCGCGGGCCTGGCCGTTGGCCGGGGACAGCTCGTAGGCGCCGGTGGCCGAGAGGTTCTTCGCGCCGCCTTCCTTACGGACCTGCGGCAGGTTCTGGCGGGTGAGCGCGAGCGTCGTCGGGCCGTCCGTACGCTCGAGGGCCATCTGCCAGGCTTCCGCCGTCTCGATCGCGTCCGCCGGGCGGAACACACGCATCTTCGGCATGGACCGCAGGGCGGCCAGGTGCTCCACCGGCTGGTGGGTCGGCCCGTCCTCGCCGAGGCCGATGGAATCGTGGGTCATCACATAGACGGCCGGGATGCCGGCAAGCGACGCGATGCGCATGGCGGGCCGCGCGTAATCGGTGAAGACCAGGAAGGTCGCGCCCGCCGGCACATAGCCGCCGTGGAGCGCGATACCGTTCATGGCCGCCGCCATGCCGTGCTCGCGGATGCCGTAATGGATGTAGCGGCCCGCGTAGTTGCCGGGCGAGATGGCGGTGAGGTTCTTGGTCTTGGTGTTGTTGGAGGGTGTCAGGTCCGCCGAACCCAGCACCAGCTCCGGTACGGCTTCGGTGATCACCTCGAGGGCGATCTCGCTGGCCTTGCGGGTGGCGACGTTCTGCGGCTCGGCGATGAGCCGGTCCTTCAGCTTGGCGATGGCCTCGGCGAGGCCCTCGGGACGCACGCCCTTCACCCGGCGCTCGAACTCGGCGCGCGTCTCGGGCGCGAGAGCCTTCAGGCGCTCTTCCCAGGCCTTGCGCTGGCGGCGGCCCTTCTTGCCGGCCTTCGCCCAGGCGTCGCGGATATTGTCCGGGATCTCGAAGGGAGCATGGCCCCAGCCGTAAGCGGTCTTGGCGCCTGCCAGCTCCTCGGCGCCGAGCGGCTCGCCGTGGGCCTTGGAGGTGCCGGCCTTCTTGGGCGCGCCGTAGCCGATGGTGGTCTTGCACGCGATCAGGGTCGGCCTGTCCGACTTCTGGGCGCGAGAAATGGCGCGCTGCAGGGCCTTCGGGTCATGGCCGTCCACCCGCACGGCGTTCCAGCCGCAGGCCTGGAAGCGCTTCACCTGGTCGACCGAGTCCGAGATGGACAGCGGGCCGTCGATGGAGATGCCGTTGTCGTCCCACAGGACGATCATGCGGTTGAGCTTCAGGTGGCCGGCAAGCGCGATGGCCTCGTGGCTGATGCCTTCCATCAGGTCGCCGTCGGAGGCGAGCACGTAAGTGTAATGGTCGACGAGGTCGCTGCCGTATTCGGCGTTGAGCATGCGCTCGGCCAGCGCGAAGCCGACCGCCGTGGCGATGCCCTGGCCGAGAGGGCCCGTGGTGGTCTCGACGCCCGGCGTCATGAAGTTCTCAGGGTGCCCCGGGGTCTTGGAATCGAGCTTGCGGAAGTTCTTCAGCTCCTCGACGGTCATGCCCTTCACGCCGGTCAGGTGGAGCAGGGCGTAGAGCAGCATCGAGCCGTGGCCGGCCGAGAGGATGAACCGGTCGCGGTCCGGCCAGGTCGGGTCGGCGGCATCGTATTTCATGAACTTGGTGAACAATACCGTCGCCATGTCGGCTGCGCCCATGGGCAGGCCCGGATGGCCGGATTTGGCTTGTTCGACGGCGTCCATGGCGAGGACGCGCACGGCGTTCGCCAGATCGGAATGGGTGACGCGATCGGCGGAGACGGTATCTTGCACGGCGAGATCCACAAGGCTTGAGGCCCCGCAACGGGGCGGTCTGTCTGGAAAAGGCGTGGGCTCCTTAACACGCGGCCAAGGCGAGTCAAAGACCGGAGGGGTGCAATCCCCGTCGGGAGCGTGAGCTTTGATGCCCAAGAGCGCATCGTGTAACCCGGAAAACCGGGTCCACTTTTCCGTACGATGCCAGCGCATCGGACCCAAAAGTGGATCCACTTTTGGGATCGATCCGATGCGCCTCTCTTTGAAGAGCACATCGCGTAACCCGGAAAACCGGGTCCACTTTTCCGTACGATGCGCTAGTGTCGTGGGCGATTCAGGAGGCATGATGGCGCCCACACTCGAGGAAGCGATGAAGCGGCTGGACATGGCCCTGGGCCTTCTGGAGGCCTCCGTGTCCCGTCGCCTGGAAGCCGACAGGCGGCGCGGCGCCCTGGAAACCGAGCTCCAGCTCATGCAGGACGACCGGGCCCGCCTCGCCGTGGAACTCGACGGCGCGCTCACCCGGCTCCACCGCTTCGAGGCCGCGACCGACGATGTCGGCCGGCGGGTCCGCCAGGCCATCGGGGCCGTCCAGACCGTCCTGGCCCAGGCCGGCCAGCTCGAGCCGGAGGAGGGCTAGGCCATGCCTCAGGTGACGGTGACGATTGCCGGGCAGACCTATCGCGTGGCCTGCGCCGAGGGCGAGGAGGGGCATCTCGAAGGCCTCGCGGCGTCCTACGACGCCCGGATCGAGGAGATGCGCGCCGCCTTCGGCGAGATCGGCGACCTGCGCCTCCATGTGATGGCGGCCATCGCCCAGGCGGACGAGCTGCACGAGACGAAACGGCGGGTTGCCGCGCTGGAGGCCGAGGTCGCGGCGCTCAACAGCATCAACGCCTCCCGAGACGAGCGTCTCGAACGGATCGAGACGAGGCTCGCGGAGGGCGTCCAGATGGCGGCCAAGCGGATCGAGGATCTGGCCCGCAGCCTGAACGGGGCGGGGCAGGGATAGGTTGCGGCACGCGGCTTCACAGCCCCGCCATCGTGGCCGGGCTCGTGCTCAGGTGTCATCCCCGGCGCACGAAGTGCGGGAAGGGGATCCACGATCGCGCTGAGCTGTGGATTCCCTTTCCCTCCGCAGACGCTCCGGCCGGGAATGACACCAAGGGCCGCAAAACCTTCAATTCAACGAGAGACGATACTGGCGCTGCCGGAGCTGGGTCAGAAGCTCCACATAGGGCTCCCGCTTTTCGCGATGAGCGGCTTCGATCTTCCGCTTGATGTAATCCTTCAATTCCTGGTCGGGCATGTTCTTCTCGACCTTGTCCAACTCGACCTGATACTCGAAATCGATATTACCAATCATGTGCAGCACTTCCCGCATCATCGAATCGATACTGGGAGAGGCTGTGGAATCGTTACGATACAACTCTTTGTAATTGTTCCGTTTCAGATGGGCCATGTTTCCTCCATCGAGCGATGGCACATCCCCCACAGGAACAGATTGCGCCCATTTCGGTCGCTGCGCCACCCCGTAATTTCCCTAGGGTCATCGGCGGTGACCGGACCGAGCCGCAAAGATCTCCGGTCAGGCTCACATTTCCCCTTTCCCCGGGACCGTCTCGTCCCTATGTAGGGAAGGCGGGGCTGCGGGGCGCGTTAGGAGTTCATTTTCCCCGGGGCCTTATCGATCCTGAAGGGAGCTGTCCCTGACCCGGTCCGTGGACCGGGACATACGGCGCCCACCTACTTTGTAGGTTCCCGGGATCGCTTCTCCGACGGTTTCTGTGGCTCCGCACCTTATGCAATCTCCTCCCCCTCCAGTCTTGAAAGAGCGCCTGCGCGGCGAGGTTTTCGCGCGCCGCGACGCTCTCGACAAAGATTTCCGCCATGAGGCCGCCCGGCGCATTGCCGAGAGCGCCCTCGGCTTTCCCGATTTGAAGGACGTCACCCCCGTCGGAGGCTATTGGCCCATCCGCAGCGAGGTCGATCCGCGTCCCCTCATGGAAGCGCTGATCGAACGCGGGCAGGATGTCGCCCTCTCCCAGATCCTCCATCCGCACCTCAGCTGGCGCCAGTGGCAGCCCGGCGACGTGCTGGTCAAAGGCGGCTTCGGCGTGCGCGAGCCCGGCCCCGACGCGCCGGAGGTGTTTCCCAAGGCGCTCCTCGTGCCGCTCGTCGCCTTCGACCGCCGGGGCGGGCGCATCGGCTACGGCAAGGGGCATTTCGACCGGGCCATCGCGGCCCTCGAAACGCAGCATCCGGTCTTGACCATCGGTCTGGCGTATGCGGTTCAGGAGATCGACGAAGTGCCGGTCGAGCCTCATGACCGGCGTCTCGACATGATCATCACCGAAGCCGAACTCATTCGGACCGCATCCTAGTTTAAGGATCCACCATGCGTCTTCTTTTCCTTGGCGACATCGTCGGGCGGCCCGGCCGCAATGCGGTGATCGAGCGCCTGCCGGGCTTGCGCGATCGCTGGCAGCTCGACTGCGTGGTCATCAACGGCGAAAACTCCGCCGGCGGGTTCGGCATCACGGAGGCGATCTGCGACGAGATCCTGGCTGCCGGCGCCGATGCCATCACGCTTGGCAATCATTCCTGGGACCAGCGCGAGACGCTCGTGTTCATCGAGCGACAGCCGCGACTCATCCGTCCGGCCAATTACCCGCCGGGCACGCCAGGGCGCGGCGCCAACCTCATCGATACCCGCTCGGGAGCCCGTGTTCTCGTGGTGCAGGCGATGGGCCGCCTCTACATGGACGCCCTCGACGATCCCTTCGCGGCGGTCGACCGGGAGCTCGAAACCTGCCCCATGGGGCAGGTGGCCGACGCGGTCATCGTCGACTTCCACGCGGAGGCGACGAGCGAGAAGGAGGCTATGGGCCATTATCTCGACGGGCGGGCGAGCCTCGTGGTCGGCACCCACACCCACGTGCCCACAGCCGATCACCGGGTGCTCGCGGGCGGCACCGCCTACATGTCCGATGCGGGCATGTGCGGCGACTACGATTCTGTCCTCGGCATGCAGAAAGAAGAGGCGATCCGCCGCTTCATCCAGAAGACGCCGGGCACCCGCCTGGAGCCGGGCCTGAACGAGGGGACCCTGTCCGGAATCGCGGTCGAGACGGACGACCGCACCGGCCTGGCGGTGCGCGTGGCGGCTTTGCGGCTCGGACCGAACCTGGAAGAGACTTGGCCGCGGTTCTGGGATTAGCGCGCCGCCTCCCTCTCCCGCGCTGCCCTTTACCTTGTGCAGCATCGTTCCCATCTTGGCGCTACGGAGGACAAGGTGGACGCGGATACCGAGACGGCAGAGCCGAAAAAGGGCACCTATCATCAGGAAAGCGAGCTCCATCTCGCCCACGAGCACCAGAGCGCTTCCGCCGTTCTGCGCGCCGTTATCGACGAGGCCAAGGGCGAGACGATCTCCATTCGAGAGATCATCGAGGCCTTCGGCGAGCGCGCCTTCGGCTTCGTGCTGATCCTGTTCTCCCTGCCGAACTGCGTGCCGAACGTGCCGGGGATCGCCGGAATCGTCGGGACTCCGGTCCTGATCTTCGGCATCCAGATGATGCTGGGCCACACCCGGCCCTGGCTGCCGGACTTCATCCTGCGGCAGACGGTTTCCGTCGGGAAGTTCAAGCGCCTCATCGACATCGCGGAGCCGAAGCTTCAGAAGCTCGAGAGCTACTGCAAACCCAGGCTGCTCCCCCTGTTCGGCCCGTTCGGGGACCGGGTGGCGGGGTTCTTCGCCTTCCTGGTTGCCGTATCGGTGCTGATCCCGTTTCCCGGAACCAATTTCCCGCCGTCCATCGCGCTCGTCATCGCGTCCATCGCCATCATGGAGGAGGACGGCTACCTCCTGATCGTCGGCTACCTCATCGGTTTGGCAGGGCTCGCCTATACGGCCACGATCCTGGGCGCCTCCTACCACCTGATCCTGGCGACCATTCACAACCTGCCCGGGTGGCTCGGGCTCTAGTTTTTCCGGAACCTGTCGAGAGGGCCTTTGCCTCAGGCCCTTCGCCGCCTTATAAGCCTGCCATCGTCAACTTTTCAGGCCTGACGGGCGCTTTTCCATAAGCCGCCTTCGGCCCAACTATCCGGAGACCCCGATGGCCGGGCATTCACAATTCAAGAATATCATGCACCGCAAGGGCAAGGTCGATGCGGTGCGCTCCAAGGTGTTTTCCAAGCTCGCCCGCGAAATCACCGTGGCGGCCAAGATGGGCATGCCCGACCCCAACATGAACCCGCGCTTGCGTGCCGCGATCCTCGCCGCCCGCGCCGAGAACATGCCCAAGGACAACATCCAGCGCGCCATCAACAAGGCCTCCGGCGGCGACGCGGAGAATTACGACGAGATCCGGTATGAGGGTTATGGCCCCGGCGGCGCCGCCATCATCGTCGAGGCGATGACCGACAACCGCAACCGCACCGCCTCGGACATCCGCTCCTACTTCACCAAGAGCGGCGGCAACCTGGCCGAAACCGGCGCCGTCTCCTTCATGTTCGACCGGGTCGGCTATATCGAGTTCGGTCCCGACGTGGCGGATGCCGACGCCATGCTGGAAGCCGCCATCGACGCCGGCGCCGACGACGTGGTCTCGTCCGAGAACGGCCACGAGATCTATTGCGACCAGGGATCCCTCAACGAGGTGACCAAGGCCCTCGAGGACAAGTTCGGTGAGCCCAAGGCCTCCAAGCTCGTCTGGAAGCCCCAGACCCCGGTCGCGGTCGATGACGAGACCGGCGAGAAGCTCATGAAGCTCATGGAATCCCTGGAGGAGCACGACGACGTCCAGAGCGTCTACGGCAATTTCGAGCTCTCCGACGCCCTGATGCAGAAGATGGCGGAGTGATATTCTTTGTGCGTCACGCCCGGGCATGTCCCGGGCATCCACGTCTTCTTAACCGGTGATGGCGTGGATGGTCGGATCGAGCCCGGCCATGACGATGGAGAAAGAAAGTGACCGAACGCGTCCGAATCCTCGGCCTGGATCCCGGCCTGCGCAACACGGGCTGGGGCGTCATCACGGTCGAGGGGACGAAGCTCTCCTATGTGGCCTGCGGGGTCGTGACCTCGGACGGCGATCTCGACCTGGCGCTTCGCCTCAAGCAGCTCCACGACCGGTTGACCGAGGTGATCCGGACCTGGACCCCCGACGAGGTTTCTGTGGAGGAAACCTTCGTCAACAAGGACGCCCAGGCGACCCTCAAACTCGGACAGGCTCGCGCCATGTCCCTGCTGGTCCCGGCCCTGCACGGCCTGCCGGTGGCGGAATACGGCGCGAACCAGGTGAAGAAGACCGTGGTGGGCGTGGGGCACGCCGAGAAGGACCAGGTCCAGGCCATGGTCAGGATCCTGCTGCCCAAGGCCGAGTTCAAGAAGGCGGACGCCGCCGACGCGCTCGCCATCGCCATCGCCCATGCGCACCACCGCAAGGCTCGCGCTCTGGTGGCGAGCCTCTGAGATCATTGAAAGGTGTCATCGCGGACGGAGCGCAAGCGAAGATCCGGGATCGCGGTGAGAACAAAGCGCGACCAAAGGCTTTCTTTTCAAGAGAAACAGTGTTTTATCCTGCACACGATCCCGGGTTCCGCTCCACAGCCCCGGGATGATTATGGGGAGCAAAGAGTAACGTGATCGGCAAACTCAAAGGCGTGGTGGATTCCTATGGTGAGGATTTCGTGATCCTCGACGTGCACGGGGTCGGCTATGTGGTTCATTGCTCCTCCCGCACCCTCCAGAACCTGCCGTCCACCGGCGAGGCGGCGACCCTGTCCATCGAGACCCATGTGCGCGAGGACATGATCCGCCTGTTCGGCTTCCGGTCGGATTCGGAGCGCGAATGGTTCCGCCTGCTCCAGTCGGTCCAGGGTGTGGGCTCCAAGGTGGCGCTCGGCATCCTCTCGGTGCTCGACCCCGGCAGTCTCGCGACCGCCATCGCGACCGGCGACAAGGCCTCCGTGGCGCGCGGACCCGGCGTCGGCCCCAAGCTCGCCCAGCGCATCGTCTCGGAACTGAAGGACAAGGCCCCGGCCTTCTCACCCGTCGATCCCGCCCTCATCCGCCTCACGGGAGCGGTGGAGGACAAGAGCGCGCCGGCCCCGGTGGCGGACGCCATCTCGGCACTGGTCAATCTCGGCTATCCCCAGGTCCAGGCCTCAGCCGCCGTGGCCGCCGCCATGAAGCAGGCCGGAGACGAGGCCGAGGCCAAGACGCTCATCCGGCTGGGGTTGCGGGAGCTGGCGCGGTAAGTGCTCTCGTAAGGACCGTTCCTGTTTTGATCTTGTTAAGAATGGCGTATTAGAGCGTCATCGCCTATATGAAGCCTCTGGAAGGTAAGCCTCTTTGACCGATTCCCGCCGCCTGCTCAGCCCTGAAAAGCGCGAGGACGATGTCGATGCGTCGATCCGGCCGCTCTCGCTCGACGATTTCACGGGCCAGAAGGCCGCGCGGGCCAATCTCCAGGTCTTCATCGATGCCGCCAAGGCGCGGGGCGACGCTCTCGATCACGTGCTCTTCGTCGGCCCGCCGGGTCTCGGCAAGACCACGCTGGCGCAGATCGTGGCGCGGGAGCTTGGGGTCAATTTCCGCTCGACCTCCGGCCCGGTGATCGCCAAGGCGGGGGATCTGGCAGCGCAGCTCACCAACCTCGAAGAGCGCGACGTGCTCTTCATCGACGAGATCCACCGCCTCAACCCGGCCGTGGAAGAAATCCTCTATCCGGCCATGGAGGATTACCAGCTCGACCTCATCATCGGCGAGGGTCCGGCTGCCCGCTCGGTGAAGATTGAGCTGCCGAAATTCACCCTGGTCGGCGCCACCACCCGGGCGGGCCTGCTCACCACGCCGTTGCGCGACAGGTTCGGCATTCCGATCCGGCTTGAATTCTACACGGTCGACGAGCTGGAGCTGATCGTCCGGCGCGGTGCCCGGGTGCTCGGCCTGGGTATGAGCGAGGAGGGTGCCAACGAGATCGCCCGCCGCTCGCGCGGCACGCCCCGTATCGCCGGGCGCCTGCTACGCCGCGTGCGCGACTTCGCCATCGTCGAGGGCGTCCAGACCGTGTCGCGCGACCTCGCCGACAAGTCCCTGCGGCTCCTCGACGTGGACCCCATCGGCCTCGATCTGATGGACCGCAAGTACCTGACCATGATCGCCAATTCCTTCGGCGGCGGCCCGGTCGGCATCGAGACCATCGCGGCGGCTTTGTCCGAGCCGCGCGACGCCATCGAGGATATCATCGAGCCCTACCTGATCCAGAAGGGCTTCGTGCAGCGCACCCCGCGCGGCCGCATCCTCACGCCCCACGCCTTCAAGCACCTCGGCATCCCGGAGCCGACCCGCGAGACCTCGACGCAGTTCGGGCTGTTCAACGGGGACGGGGATGAGTGAGAAGCGCAACGCAGACACCTCCCCCTCGAGGGGGGAGGTCGCGCCGGAGGCGCGAGAGGGGGTGGGAGCCGCCACATCTGCCAATGTCGCGCCGCCACCCCATCCCGGAGCGCTGACGCGCTCCGACCCTCCCCCTCAAGGGGAGGAGGGCGCTTCGGCACACCTCTCCGGCTTCATGCAGGACGGCGCGCACGTTCTCCCCATCCGGGTCTATTACGAGGACACGGATTTCTCGGCCCGCGTCTATCACGCCAGCTATCTGCGCTTCATGGAGCGCGGACGCACGGAGCTGTTGCGGGCCGTCGAGGTGGCGCAGTCGGACCTCCATGCGGATATGGGCGGGCTCGCCTTCGTGGTCCGCAAGATGAACATCGACTTCCTCGGCGGCGCCGTGATGGACGACGTGCTGACCATCGTGACTCGCCCGAAGGAGATGCGCGGCGCGTCCATGACGCTCGCCCAGGAGGTGCGCCGGGGCGACGAGGTGCTCGTGAAGGCCGATGTGATGGTTGCGGCCGTCAGGGGAGGGCGTGCCGTGCGAATCCCCGACGAGCTGCGGGCGGCGCTGAGCGTGGATTTCTAGAATTGCTGCTTTCCCTATGGGCAGGGTGCGCAGGAGCCCTGCCTCAAGCGCATGCCAGACGGAATTTCCATATCAATTTCAGGTCATTCGCCTTTGCGAAGCCGCACTTAAACCAGACCTTAACCTTACCCTGTGCCTAACAGGTAACGGTCTGGAGCGATCACGAGTCTTGTGACCCTGCGCCCTTATTTTCGACAGATTCAGGGGCGAACGAGCAGTAATACAAGAACAGATTTTCCTAGACCATTCTGCGGTGGGCCTTGGATCCTTTCAAGGCTGCTCGAAGAGCGAGGACGAGACTTATGAACCCGGCTGATGTGGCCCAGGCCGCTCCTGTGGCCCACGACCTGTCCTTCTTTGGCCTGTTCTGGCAGGCCCATTTCATCGTCAAGCTCGTGATGCTGGGCCTGCTCGCGGCCTCCATCTGGTGCTGGGCCATCATCATCGACAAGACCCTGCTCTACGCCCGCTCCAAGCGCGCCATGGACCGCTTCGAGGACGTGTTCTGGTCCGGCCAGTCGCTCGAGGAGCTTTATCGCTCCCTCCAGAGCCGTCCGGCCACGGGCTTGGCCGCCGTGTTCGTCGCCGCCATGCGTGAATGGAAGCGCTCCTTCGAGGGCTCGGGACGGTCGTTCCAGAGCCTGCCGCAGCGCATCGACAAGGTGCTCGACGTCACCATCCAGCGCGAGGTGGAACGTCTGAACTCCCGCCTGACGGTGCTCGCCTCCATCGGCTCGGCCGGTCCCTATATCGGCCTCTTCGGCACGGTGGTGGGCATCATGAATTCCTTCACGTCCATCGCGGCCTCCAAGAACACGAGCCTCGCCGTCGTGGCGCCGGGCATCGCGGAGGCGCTGTTCGCCACCGCCATCGGCCTGTTCGCGGCCATCCCGGCGGTGCTCGCCTACAACAAGCTGCAGTCAGAGGTTGGCAAGCTTCAGACCCGGCTGGAAGGCTTCGCCGACGAGTTCTCGGCCATCCTGTCGCGCCAGATCGACGAGCGCATCGGCGGCCAGGCGGGGCACCACCCCGCCAATGCGGCGTAAAGGAGACCGGGCATGGCCATGATGGCAGGATCAGCGGGCGGCGGACGGCGGCGCAGGCGCGGCCGGACACCGGGCGCGATCAACGAAATCAACATGACGCCGTTCATCGACGTCATGCTGGTGCTGCTCATCATCTTCATGGTGGCGGCGCCCATGATGACCGCGGGCGTGCCGCTCGACCTGCCGCAGACGAAGGCCGCGCCGCTGAATTCCGATGCAACGCCGGTGACGCTCTCGATCAAGGCGAACGGCCAGGTGTTCCTGGGCGAGACCGAGCTGGTGGACGAGGCCATCGTCGGCAAGCTCGCGGAAGTGTCGAAGGCGGGCTTCGACGAGCGCGTTTTCGTGCGGGGCGATAAAAAGGTCGATTACGGGCGCGTCGCGCAGGTGATGTCGATCGTAACCACGGCAGGCTACAAGCGCGTCGCTCTCGTGACCGAGGTCGACCAGCGCTGAGCGGGATTGAGGACAGGGGGCGAACACACGTGGCGTTGAAGCTGAAATTCAACACCTCCGAGCCGGGCCTTTGGGTCTCGGGCGTCACGCATGCGTCGCTGTTGGCCGCCGCCCTGATCGGCCTGTCGGTCGGGACCGAATTCCCCCCGGCCGAGGAAGGCATCCCGGTCGAGATCATCACCGACAACCAGCTTTCGCAGATCACCAAGGGCGAGAAAACCGCCAAAGAGGTGCAGCCGAAGCCCCGCGCCGAGCGCGTGGCCGACAAGACCGAGCTGAAGGATCCGGGCGAGGACAAGCGCGATGCGCCGGCTCCGCCCAAGCGGCCGGCCGAGATGAAGGTTGCCGAGAAGGAAGAGCCGGTCGCCGCCCAGCCTCCGCCGCCCGCGCCGCCCACGCGCTCGCAGGAGGAAAAGGCTGCCCAGGCCAAGGCCGAGGAAGAAAAGAAGCTGCAGGAAAAGGCGGAAGCCGAGGCCATCGAAAAGGCCAAGGCCGCCGAGCAGGCCAAGATCGAGGCGGAAGCCAAGGCGAAGGCCGAAGCGGAGGCGAAGGCCAAGGCGGACGCCGAAGCCAAGAAGATCGCCGAGGCCAAGGCCAAAGCGAAGGCCGAGGCGGAAGCCAAGGCGAAAGCGGAGGCCGAGAAGAAGCTCGCCGAAGCCAAGGCCAAGGAAGAGGCCGAGGCGAAGGCGCGCAAGGAAGCCCAGCTCGCCAAGAAGCTCGATATGGGCGACCTGAAGCAGTTCCTCGACAGCAAGGAAAAGAACCAGTCCACCGGCGCGACCGGGCCGGAGGTCCAGAAGACCGCCGCCCTCGGCACCGCGACGGGATCGTCCGCGAAGCTCTCCCCGAGCCTGCGCGATGCGCTCATCGGGATCCTGGTCTCACAGATCGAGCGCTGCTACAGCGCGCCGATTTCCGCGTCGGGCGGTCAGGTGACCGCACCCATTCTCGATATCCGCCTGAACCAGGACGGGTCGCTCAGCACCGAGCCCCGGATCCTCCAGGCAGGGAGCAGCTCGACCGACCGTGCGGTTGCCGACGCGGCCGTCCGGGCCATTCGTAAGTGTCGCCAGTTCGAGATTCCGGCGAAATTCGTCCCGTATTACGCGGATTGGAAAGTATTGAACGTCCAGTTCGATCCTCCTCTCTCTTAAAGCCCTTCAAGCTTGAGATATCATCCCATGATCACTCGCTTCGTTTCCCGTCTTCTTGTCGCGCTCGCCGTTGTCCTGCCGATGGCGGCTCTTACGCCGTCCGCGCAGGCCCAGCTCTCGTTCCGCGTCGGCCCCGGCGGGCAGTTCCAGCCCATGCCCATCGCCATTGCCGATTTTTCCGGCGAGGGCGATCTCGGTCAGCGTGTGTCCGGCATCATCGGAAACAACCTGCAGCGCTCGGGATATTTCGCGCCGCTCGACAAGTCGCGGTTCCCGGAGCGTCCGTCCTTCGATGCCGCCCCGCGCTTCGATGCCTGGAAGATGGCGGGCGCGCAGGCCCTGGTGACGGGGCGCGTCTCGCGCGATCCCTCGGGCCGTCTGCGCGCCGAGTTCCGCCTGTGGGACATCGAGTCGGGTCAGCAGCTCACCGGCCAGCAATACGTGACCGACGCCAATTTCTGGCGCCGCGTCGGCCACATCATTTCGGACGCGGTCTACACCAAGGTGACGGGCTTCAGCGGGTTCTTCGACACGCGCATCGTATTCGTCGATGAATCGGGCCCGAAGGAGAACCGCCGCAAGCGCCTCGCGATCATGGACCAGGACGGCGCGAACGTGCGCTACCTGACTCAAGGAGACACCTCGGTCGTGACGCCGCGCTATTCGCCCGCCACGCAGGACATCACCTATTCGGCCCAGGTCGAGGGCCAGCAGCCGCGCGTCCAGGTGATCAACCTGGAGACGGGCACCCGCCAGGTTCTCGGCAACTTCCCCGACATGGCCTCCTCGCCGCGCTTCGCGCCGGACGGACAGCGCATCGTCATGAGCCTGCAGCAGGGCGGCAACGCCAACATCTTCATGATGGATCTGGGCTCGCGCGCCACCACGCGCCTGACCTCGACCGCCGCCATCGACACCTCGCCGTCCTTCTCGCCGGACGGCAGCCAGATCGTGTTCGAGAGCGATCGCGGCGGCAAGCAGCAGATCTACGCCATGAACGCGGACGGCTCGAACCAGCGCCGCATCTCCTTCGGCGACGGCTCCTATTCGCAGCCGGCCTGGTCGCCGCGCGGCGACTACATCGCCTTCACGAAGCAGCGCGCGGGCGGCTTCGCCATCGGCATCATGAAGCCGGACGGTTCGGGCGAGCGCATCCTGACGGAAGGCTTCCACAACGAGAGCCCGACCTGGGCGCCGAACGGCCAGTACATCCTGTTCTTCCGCGATCCGGGCGGACAGGCCGGCGGCAAGCTCTACATGGTCGACATCACCGGCCGCGTGGAGCAGCCGGTGCCGACCCCGTCCTTCGCGTCCGACCCGACCTGGTCGCCGCTGTTGAGCGAAAGCCGGCAGAGCAACTGACCGAATGAAGAAAGGGCCCCGCCGGGGCCCTTTTTATGTTTAGAGCATCAGGCGTGAATCCGAATTCACGTCCGATGCTCTCAGCTTTTGTATTGTCGCATCTTTCCACGCAAAACCGGTTCCCACTTTTGCGTTCGATGCTTCAGGCCCGCATCGTCGTCGCGCCGCCGGGTTCGTCCTTGTAGCTCTTGAGCTTGAAGGCGAGCGCCAGAAGGGAAATGCCGAAAACGAGCGCGTAGGCTCCCAGCCACCAGGTCAGCACCACGGCGCCGACCAGGGGAGCGACGAGCAGCGCGATGCCGAAGAGAACCGACACGATGCCGCTGAAGATCAGCCAGCCTCGGCCATAGGCCGGGTTCAGCTTGAACGCCGCGACGATCATGAGGACGCCGGTGATCAGCGACCATACGGCCATCAGGGTGACGAAGAACACGACCGTCAGCCCCGGCATCATGAAGGCGATGACGCCGACCAGGATGTTCAGGATGCCTTCGAGGATCAGGAGGCCCCAGCGCTGGTTGTTGGAAGCGGCCCTGACGGCGGCGATGATCCCGAACACGCCGTCGACCAGCATGTAGGCGGCGAAGACCCAGACCAGGGACAGGAGCGTGGCGCCGGGCATGAAGAAGGCGATGAGCGCGAAGATGATCGCGAAGACGCCCCTGAGCGCCAGCGCCCACCAGTTCTGCGCCAGAATCCGGCTCATCGCGTGGGTGCGGTCAAGGGTATCGAAAGGGCCGGTGGTGCCTGTAGCCATAGGAAGTCCTCCTGGAAAAGGGACATGCCGCCTTCAAGATGAACGCCAACCTTGACCGGTGGTTTCCCGGTTCTTCTTTTAGTTCCTATTCTCCTGGCGAAGTCTCGCTCTGTCTGATCTTGGTCAGCTTGCGCCGCAGGGCAAGCTTGCGGCGCCTGAGGCGCACGCGGCGCTTGAGGCGGAAGGCGCGGATCAGGAGCGCAAGGCCGAGCCAGATGAGCCCGATGACGATCGGCGACACGATCAGGACGGGAAAGACCGTCACAAGGACGGCGAGCGCCAGCAGCGCTCCGCCGATGATGGCGACGCTGCTGGCCTCGGTGGCCGTGAGCGAGCGCGAGCCGACGGCCTTGCCGACCGTGCTCGACAGGGCGAGGGCGCCGGCCGCCAGCCTGCGGACTCCGCCCTTCTTGAAGCGGTGGCCGCGACGCGAGCGCATGTTCCGGGCCTGGCGGCGCCTGGACTGCCAGCCGGGCACGATCTCGGTCGCGTTGGCGAGATCTTCCAGGTACATCGCCTCCATGGCTTCGGCGAAGTGGGCGTCCTCGACCACCACGTCGAGTTCCCAATTGGTCGCCCAGCTCGCGATGTTGAGATTGGTGGACCCGACGCGCGCCCAGCGACCGTCGACCACGGCGGTCTTGGCGTGGAGCATCGAGCCGTTCCATTCGAAGACCCTGATCCCGGCCTCGATCAGCGAGCGGTAGCCGGCGCGCACCACCGGCTGCAAGGCGGGAACGTCGCTCGATCCGGGAACGAGCAGGCGCACGTCCACCCCGTCGCGGGCGGCTTCGCCCAGGGCCTGCACATAGGAGGTGGTGGCGACGAAATAGGCGTCCGTGAGCCAGAGGTTTCGCTGAGCCGTTGCGGCGATGAACTGGTCGACCCGGTAAGTCCTGAACATGCCGGGCTCGCCGCTGATGACCCGGGCAGCCACCGAACCGGCCTGCGGGATCAGGTCGGCGTGAGGCCGTTCGGATTTCGGGATCGCCCTCATGCCGGCGAGAACCCAGCTCTCGGCGAATGTCGCATCGAGGTCGGCCACCACCGGACCTTCCAGGGAAAGGCCCGTGTCGCGCCACGGCTCCGTGCCGTTCCGGCCCACCCAACTGTCCGACACGCACAAGCCGGACACGAAGGCGATGCGCCCGTCGACGGTGATCAGCTTGCGATGGTTGCGGCGGATCCAGAACGGGTCGGTCAGCCGGGGCGGATTGAAGACGCGGGCCTCGACGCCCGCCTCCCGCAGCCGCCGCCAGTAATGGGGCAGGGCGCGGAACGAGGAGCCGAGCCAGTCGTAGAGCACCCGCACCCGCACGCCGGCGCGTGCGCGCTCCATCAGGGCCTCGGCGAACTCGCGGCCGGTCTCGTCGTCGGCGATGATGAAGTTCTCGAAATGGATGACGTCCGACGCCGACCGGATCGCCTTCAGCCAGGCCGGATAGTTCTCGCGCGAGTCCCGGAGCAGGGCGATCGCGTTTCCCTGGCGCAGGTCGCTGTCGGCGATGCGCGAGAAGGCGCGCTCGAGGCGCAGGTCGTCCAGGGCTTTTCGATAGGGATGCGCATGGCTTCCAGGCTGGGTCGTCACGATGTTCATGACCTCTCAACGCTCGAAACAGGCAATCGGCAGCAGCCCAGCTTCATCCGCCATCATCTTCCTGTCCTTAGGGTAGGAATAAACGGCGCGACGCGAAACCGTTCACACTTGGTTAACCCTAACCTTAACTTCCACAACTTGGCCATAATTCACCTTAATCCCCCTAGCTCCCTTCGCGGTTGACGGAACCCTCCCTTAACCATCCTCCCGATATGAAAGACACAACGTTCGGCAAACGTATGTGTAAGGAGTATTGCCAATGATGACGCTGCGCGCCGTCAAGTTCGCCGCTGCTATCGTCCTCGCCCTCGGGGCGGCGGCGTGTTCGTCCAACAAAGATGGTATGGCCGACGGAGCCGGAGGCTTCGGCGCCGGCGGTGCCGCCACCCCGGGCAGCGCCCAGGATTTCGTCGTGAACGTGGGTGACCGCGTGTTCTTCGAAACCGACTCGACCGACCTCACCCCCACGGCGGTCGCGACCCTCGACAAGCAGGCCCAGTGGCTGCAGCGCTACCCGCAATACACCTTCATCCTCGAAGGCCATGCGGACGAGCGCGGCACCCGCGAGTACAACTACTCGCTCTCCGCCCGCCGCGCCCAGGTCGTCCGCGACTACCTGATCTCCCGCGGCATCCCGGGCAACCGCTTCCGCACCGTGTCCTACGGCCAGGAGCGGCCGGTGGCGGTGTGCAACGACATCTCCTGCTGGTCGCAGAACCGCCGCGCGGTCACCGTGCTCGGCGGCGGCGCCGGGGCATAAGGCCACACCGAGCGCATCGTGCGGACCCAGAGGGCCGCGTCAGCGAAAAGTGGATCCGGTTTTCCGCCCGAACGATGCGCCAGACAAGAGAAGGAGCATCGGATTCGATCCCAAAAGTGGATTCCACTTTTGGGTCCGATGTTCGTTCAAACCCTCGTGAACCCGCAGAGCGCCGCCACATTCTCGCCGTGGCGGCGCTTTTGTGTTATTCGGCTCCTCGTTCGAGGACCCTCACGGTATCCCAGCATGTTTAGACGCCTGTTTGTCTTTTCCGCCTTTGCTCTCGCTCTGGCCGCAACCTCGGTTTTTCCTGCCGCCGCCCAGGATGCGGCCGACGCGATCGTGCGCCTGAACCGGCTCGAGAGCCAGTTCCGCCAGATCTCCGGCCAGATGGAGCAGCTCCAGTACGAGAACCGCCAGCTCAAGGAGCAGCTCCGTAAATTCCAGGAGGACGTGGAGTTCCGCTTCCAGGAGCGCGGCGGCGGCTCGCGGTCCGCGACGCCTCCGACCGCGACGCCCTCGCGTCCCGCCCAGCCGGCGCCGGCCCAGCCTCAGCGCCGGAGCGACGTGTTCGATCCTTCCGGGGCGCCGGATGCTCCCGGCGCCCCGCGTCCGCTCGGCACCACGCCGCCTTCCGCCCCCCTGACGGCGGACGCCAATCGTCCCATGCCGCTGCCCGGCGGGCAGCTCGCCGAGCTGATCGAGCAGGACGAGCAGGGCCTCGACGGAGCTCCGATGGACGGCGGCGGGCATGACCTCATGGGCGGCCTTCCGCAGGGCGCTCTCGCCGAGCGTCCCGGCCCGAGCGTCGCGGCGACGAGCGTGGGCAACCCGCGCTCCGATTTCGACGCGGCCTATGCCTCTTTCTCGCAGAAGCAGTACGATCAGGCCGAGATGGGTTTCCGCCGCTTCCTCCAGTCCAATCCCCGCGACAAGTTGGTGCCCGAGGCGACCTTCTGGCTGGGCGAGACCTATCTCCAGCGGGGCCGCTACCGCGAGGCCGCGGAGCAGTTCCTGAACGTCTCGGCCGAGCATCCCGACGCCGCCAAGGCCCCCGATTCCCTGCTGCGGCTCGGCATCTCCCTGAACGGGCTCGGCGCCAAGGACCGCGCCTGCTCCGTCCTCGCGGAGCTCGACCGCAAGTATCCGCAGGCCTCGGCGCCCGTCCGCCAGGCATCCGAGCGCGAGCAGAAGCGCATCAAGTGCAGCTGAGCCGCTGACGATTCTCGACAAGGGCCGACCGATGGCCGCGCCTCCGCCTCCCGACGATGCGCTCTCGGATGATGGGCTGGAGCCTCTTTTCGCCTCCTTGGATCAAGCCTCGGGCATTGTCGCGGCCGTTTCCGGCGGGCCCGATTCCACCGCCTTGATGCACTTGCTCGCCCGCTGGCACGCTGCCGGCTCGCGGCCTCCCGTTCACGTCGCCACCATCGACCACGGCCTGCGGCCCGACGCCGCCGGGGAAGCCGCTTTCGTCGCCCGGGAGGCCGGCGCGCTGGGCCTGCCGCACCGAATCCTCGCCTGGACGGGAAACAAGCCCCGGACCGGCATCCAGGAGGCCGCGCGGGAGGCGCGCTATCGGCTCCTCGCCGATCATGCCCATGCGGCAGGGGCGTCGCATCTCGTCACGGCCCATACCCTCGACGATCAGGCTGAGACCATCATGATGCGCCTGGCCCGGGGCTCGGGCCTGTCCGGCCTTGCCGGCATGCGCCGGGAGACGAAGCGTCACGGCATCTTCCATGCGCGGCCGCTTCTGGGGTGGCCGAAGGCGCGCCTTCTCGATCTCTGCCGGAGCCAAGGCTGGCGCTTCGTCGAGGATCCGTCCAATGCCAACGCGGTTTATGCCCGTGTCCGCTGGCGCAGGCTCATGCCGCTGCTGGCGGCGGAAGGGCTCGATGCCGAGCGCCTGTCCCGCTTCGCCGAGCGCGCCGCCAGGGCTGACGAAGCCCTCGGCCTCAAGGCCAGGGAGGCCCTGGAGGGAGCCGGGGTCTCCGAAGAGGGCGGCCGGGTCTCGTTCGAGGGCGGCATCCTTGCGAGCGAGCCTCTCGAAATCGCCCTGCGGGTGCTGGAGCAGGCCCTTCGCAGGGCGGGTCTGGGGCTCGAAACCAGCCGGTTGAACAGGCTCGAATCCTGCGCGGAGCGCCTGAGGACGGCCATCGGGGCAGGGGAGACCTTGAGCCTCACGATCGCAGGGGCGCTCGTGCGGTTGGACCGCTCGGGCCGGGTGTCCATCGCGCCGGAACCGCCGCGGCGGCGGGGCCGTTAGCCAAATCTCTTAGCCAACGTTATCGGATCGCGCCGTATAGGCGCCGCATTCCCTTGGCAAGGCGAGACGGTGTGCCTACATTGAGTTTAACCGCACGGGGAGACCTCCTCGCGCATCATCTCCCTCTGGGGCAGAACCTGATCCGATGAATTCAAATTTCCGCAACTTCGCTTTGTGGGTCGTCATCTTCCTCCTGGTGCTGGCGCTCGTGACCCTTTTCCAGAGCCCGGGCCAACGGGGCGGCGGCAGCGATATCGCCTATAGCCAGCTCCTCAGCGAGGCCGATGCCGGGCGCATCACCAGCGTGGTCATCTCCGGTCCGGAGATCAGCGGCACCTATACGGACGGCCGGACCTTCACGACTTATGCGCCGAGCGACCCGATGCTCGTGACGAAGCTGCAGCAGAAGGGCGTGCAGATCACCGCCCGTCCGCAGTCGGATTCGACCCCCTGGTTCATCGCGGTTCTCATGAACATCCTGCCCATCGCGCTCTTCATCGGCGCCTGGGTGTTCCTGTCGCGCCAGATGCAGAGCGGCGCCGGCCGGGCCATGGGCTTCGGCAAGTCCAAGGCGAAGCTCCTGACGGAGGCCCATGGCCGCGTCACCTTCGACGACGTCGCGGGCATCGACGAGGCCAAGGAAGACCTGCAGGAGGTCGTGGAATTCCTGCGCGACCCGCAGAAGTTCCAGCGCCTCGGCGGCCGCATCCCGCGCGGCGTGCTGCTCGTCGGCCCCCCCGGCACCGGTAAGACCCTGACGGCCCGCGCGGTCGCCGGCGAGGCCAACGTGCCGTTCTTCACCATCTCGGGCTCGGACTTCGTCGAGATGTTCGTCGGCGTCGGCGCCTCCCGCGTGCGCGACATGTTCGAGCAGGCGAAGAAGAACGCCCCCTGCATCATCTTCATCGACGAGATCGACGCGGTCGGCCGCCATCGCGGCGCCGGCCTCGGCGGCGGCAACGACGAGCGCGAGCAGACCCTCAACCAGCTCCTCGTGGAGATGGACGGCTTCGAGGCCAACGAGGGCGTGATCATCATCGCGGCCACCAACCGTCCCGACGTGCTCGACCCGGCGCTCCTGCGCCCGGGCCGCTTCGACCGCCAGATCGTCGTCCCGAACCCGGACGTGGTCGGCCGCGAGAAGATCCTGCGCGTCCACGTGCGCAAGGTGCCGCTGGCTCCCGACGTGGACCTGAAGGTCATCGCCCGCGGCACCCCCGGCTTCTCGGGCGCCGACCTCATGAACCTCGTCAACGAGGCGGCCCTGCTCGCCGCCCGCCGCGGCAAGCGCATCGTGACCATGCGCGAGTTCGAGGACGCCAAGGACAAGGTGATGATGGGCGCCGAGCGCCGCACCCTCGTCATGACCGACGACGAGAAGCGCCTGACCGCCTATCACGAGGCCGGACACGCCATCGTGGCGCTCAACGTCCCGGCCACCGACCCGGTGCACAAGGCCACCATCATCCCGCGCGGTCGCGCGCTGGGCATGGTCATGCAGCTGCCCGAGCGGGACAAGCTGTCCATGTCCTACGAGCAGATGACCTCGCGCTTGGCCATCATGATGGGCGGCCGCATCGCCGAGGAGATGATCTTCGGCAAGGACAAGGTCACCTCGGGCGCTCAGTCCGACATCGAGCAGGCGACCCGCCTCGCCCGCATGATGGTGACCCGCTGGGGCTTCTCGCCCGAGCTCGGCACCGTCGCCTACGGCGAGAACCAGGACGAGGTGTTCCTCGGCATGCAGATGGGCCGCCAGCAGAACGTGTCGGAGGCCACCGCCCAGAAGATCGACTCGGAGGTCCGCCGCCTGGTCGAGGACGGGCTCAACGACGCCCGCCGCATCCTGACCGAGAAGGCGCACGACCTCGAGGCCCTGGCCCGCGGCCTGCTCGAATACGAGACCCTGACCGGCGAGGAGATCCGCAACCTCCTCGATGGTCAGCCTCCGGTGCGCGACACCGGCGAGGCCGTCACCCCGAGCCGCGGCTCCGCCGTGCCCACCGCCGGCCGTGGCCGGCCGCGGGAGAGCGACGGGGGCATGGAGCCCCAGCCGCAGGCCTGAGGAAGCCCAATTTCGTAAATCCGAGAGCGCCCGCCATCCGGCGGGCGTTCTTTTTTGTTTACCTCGAAGATCTAATACTCCCTAAGGGCGGGACCGAAGGCTGTAACAATCGCTTATCACTTGTGATGGCGCGCATTGGCCCGCAAGCCTTGACCGAATTCAGGGAGGTTGCTTTGAAAAAGCCAAAGCGCGGATTGGCGCTACGGAATGCGGAGACAAGGCACGTGCGTAAATACTTCGGAACGGACGGAATTCGGGGCCGCGCCAACGGCATCATCACGCCGGATCTGGCCCTCAGGGTCGGGCAGGCGGCCGGTCTCATGTTCCAGCAGCGCGGCGATTACCGCCACCGGGTCGTGATCGGCAAGGATACGCGGCTGTCCGGCTACATGATCGAATCGGCCCTCCAGGCCGGGTTCACCTCGGTGGGCATGGACGTGCTCCTGCTCGGCCCGATCCCGACGCCTGCGGTCGCCATGCTGACGCGCTCCATGCGCTGCGACCTGGGCGTCATGATCTCCGCCTCCCACAACCCCTACGAGGACAACGGCATCAAGCTGTTCGGCCCCGACGGGTTCAAGCTGAGCGACGACATGGAGCTTCAGATCGAGGCCATGATCGATTCCGACCTGACGCGGCGCCTGGCCGATTCCGCCACCCTCGGCCGCGCCAAGCGCATCGAGAGCGTCCAGGCCCGCTACATCGAGTTCGCCAAGCGCACCCTGCCGCGCCAGATCGATCTGGAAGGCATGCGCGTGGTGATCGATTGCGCCAACGGGGCTGGCTACAAGGTCGCCCCGGAGGCCCTGTGGGAGCTGGGCGCCGAGGTCGTGTCCATCGGCGTCGAGCCCAACGGCTTCAACATCAACCACGATGTCGGCTCCACCGCGCCGGACGCCCTGATCCACAAGGTGCGCGAGCTGCGCGCCGATGTCGGCATCGCCCTCGACGGCGACGCCGACCGGGTGCTGATCGTCGACGAGAAGGGCCACAAGGTCGACGGCGACCAGCTCATGGGCGTCGTCGCCCGCTCCTGGAAGGAGGACGGCCGCCTGGCGCAGGCCGGCATCGTCGCGACGATCATGTCCAATCTCGGCCTGGAGCGCTACCTGAACGGCCTGGGCCTTGGCCTCGTGCGCACCGCCGTCGGCGACCGCTATGTGCTCGAGCATATGCGGGCCAACGGCTATAATCTTGGCGGCGAGCAGTCGGGCCACATCATCATGTCCGACTACACCACCACCGGCGACGGCCTCGTGGCGGCGCTCCAGCTCCTGGCGGTCGTCAAGAGCCTCGGCAAGCCCGTGTCGGAAGTCTGCCATTGCTTCGAGCCGCTGCCGCAGGTGCTCAAGAACGTGCGCTACAAGTCCGGCACGCCCCTGCAGGAAGCCTCGGTCATCAAGGCCATCGAGTCCGGCCGCGAGACTCTCGGCAATGCCGGCCGTCTCGTGATCCGCCCCTCCGGCACCGAGCCCGTCATCCGGGTCATGGGCGAGGGCGACAACGCGGACCTCGTCAATCGCGTGGTGGACGACGTGGTGGAAGCCGTCACGCAGGCGGCATCCAAGGCTGCTGCTTAAGACGCGTCACCGTTTCCCGTTCCAAAGCAAAAGCCCCGGCGAGATGATCGTCGGGGCTTTTCTATTTTGGCTTGTTCAAAGGGCGGCCTTGTCTCCCAACCTCATCCTGAGGAGCAGGCGAAGTCTGCGTCTCGAAGGATCGTCCAGAGCGCACTGGAAACGCCCTCGTCCTTCGAGACGCTTCGCTCCTCAGGATGAGGGCTCTGGGACGGTACAAGATTGAGCCCTCTACTCACTCCGCGGCTTGCGCGGGCGGCACCGGCTTCGCCCGAGAGGGGATGTCGTCGCCGTGAGCCACCTGGCCCGTCTCGGCACGCAGCCTGTCGAGCAGCTCGCTCACGTAGGTGGCGGGCTTGGTGAAGCCGCCGAGGAGCAGGTAGATCGACGGGACCACCAGCATGGTCAAGATGGTCGAGACTGTGACGCCGCCGACGATCACCGACCCGATGGCGTTGCGCGCCTCGGCGCCGGCGCCGGTGGACCAGGCGAGCGGGATGGCGCCGCCGATCATGGCGATCGACGTCATCAGGATCGGCCGCAGGCGCAGGACGGAAGCCTCGATCACCGCATCACGCACCGAGTATCCGCGTTCGCGCAACTGGTTCGAGAATTCGACGATCAGGATGCCGTTCTTGGTCATGAGGCCGATGAGCAGGATCATGCCGATCTGGCTGTAGATGTTGAGCGTCTGCCCCGTGATGAACAGGGCGAGCAACCCGCCGGTCACCGCGAGCGGCACGGTGAGCATGATGATGAAAGGGTTGATCCAGCTCTCGAACTGCGCGGCCAGCACCAGGAACACCACCAGGAGCGCCATGGCGAAGGTCAGGTAGATGGCGCCGGTCGAGTCCAGGAAGTCCTTGGACTGGCCCGTATAGCCGATGCGCACCTCCGCCGGCAGGTTGTCGCGCACGATCTGCTGGAGGATATCGAGACCCTCGCCGATGGAGACGCCCGGCGCCAGCGAGGACTGGATCGTGATCGACCGCAGGCGGTCGAACCGGTTCAGGGCCTGCGGGGCGGCCGATTCCGTCAGGGTGACGAAGGAGGAGAGCGGGACGAGCTCGCCGTTGGCGGCGCGCACGAAGGTGTTGGTGAGGTCGTTGGGCGTCGCGCGGTCCTGGGCGCGGGCGCGCATGATCACCGGGTACTCGTCGCCGCGGCTGACGAAGGTCGAGACCTCGGTCTCGCCGAACATCAGCTGGAGCGTGTTGCCGATATCCTGCACGGAAACCCCGAGATCGGCCGCGCGCTGGCGGTCGATCTGCACGCGGATGTCCGGCTGGGACTCGCGGTAGTTGGAGTCCATGTTGACGAACTTGCCGGTCTCCTGGGCCTTCTGCATGACGGTGTCGCGCCAGCCGCGGATCGTCTCGTAATCGGGTCCGCCGAGCACGAACTGGATCGGCTGGCCGAAGCCGCCGGCGCCGCCGAAGGCGGGAGGATTGACCACCGATACGCGCGCGCCCGGGAAGCTCGACACCTTCGGGGTCATCTGGCGCACGATATCCTGCTGGGATTGGGTCCGCTCTTCCCAGGGCACGAGGCGCACGATCACGATGCCCTCGTTGACCGGGGAGGGTCGGGCGAAGCCCGGGGCCACCTGGCTCAGCATCGAGGCGACGAGCCCCTGCTCCTGCAGCGGCATGAGGGCTTTCTCGACCTCCTTCACCCGGTCTCGGGTGTAGTCGAGGCTCGCGCCTTCAGGCGCCTGGAGGCGGACGATGATGGCGCCGCGATCCTCCGTGGGGGCGAATTCCTTCGGCAGGGACTGGAACAGGCCGTATGCCGACAGGGACACCAGGAAGCCGACGAAGAGAATGACCACAGGGGCTCCCAGGGCGCGGGAGAGCAGCCAGCGATAGCCGCCGTTCATCTTCTCGAAGAGCGGCTCGGTCATGCGCTGGATCCGGCCATGGGCGGGAACCATGAGCTTGGAGCACATCATCGGGGTGAGCGTGCGGGCCACGACGCCGGAGAAGAAGATCGCGGCCGCGAGCGTGATGCCGAATTCGCGGAAGAGCTTGCCGGTATTGCCGGTCATGAAGGCGAGCGGCACGAACACGGCCATGAGCGTCGCCGTGGTGGCGATCACCGCGAAACCGATCTCGCGGGCGCCGTCGAAGGAGGCGAGCAGCGGCGGCTGGCCCTCCTCGATGCGCCGGTGCACGTTCTCGATCTCCACGATGGCGTCGTCCACCACGATGCCGATGGCCAGCACGATGGCGAGGAGGGTCAGCACGTTGATGGACGCGCCGAAGAAGGCCATGACCATGAAGGCCGCGGTGATCGAGACCGGGATCGCCACCATGGCCACGATGGTGGAGCGCCAGTCGCGCAGGAAGAGCAGGATCACCAGGATCACGAGCGCGACGCCTTCCACCAGCGTGTGCAGCACGCCCTCGATGGAGGCGCGGATGAACTGGCTCTCGTCATAGGCGACTTCCGCCGTGGTCCCGGGGGGCAGGGAGCCCTTGAGCTCCTCAAGCTCCTTGCGCACGCCGTCGACGACGGACAGCGTATTGGCCGTCGATTGGCGCACGACGCCGAGGCCGATGGCGGTCTCGCCCGACTGGTAGAACTCGAAGCGGGTATCCTCCGGGCCCACCTCGACCTGGGCCACCTCGCCGAGGCGGACCAGATAGCCGTTCTTGCTCGAGACGATCACCTGCTGGAACTGCTCGGGCGTCGCGAGGCGGGAATCGGTCTTGACGGTGAATTCGCGCTGGCTGGACTCGATCCGGCCGCCCGGCAGCTCCACGTTCTGGCGCTTGATGGCGGTTTCGAGATCCTGCACGGTCAGGCCGCGGGCGGCGAGTGCCGGCCGGTCGACCCAGACCCGCATGGCAAAGCGGCGCTCGCCGCTGAGGTTCACGTTGGCCACGCCCGGCACCGTGGACAGGCGGTCCACATAGACGCGCTTGAGGAAGTCGCTGAGTTCGAGCGCGTCGAGGGTCGTGGACGTGACGCCCACCCACAGGATTGCCGAGGCGTTCGCATCGACCTTGCGAACCACCGGCGTGTCGGCGCCGTCCGGGAGGCGTCCGGTGACGCGGGAGATGGCGTCGCGCACGTCGGAGGTCGCGGCTTCCGGATCGCGGGAGACCTCGAACTCGATGGAGACCGACGAGCGGTCGTTCTGGCTCTGCGACGTGATCTGGCGGATGCCTTCGATGCCCGCGACCGCGCCCTCGATGATCTCCGTCACACGGCTCTCGATCACCTCGTTCGAGGCGCCGCGATAGACGGTGGAGACCGATACGACCGGGCGGTCGACCTGCGGGTATTCGCGAACCGGCAGGTTCATGAGCGATGCGAGGCCGCCCACGATCAGCAGCAGGCTGACCACGACGGCGAAGACGGGGCGGCGGATGAAGAGGTCTGAAACCTGCATGGCTCTGGTCGATTCAGGTTAGGATCAAGTCTTGGGCGAAACACGCGGTGTCATCCCCGGCGCACGCAGTGCGGGAAGGGGATCCACGATCACGCTCGGCGCTATGGATCCCCTTCCCGGTCCTCAAGGACCGCCGGGGATGACACAAACTGTTCACTTCCGCTCGGCCGCCTGAGCGGCTCCGATGGCCTGCGGGACGTTGAGCGAGGAGCGGGAGGGCTGCTCCCGGTTGGCCGCCGGAGCGGGAGCGGTCGGGGCGGTGGAGCCCACCGGGCGGGCGACGACCTCGGCCCCGGGGCGCACGCGCTGGACGCCCAGCACGACGATGGTCTCGCCGGCCTTCAACCCGTCGACCACCTCGACCTTTCCGCCCTGGCGCTGGCCGATGGTGATGACGCGGCGCTCCACCTTGTTGTCCTTGACCGGATAGATGACGTGGCGCAGGCCTTCGCTGACGACGGCCTCCTCCGGCACCACGACAGCGTCGTCCTTGGTCGAAACCTCGAGGGCGACCGACAGGAACATGCCGGGCTTCAGGGCTTCGTCGGGATTGTCGAACTCGGCCGTCAGGCGCGCCGTGCGGGTCGTCTGGTCCACCCGGGGGTCGATGGTCGACACGCTACCCTTGAAGGTGCGGCCCTTATAGGCCGCCGAGGTGGCGTTGACCGTCTGGCCGGGCTTGAGCCTTCCCAGGAGATTTTCCGGCACCGCGAAGTCGAGGCGCACCCTGGACAGGTCGTCCAGGGAGGTGATGCGGGTGCCCGGGGCCACATAGGCGCCCAGCGAGACCGAGCGGGTGCCGACGCGGCCATCGAAAGGCGCGCGGATCATCAGGTCCTCGAGCCGGGCTTCGGCGGCCTTGCGCTGGGCGCGGGCGGAGGCGATGGAGCCGTCGAGGGATTTGATCTGCGCCGTCAGATCCTCGACCTGGGCCCCCGTGCCCGCGCCGGTGCGGCTGAGCGCCTGGGCGCGTTCGAGCTTGATGGCGACTTCGTTCCGGAGCGCCTCGGCGCGGCTGGCCTCGGCGATGGCCTGTTCGATCTCGGCCCGCCGCTCGGCGGCGTCGAACTGGACCAGCATGTCCCCGGCCTTGACTTTCTGGCCTTCGTTGAAGCCGATTTCGCCGACGATGCCTGCCACCTTGGCGGTCACGGTGATCGATTCATAGGCACGGACCGTCCCAACAGATTCCCGGGTCTCGACGATGCGCCCGGTCTTGACGGTGTCGACATCGACCGTGGCGGGGCCGGTCGGACCGCCGCGTCCACGGCCGCCCTGGGCGGGCTGCTGGCCCGAGGGTTGGCTCACATACGCGCCGATCACGGGCACATTGGCCAGATGGCCGCCCTGGTAGGCGTACCAGCCGCCAGCGCCTGCTGCCCCCAGCACGGCAATGACGGCAAGTTGACCGGACACACGCATGCTCGCTCCTAACTCAGTCCTTCGACCTTATTCGGTTCTTGGTCGTAATTGTCGGAAGTGGTCCTAGCATAATACATGCCAAGTGCTGCGAATATAACGCAGCAAACACGATGTTTTGTATTACGATTTCGTAATCTCAATTTCTTCCGGACGAGGTCAGGAGTTCAGCCAGACTCAGAAGTTGCCGCAAGCTTGACAATGTTCATTATTTGTTCTATGAATTCATTCATATTTTTGAATGGATTTTTTATGGATTCGTGGACTTTGAAGGAGAATTGGAGGGCAGCCCGTTACGCGCTCTCGCTCGCTCAATTGGAGCTTCGGCGACTGCGCCTGTCCCTGATTCTCAAGCGGTTCAACCCGAGCCAGCCGCGCGTGCCCGCTGGGAATCCCGGCGGTGGACGTTGGACGGACGGAGGAGGTGGTGAGGGCTCTTCGCGCATCGAGTTCGTTTCCAACCGCCCCAGACAAGGTGGCGGCACCCGCGTCATTCGCGGTCGAGCCTACGAGACGACGCCAGCTCAAGAGGTGCGCCTCGACGTGTCGGCTGCCCGTGCGCGGGCTGCTGGTGCAGGAGGTCCAACGACATGATTCGAACTGGCGCCCGACGCCGAGCATCTACGAGGGAGTCGAGGGTGAGATCCTCGCTAATGAAGCTGCAGCATTGCAGGCTGCGGCCCGCCTGAGGGAATTGCGCAGACCGGAGCCCGTCCGCGGACCAATGGAGGAAATCCTCATGCCCAACGGGCAGCATCTCGGGACGCGGTATAGGAGCGCGGACGACACGACGCGTACAGTAACGTCTTCCGAATTCAACAGCCTGCTTGAGACCCTTACGCCGGGCTCGCAGATCGTTCAGTCTCCTCCGGCGTATCGGGGTCTCTGGTATCGTCGCCCCGATGGATCAATTTTTGGTGTTAGACGAAGCGAAGAGAATGGCATCACAATCGATGTCATTCAAAACAATCATCCCATTCTAAGAAGCGGTTACAAAGTGCATCAGCAATGACACAGGAACTCAGGCATAAATATTTTGATCGCTCCATGAGCGAATGGATCAAGATGGTAGCCAACGAATTGCCTATCGATGCTGTCGGCATGTGGCAGATCGTGCCGGGTGGCCGACATGGCTTCGGTCTCGAAGGCGAGGCGTTGACGGACTATGTCCGTCGCTGCATAGCCGAACTGCTGTCGCGCGGTGCGGTGCCTGTCGTGGGCGGTGGGCTGGAGGGCGAGCACGAGTGGATCGCGCAGCCGCAATATGGTTCGAAACCGGACGAGATCATCGAGAATGTTGTGCGCGAATGGCTCGCCAACGGAGCAAAGGACGAGGACCCCGGCGGCCTTTGGTTTGCCCGACGGGAGCGCGCTTGGTTTCCTCCGGCTTGAAGTGAGCATTTCATGCTGTGCGAAATGCAATGAATGAAAGAGGGCTTCCTTTAGGAGACAATCTGGGGCGCGCGGCGGCACGCTCTAAAGTCGGTGCCAAATCGCCTTGACCCGCCTCGTCAATTCCACCATACCGGTTGGCGGGACACCTCTCCCCACCGAGAGGCGCCCATCTGTAAGGATGGATTACATGACGAACCTGCCCGCCGCGCGTCCGCGCGCGCCTTTCTTTTCGTCCGGCCCCTGCGCGAAGCGCCCCGGATGGTCCTTAGCAAACCTGAAGACCGACAGCCTCGGCCGTTCGCACCGCGCGAAGCTCGGCAAGGCTCGGTTGAAGCTCGCCATCGAGCTCACCCGCGAGGTGCTGGAGGTGCCGGCCGATTACCGCATCGGCATCGTGCCCGCCTCCGACACCGGCGCCGTCGAGATGGTGCTGTGGTCGATGCTGGGCGCCCGCCCCGTCGACATGCTGGCCTGGGAAAGCTTCGGCGAGGGCTGGGTCACGGACGTGGTGAAGCAGCTCAAGCTGTCCGACGCCCGCGTGATCAATGCGCCCTACGGCGAGCTTCCCGATCTCACCCAGGTCGATACGAAGAACCGCGACGTGGTCTTCACCTGGAACGGCACCACGTCCGGCGTGCGCGTGCCGAACGCCGATTGGATCGCGGCCGACCGCGAGGGCCTGACGATCTGCGACGCCACATCGGCGGCCTTCGCGCAGAAGCTCGACTTTTCGAAGCTCGATGTGGTCACCTTCTCCTGGCAGAAGGTGCTGGGCGGCGAAGCGGCCCACGGCATGCTCATCCTCTCGCCCCGCGCGGTGGAGCGCCTCGAGACCTATAAGCCCGCCTGGCCCCTGCCGAAGATCTTCCGCATGACCAAGGGCGGAAAACTTATCGAAGGCATCTTCGAGGGCGAGACCATCAACACGCCGTCCATGCTCGCGGTCGAGGATTACATCGACGCGCTCGAATGGGCGAAGTCCATCGGCGGTCTGAACGCGCTCGTCGCCAAGGCCGACGCCAATGCCAAGGTCATCCATGACTGGGTCGCCAGGACCCCGTGGATCGCGAACCTCGCCAAGGTTCCGGCGACGGCTTCGAACACCAGCGTGTGCCTCGTGATCGCCGATCCGGACGTGGTGGCCAAGGGCCCCGAGGCCGTGGCGCAGGTCGCCAAGGGCATCACGGCCGCGCTCGACAAGGAGGGCGTTGCCCTCGACATCGGGGCCTATCGCGATGCGCCTCCGGGCCTCCGCATCTGGTGCGGCGCGACGGTCGAGCAATCCGACCTCGAAGCCCTGACGCCTTGGCTCGACTGGGCCTTCGCGCAGGAAAAGGCGAAGCTCGCGAAAGCGGCTTGAGTTTTACCCTCCCCTTGAGGGGTGGGTCGACGCCCTTGAGGGCGGCGGGGTGGGGCGGCAACACCGCTCTTGCCGACCGCCCTCGGACCTAACGCCAGCTAAACAAATCGACAGCGCCGTTCACCCCACCCCGGCTCTTAGAGCCGACCCTCCCCCTCAAGGGGGGGTAGAAGGGGCGGCACATATGAGGTGCACCATGCCCGCTCCCCGCGTTCTCATTTCCGACGCTCTCTCTCCGGCCGCCGTGCAGATCTTCAAGGACCGCGGCATCGAGGTCGACTTCCAGCCGGACCTCGGCAAGGACAAGGAGAAACTCAGCCAGATCATCGGCGATTACGACGGCCTCGCCATCCGGTCCGCCACCAAGGTGACGGCGAAGATCCTCGAACAGGCGAAGAACCTGAAGGTGATCGGCCGCGCCGGCATCGGCGTCGACAATGTCGAGATCCCCGCCGCCACGGCGAAGGGCATCATCGTCATGAACACGCCCTTCGGCAATTCCATCACGACCGCCGAGCACGCCATTGCGATGATGTTCGCGCTCGCGCGCCAGATCCCGCAGGCGGACGCATCCACGCAGGCCGGCAAGTGGGAGAAGAACCGCTTCATGGGCGTGGAGCTGACCGCCAAGGTGCTGGGCGTGATCGGCTGCGGCAATATCGGGTCCATCGTGGCCGACCGCGCCATCGGGCTGCGCATGAAGGTGATCGCCTACGATCCGTTCCTGTCGCCGGAGCGCGCGGTCGAACTCGGCGTCGAGAAGGTGGAGCTGGACGACCTGCTGCGTCGCGCCGACATCATCACGCTTCACGTGCCGATGACCGAGAAGACGAAGAACGTGCTCTCGGCCGAGAACATCGCCAAGACCAAGAAGGGCGTGCGCATCGTCAACTGCGCCCGCGGCGGTCTCGTCGACGAGGTGGCTTTGCGCGGGGCGCTCGATTCCGGCCATGTGGCGGGGGCAGCCTTCGACGTGTTCGTCGAGGAACCGGCGACCTCGAATCCGCTCTTCGGCCATCCCAACGTGGTCTGCACGCCGCATCTCGGCGCGGCCACGACGGAAGCGCAGGAGAACGTGGCCCTGCAGGTGGCCGAGCAGATGTCGGATTACCTGCTCCAGGGCGCGATCCAGAACGCCGTGAACTTCCCGTCGATCACTGCCGAGGAAGCGCCGCGCCTGAAGCCGTTCGTGGCGCTTGCCGACAAGCTCGGCTCCTTCCTGGGCCAGCTCACGGAAGCGCCGATCAAGGGCATCCGCATCGAGTACGAGGGCGCCGTCGCCGAGATGAACACCCGCGCGCTCACCTCCGCGGCGGTGACCGGCGTGCTGCGTCCCTTCCTGCAGGACATCAACATGGTCTCGGCGCCCATCGTGGCGCGGGAGCGCGGCATCACGGTGGAGGAAGTCAAGCGCGAGAGCGCGGCCCGCGACTACGAGAGCTTCATCCGCATCGTCGTCGACGCGGAGGACATGTCGCGCCATGCGGGCGGCACCGTGTTCCAGGACGGCAAGCCGCGCGTGACGGAGATCCGCGACATCATGGTCGATGCCGAGTTCGCGCCGAACATGATCTACGTGAGAAACGACGACAAGCCCGGCTTCATCGGCCGCTTCGGCACCCTGCTCGGCGAATCCGGCGTGAACGTCGCGACCTTCGCGCTCGGCCGCGACGAGCCCGGCGGCGACGCCATCTGCTTCGTGTCCGTGGACGAGCCCGTGTCGGATGAACTTTTGCGCAAGATCGAGGAGATCCCGCAGGTCAAGCGCGCCCGCGCGGTGCGCTTCTAACCAGAGGTATCGAGGGAACGCATCATGGCACCGATTCCGTCACAACGCTTCGTCCTGACGCTCGCCTGCGCGAACCGTCCCGGCATCGTGGCGGCCGTGGCGGGCCACCTGTCGGATGCGGGCCTCAACATCCTCGACGCGCAGCAATACGACGACACGCAGACGGATCGCTTCTTCATGCGTGTCGTGTTCAATCCCGTGGCGGGAGAGAGTGATATCGAAGCGCTGAAAAGCGGATTCACGCCGCTCGCCGAACGCTTCGGCATGACGTGGACGATGAGCGACCAGGGCCGGAAACAGCGCGTCATGCTGCTGGTCTCGAAGTTCGATCATTGCCTTGCCGACCTGCTCTATCGCTGGCGCATCGGCGAGCTCGACTTCGAGCCCGTCGGCGTCATCGCCAATCATCCGGCCGAGACCTACAGCCACGTGGATCTGGGCGACGTGCCGTTCCACTGCCTTCCCGTCACGAAGGACACCAAGCTCGAGCAGGAAGCGCAGGTCTGGGAGATCATCCGTGGTTCCAAGGCCGATCTCGTGGTGCTCGCGCGCTATATGCAGGTGCTGTCGGACGGACTCGCGGCGAAGCTCGCGGGCCGCTGCATCAACATCCACCACTCGTTCCTTCCCAGCTTCAAGGGCGCCAAGCCCTATCACCAGGCCCATGCGCGCGGCGTGAAGCTGATCGGCGCGACCGCGCATTACGTCACGTCCGATCTCGACGAGGGTCCGATCATCGCGCAGGACGTGGAATCGATCACGCACCGCGACTCGGCGGAGGATCTCGTGCGCAAGGGCCGCGACATCGAACGCCGCGTGCTGGCCCGCGCCGTGCGCTACCATCTGGAGGACCGCATACTCCTCAACGGCCGCAAGACCGTGGTGTTCGCGGATTAGAGGATCGAACGCATTAGCGGAAACCGGTTTCGCGTGAGACGATGCGAGAAACCAAAAGCCGAGAGCAATGGATACGAGCTCGAATTCACATCCGACGTTTGAGTGGCGCTGGTAGGTAGCACCCGTCCTTCCATCCATGCTCATGATGGTGATTGGAACGAGAAGGAGAGACCTTTCGATCCCTCCTTCCTTTGCCAAGACATTTCCGGTCTAGAAGATGTCGAAATCCGCCGCCTTGAGAAGAGGCTTGTTCGTGAATTGAGCGATCAGGACCTTCGTTCCGCTGCCGTTGGCATCGGCATCGTAGTAGAGATTACCAGTCTTCCGATTATAGATGAGGTAATCGTTCGAGTCCCGCGCGTCGGTTCCCAAGCGAAGCTCACCGTTGCTGACCGATGAGCCGAGCTTCTTGAAGTACCGGTCGTCCAGCGCAATGGTATCGTCCTGACGGCGGAAGTCGGTGATTTTATCCCAGTTCGTGCTCCTGTTCGGCCTTGTGTCGAAGAAAAACGTGTCCTGACCTTCGTTCCCGGTAAGGACATCACGGCCCGTGCCGCCGTGAATTTCGTCATTCCCGGCGAGGCCGCTGATCGTGTCGTTGCCGCCAAGCCCGAATATTTCATTGTCCAGTGCATTGCCGACCAGAACATTCGGCCCGTCGTCTCCACGGATAACTGCTTCAAGAGGTGGCTGCGGTTGAGTAGGCGGCTGCGGTTTATCCAGTGGAGGCGGCGGGGCGGCGGGGGCGGGTCGCCAGGCTGCTGATCGACCATCAGTTGGAACCTAACGGATTGCCCGCTTGTTCCGTTCGGAGCCGCGGAGGCATCCTCCCAGGTGACCATGTATGAGTTGTTTGCGCCTGCCGCGATCTGGGAGTTCTGCTGATCGCTCGTGGTGGTCGTGTTGACTACGTTGTCCTGAGCATCGGAAGCCGTGCCGTCGGCGTGAAATGCTCGGGTGCGTATGTCTTTGGTTGCCCCGCTGGCATCCGTCCAGGAAACGGCGAAGCCGCCGCCGGACAGGGCCACCACGTCGGAATCATTCTGTTCGCCGGCCGTGGTCGTGTTGACTTGGAAGCTGCTGCCTTGAGCGATACCATTCGCGTCGAAGATGCGAGCGAAGATGGCAGAACTCGACGTGTCGTTCTTCGAAAGGCTTGTATCTGTCCAGGTGACGACGAAGTTGCCATTTTTCAGCGTGGTGACGGATGCTTCAGTTTGATCCCCATTGCCGGCATTGGCTGGCATGTCCACTGCATTGACAAGCTGCACGTCGCGGGCCTGTGTGCCATCGGAATTGAAGATCGCGGCCCTCAGACCAAACGTTCCGTCTACGTCCGTCCCATAGGTGTTCGGGTTGGTATTGACCGGGGAGTCCGTCGACCAGACCAAGACAGTGCGATTGTTCGCCAGATCGGTAATCGCCGAATCCTTCTGGCTATAAACGTCGTTAATGGATGTGAGCGGAATGTTGAAACTTAAAGGTTTCCCAGTCCCATCATAGCGGACCACATTGATGTCACGATAAGTAAGACCATCGACCCAGCTATCAAACGCAACCGCATAGCTGCCATCGGCGTGAGTGGTCACTTCGGGATTGAAGTCATACGTGGAAGGATTGGCGTGCGTGACCTGAGCGGCGGTCACTCTCTCGACGCCCGTGGGAAGGATGACGGAGTGAAAAACGCGCACTGTCCCTAATTCACTTTGTGTCCAAGCATAAGCAATGTCGGTCGTGCTGCGAAACTGATCGAGAGCGACCTCATAACTGTCGATGGTCGATACGCTTTCAACGTTAAACGCAGTCCCCGGATTTGATCCGACGACTTGCGACCGTGTATCCCGTAAGGAACCCGAACTGGTATCGGACCACGCGACGGCAAAACGCCCATCTGAGAGATTCGTGATTGCGGGATCACTGAATAACCCACCACTCGTGTTCTGGACGGTCAATTCGCTACCAACTTTCTGGATAGCCATCGTTTCCTCCTATGAACCAGGGAGTAGTGCACGAGTGCTGCAAGTTCTCATGACAGAGATACTATACCTAAGATGATGAAATTTTGCTTTTGTGCAGCATCGGCAAATAAAATTTATTTTATTAGCCTCAAACTGTCAAAGAAAAACCTTTTAACTTCATGTTATATTGGATTGAATATATTCAGTACTACCCATTGATGGATAGTAAAACTGAGTTATTATTGGAATATGTGTGGAGAAATTACTTTAATAACGTTCAATTCTATGGAGGTGGCTTTCGCCAGCCTGGTGCCGGCCATGGCGTGACGGGATGTCGTCCCCGATGCAGGACGTGCGGAGCGATGGATCCCTTCCGCTGGGTTGCCGAGTCATTGCCGGAATGGCATCGGCGAATTGCTATCGCCGCCGCTCCGCCAGCCAGATGCCGCCGAGCACGAGGGCCAGTCCGATCGCGTGGTAGAGGGCGAAGGGTTCGCCGAGCAGGACCACGGCGAGCAGGGCGCCGAACACCGGCACCAGGTTGACGAAAAGCCCCGCCCGGGCCGGGCCGATCAGCTCCACGCCGCGGATGAAGAAGATCTGCGAGAGCAGAGAGGGCAGGAGCGCGACATAGAGAAGGATGAGCCAGCCCTTGGGCGTGGGGAATTGTGCGGTCCCCTGGAGCATCTCCACGCCGACCAGGGGCAGGGAGCTGGCGAAGGCCACGACGGCCATGGCGGCGAAGAACACGAGGCCCGGCATCTGCGGACGATAGCGCAGACCCAGCGTGTAGACCGAATAGAACACGCAGGCGATCAGCATCCACACGTCACCGATATTGATCGCCAGCGTCTTCAGGATCTCCCAGTCGGCTTTGACCGAGACCGTGATCACGCCGATCAGCGTCACGATCATGCCGATGATCTGGAGCGGGATCACGCGGGCGCGGAAGACGGCGATCATGCCGATGAGCACGAAGACGGGGATCGAGCCCTGGAAGATGGTGAGATTGACCGCGCTGGTGTGGTGGGCGGCGGCATAGAACAGGGCGTTGAAGGCGGTGAAGCCGGACACGCCCATGACGAGCGTGAAGAGCCACCGCTCCTTGAACTTTTCCCGCTCGGCCACGAGCTGCCGCCCCACGAGCGGCATCAGGATCGCCACCACGACCACCCAGCGCAGGCAGGTCAGCACCATGGGCGAGACCTCGCCGATGGCGAGCCGGCCGGCGATGCCGTTGCCCGCCCACATGAGCGTGGTGAGGACCAAAAGCAAATAGGCCTGCCCCCAGAACCCTTGCCGCAGCGATTGCAGAAATTTCATCGGAGGGTGGACCTTATTGCGCTTGCCGCCCTGCGCCGTTCGGCTAAACCGGCACGCAAGAAAGCGGGTGACACGCATGGGCTTAAGGTTTCTGGTGGTCGAGGGCAATACGCGGGGCGCAAGGCAGGCCCATAGGGAAGCCTATGGACTCATGCCGTCGGAATCCTATGCGGCGGTGATTCAGGCCATCGCGGGCGAGGCTGTCTGCGACATCGCCTTCCCGGCGGACCCGGGGGCCAACCTGCCGGATGCGGCCGGGCTCGAATCCTATGACGGCATCGTGCTGACCGGCTCGCACCTGAACATCTACGACCGCACGCCCGATATCCTGAGCCAGATCGACCTGATGCGGGCAATCTATGCGTCCCGCACCCCATCCTTCGGCTCCTGCTGGGGCCTGCAGGTGGCGGCCGTCGCGGCCGACGGGGACGTGCGGCCCAACCCGCTCGGGCGCGAGGTGGGGCTGGCCCGCAGGATCACGGCCACCGAGGCGGGCCGGGAGCATCCCCTGCTCGCGGGGCGGCCCGCGGCCTATGACGCGCCGGCCATTCATCTCGACATGGTGACGGCCCTGCCGGACGACTGCACGGTGCTCGCCGGCAATGCGGTGTCCCCGGTCCAGGCCGCCGAGATCCGCCAGGACGGGGGCGTGTTCTGGGGCGTGCAGTATCACCCCGAGTTCTCGTTGGGCGAACTGGCCGTCATCCTGGGCCGCCGGACCGAGATCCTGGTGAGGGAAGGCTTCTGCCGGACCGCCGAGGACGCCGTGGCTTATGCGCAGGACCTGAGCGCCCTCGACAGGGATCCCGCCCGCTTCGATCTCGCCTGGCGCCACGGCATCGACGCGGAGGTCCTCGATCCGCAGCGTCGCACCCGAGAGATCCGGAACTTCATCGAGCACCGCGTGAGGGCGGAGAGGAGCGCGCGCGGTCGAGCCTGAGGCGCGCCGACGTCGTCCGCTCGCAAACGCATCCGGAGATTGGTCGGCGCGCACATTACGGAACCTTCACTTGTGCTTCCACCCGGCCGGCACGATCATGGCGTTTCCTGTGCCCGGAGCCGAATCCCTCCCATGAGCAAGTCCCTGTTGTTGCGTCTGCACCGGTGGGTGGCTTTGACATTCGCCTTGCCGCTGCTGGCCGTCATCGCGACCGGCCTGATTCTCTCCTTCGAACCCATCGTGGTGCAGAGCGCCATCGAGCCCGGATCCGTCTCGGTGCAAACCGTCGAAGGATTGCTCCAGCGGTACGACCCGCAGGGCACGGCGCGCGCGATCGTCCTGCGACCGAACGAAAACACGCTGACGGTCAACGGCGTGCAGCCCGGCGGAAGCGTGACGCTCGACCTCAGGACCGGCGAACCCGTGGCCCGGACGACGCGCTCGCTCTCCGACATGTTCGGAACGGCGCGCCAGATCCATGAACACCTGCTTCTCAGGGCCGGTTGGCTCGTAACGGCCTCGACGATGGCCATGCTGGCGCTCATCGCGCTCGGAATATTTATGGGCTGGCCAAGGCTGCGCAACACGCTGCCGGGCTGGCACAAGGGTGTGGGCTGGTTCCTGCTGCCGCTCGTGATCCTCAGCCCGCTGACCGGTCTCCTCCTGGCTTTCGGCATCTCTCTGGCGCCTGCTCCAGCACCCGCCAGCGCCTCCGGGCCGCCTCTGCCCCTGCGTGAGGCGGTGCGCGTCCTCGCGGTCGAACACGACCTGTCGTCTCTGAGCTGGATCCGGCCCCTCGGCCGCAACCTCGTGGCCCGCGTGGCCGAGGACGGGGAGATGAGGACATATGCCCTCAACCGCGAGGGGGCCGTTCCCATGGCCCGCAGTTGGCCGCGCCTCATCCATGAGGGCAACTGGGGCGGCTCCGCCCTCGCCATCCTGAATCTCGTCACGTCGGTGGCGCTCCTGGGGCTTCTGCTCAGCGGAAGCTGGATCTGGCTGCGCCGCCAGCTGCGCCGCTCGTCCGGCCGGCAACGGGTCGCGAAGACGACCTGATGATGGAGCGGGTGCCGTGAAAGCTATGTTATGTTCTCACTTTGTTCTTGACAGGGCGGATAACCTTGGCTATATCGTTGCCCTAGATCTGCTCTGACGAGGGGCGCGCTCGCGAGGCGTCGCAAGAGTGAGAGCAGGCACGGTCCCGCCGCAGGTCTCGCAATCCTGTGGTCGCGGGAGGTCGACCTTGGGGGCTCCCCAGCTGGTCCACCTGAAAAGAACCGTGCGTGACGAGCAGTTCGGCTCTCACATTCACCCCTAGAGAGCGAGCCGGGCTGCCCGACGCGCCACCCTCGAACCCTGAAAGGCTCGCAGCGCAAGCTGCGGGCCCCAAGGGGCTGGAATTTTCGCTCAATGACCCCGCTTCACATCCGCCAGGGCACGGCCGAGGGCGTCGGCGAGGGTCTCCCGCTCCGGCGGGGACAGGTCGCGGGCGATCTCCACGTGCTCGTTGCGGAAGCGCAGGGAGAGGTGCTGCAAGCCGTATTCGTCGTCGATCTCGCGGTCGATGCGGGTCCAGACCGGGTTGAACTGCCAGTCCTTCACGTCGCCGCGCGGACTCACCTTGCGGAACAGAAGGCGGATCGGCGTGAGCTCCAGAAGCTCGAAGGCTTGGCCCTGGCGGTAGCTGACCCGGAAGGCGATGTAGAGGCCCAGGAAATCGAGGCCGAAGAAGCCGGCCACCGGCCAGAAGCCCATGATCACGAAAGGCAGGCTCGCCACGACCGACGTGAGGCAGACCAGCACCATCAGGGTCTTGAAGCCCTGCGGGCTCAAGGACCGGTGCGGGCGAATCACGGCCGAGAAGACCGGCCGCTCGAACCTTTCGTTCTCGCTGTATGGTGCCTTGCCGCTTGCCATGCCTCAAGTATAACGCAGAAATGTCCGATCTGAAGCCATCCCCCCGCCGTATCGCCAAGGCAAATTCGAGCTCGAAATCGAAACCGGCCGTTCCGGCGAAGACTGTCGGGAAAGCGATTCGCGCGCGCCGCCCGAAGCCCGTCGACCGGGCGACGATGGTCGAGGTGTTCCGGCGCCTGCACGCGGCCAATCCGGAGCCCAAGGGCGAGCTGGATTACACCAATCCCTACACGCTGCTGGTCGCCGTGGCGCTCTCGGCGCAATCGACCGATGTCGGGGTCAACAAGGCGACCCGGAACCTTTTTCCCGTCGCCGACACGCCGCAGAAGATGCTCGATCTCGGCGAGGAGGGCCTGCGCGAGCACATCAGGACGCTCAATTTCTACAACACGAAGGCGAAGAACGTCATCGCGGCGGCGAGGCGCCTCGTGGACGAGTTCGGCGGCAAGGTGCCGAATTCCGTCGAGGTGCTGGAAACCCTGCCGGGCGTCGGACGCAAGACCGCGAGCGTCGTGGTCAACATCGCCTTCAAGGATCCGCGCATCGCCGTCGATACGCATATCTTCCGCGTCACCAACCGGATCCCGCTTGCAATCACCAGGACGCCCCTGGAAACCCAGGTCGCGCTCGAAGCCCTCATTCCGGACGAGTTCCGGCTTCACGCCCATCACTGGCTGATCCTGCACGGCCGCTACATCTGCAAGGCTCGCCGGCCCGAATGCTGGCGCTGCCCGATCAACGACCTGTGCCGTTATCCGGACAAGACGATTCCGTAGAGCATCGGACGCAGAAGCGGGAACCAGCCGGACTCACGTCGCCCAAGAACGCTCTAGATCGGAACGCCCGTGGGCTTGAGGCAGCGCGGTGCAGCCGGCACGCACGCAATGCCTGGCGTCGAGCAGGCAAGACCCTCGGGCGCGCGGCGGCAGACGACGCACTCGTCGGTCCACTCGGAACAGGCAGGCCCGCCCGGAGGTCCACCGTCCGTCGCAGGCTGCGGGCCGAGGCCGGCCCCGGCGATCACGGCGAGGAGCACGACCAGCAGGGCGGTCGCGATGGACAGGGTGACCGCAAGGGCCTCGTCGCGCGACGGCATCGATCAGCCGTAGACGATCAGGCCGGCAAGGCCCGCGGCGCCCACGATGATGCGCCAATAGGCGAACGGCGTGAAGCCGTGCCGGGACACGTAATCCAGGAACAGCTTCACCACGACGAGCGCCGCCAGGAAGGCGGATACGAAGCCTGCCCCGATGATCACGGCGTCGTTGGCGGAGAGGAACTTGTAGTTCTTCAGCAGATCGTAGGCGAAGGCGCCGGCCATGGTCGGCATGGCGAGGAAGAACGAGAACTCGGCCGCGGCGCGCTTCGAGGCGCCCATCAGCATGGCGCCCACGATGGTGGCGCCCGAGCGTGAGACGCCCGGGACCATGGCGGCGCATTGGATGAGACCGATCTTGAAATACATCGACAGGGGGAAGCGGGTTGCGTCGGTCTTGGTCGCTTCGAGCGGCATGCGGTCGATGGCGATGAGCACGAAGCCGCCGACGATCAGGGTCATGCAGACGATCCAGGGATCGAACAGCACCTCCTTGATGAATCCGTGGAGCAGGGCTCCGATCACGGCGGCAGGCAGGAAGGCCACAAGGACGCCGATGACGAAATGGCGCGCCATCGGGTCGTGCGGCAGGGCCTTGGCGATGGTCCAGAGCTTGTTGAAATAGACGGACAGGATCGCCAGGATCGCGCCGAGCTGGATCAGGACCTCGAAGGTCTTGCCCGTGGATTCGAAACCGAGGAAATGGCCCACGAGAAGCAGGTGGCCGGTGGAGGAGACCGGAAGGAATTCCGTCAGACCTTCGATGAGGCCGAGAAAGAGCGCCTCGATAATTTGGGACATCGTTGAAAATCCTGAAAACGGCGCCAGATGCGGGAGCACGTCGTGTCTGTCAAGCAAGGTTTGCGCCGCCGTCGTAGCCCTTTTGCATCACAGACATGAGATTCACCAATATTCCTTACCAACCCTTAACGAAGCACGGCCTTATTCTCGCCGCCTGTTTCGCGTCACTCATAGATTCATGGCCATCCTGCATTCTTATCCGTTCTGCCCGCAGTCGCGGTTCGCGCGTCTTATTTTCGCGGAGCTCGGCCTTGAGCCGGATATGATCGAGGAGAAGCCGTGGGATCGGCGCATTCCCTTTCTGGAGATCAACCCGGCCGGAAATCTGCCGCTCTTGATCGACGATAACGGACTTGCCGTCGCAGGCCCATTAAGCCTTGCGGAGTATCTCGACGAGACCCGGGGAGAGGACCTGCGGGATCGGCGCTTCCTGCCCCGGGACCTTGCGCAGAGGGTCGAGGTCCGCCGCCTGCTCGATTGGTTTCTGGTCAAGTTCCACGGCGAGGTCTCGGATTACCTTGCCACGGAAAAGATCTATAAGCGCTTCATGCCCATGGATCTGGGAGGCGGTCCGCCGGACATGGGCGCGATTCGCGCCGCCCAGACCAATGTGCGATACCATCTCAAATATATCGGTTTTCTGATTTCCGCGCGGAATTGGCTGGCCGGCGACCAGATGACCTATGCGGATCTGGCGGCGGCGGCCCATCTGTCGGTAGTGGATTATCTCGGCGACGTGCCATGGGACGAGGACGAAACAGCGAAGCATTGGTACGCCAGGATCAAGTCCCGGCCGTCCTTTCGCGCACTCCTCGCGGACCGGGTGCCGGGGATGGCGCCGGCGGGGCATTACGACGACCTGGACTTTTAGACGGAGAGGCGCTGAAACGCGCCTTCGTCGAACGGGCCAGGGCGCTCGGCTTCGACACGATCCGCATCGCCCGGCCCGATGCGATCCCGCTGGCCCCCGAACGGCTCAAGGCCTGGCTGGATGCGGGGCATCACGGATCGATGGAGTGGATGGCGGAAACCGCCGAACGCCGCGCCGATCCGCGAGCCCTATGGTCCGAGGTGCGCAGCATCATCCTGCTCGGGCTGAACTACGGCCCCGCCGAGAACCCGTTGGCCGAACTGGCGCGGACGGATCGGGGATACATATCCGTCTATGCCCGCAACCGCGACTATCACGACGTCATCAAGGGGAAACTCAAGGAGGCGGCAGGTTTTCTCGCCTCCAAGGCATCGTCGGACGTGAAGGTCTTCGTCGATACGGCACCGGTCATGGAGAAGCCGCTCGCGGAGGCGGCGGGCCTCGGCTGGCAGGGCAAGCACACGGTCGTGGTCTCGCGCGAGTTCGGTGACTGGCTGTTCCTGGGCGCCATCTTCACCACGGCGGAGCTTCCGGCCGACGCGCCGGAGCGGGACCATTGCGGCACGTGCCGCCGCTGCCTCGACGTCTGCCCGACGAACGCCTTTCCCGCACCCTATCAGCTCGATGCCCGGCGCTGCATCTCGTATCTGACCATCGAGCACAAGGGGCACATCCCGGCGGAGCTGCGCCCCGGCATCGGCAACCGGATCTTCGGCTGCGACGATTGCCTCGCCGTCTGCCCGTGGAACAAGTTCGCGCAAGCAGGGCGCGAGGCCCGGCTGGTGCAGCGGGAGGATCTCGCGGCGCTGCCGCTGAAGGAGCTGGCGCGGCTCGACGATCCGGGCTTCCGCGCCCGCTTCGCCGGGACCCCGATCAAGCGCACCGGCCGCGACCGCTTCGTCCGCAACGTGCTCATCGCCATCGGCAATTCACGGGATGTCGCCCTGGCCGACGAAGCCCTGCGCCTCCTCGACGATGCCTCTCCGCTCGTGCGGGCGATGGCGGTCTGGGCCCTTGCACATCTGCTCCCGCCTGAGGCCGTGGCCATGCATGCCGAAGGGCGGCTGGAGCGTGAGGGCGATCCGGACGTACGCGAGGAATGGCGGCGGGGGATGACGGGAAGCGAGGCGGTGGCCTAACCGGCTCCGACTCCGAGACGCTACGCCGCATACCGGTTCGCAGCCGGGCCGAAATGGTCGATATAGCGCGGGTTGATCGCCGAGACGGGCAGGATGACGAGCACGTCCGTGGTGCCGAACTGCCGGTCGATCACCGCTCCCGTGCCGAAGGTTGCGCCCAGGCGCAGATAGCCCTTGATCAGGGGCGGCAGGGCATGGAGCGCGGCCTTGGGATCGACGGCCTCCTTCGGCAGGATATCCATCGCCGTGAAGCGCTCCGGCAGCGCACGGGCCTGCCACTGGGCGGGGGCGGGCGCGTAATGGTGCAGGAAGCTCAAGGGAAGCGCCAAGTCCCGCGGCTCGGTACCCTCGAGACTGGCGCAGCCCATCATCACATCGATGCGGTGATGGAGCACGTATGCCCAGATGCCGTGCCAGAGGAGTTCGACCGTGCGCTTGTTGCGATAGGGTTCGAGCACGCAGGAGCGGCCGAGTTCGAGGAAGCGCAGGTCCGGATGCGCCTTGAGCAGGGGCGCGATGTCGTATTCGCCCCGGGTGTAGAAGCCGCCGTGGCGGTGGGCGACGTCCTGGCGCAAAAGGCGATAGGTGCCCACCACTTTCGGTTTTGCCGCGCGAAAGGGTTTCGGCTTCACGTCATGATCGAGCACGAGAAGATGGTCGCAGAGGGCGTCATAGGCATCCACGTCCCGGCGCGAGATCAAGGCGGCCCCGCTGGGTGAGGCCGACATCTCCTCGTAGAAGACCTTGAAGCGCAGGCGCTGGGCGCGGCGGATCTCCCGCGCCGTCGTGGCGAGACGCACCTCCAGCGAACCGATGCGGCCGAGCACCGGATCGAGGCTGCCGTAATCGCGGACGATCCTGTCGGTGCCGGGAATGAGCTTGGTCAAGCCGTGCGGGCGCAGCCCCGATATGGCTGGAAAAGCTGCCGTCTCTTTCGACGGAGAGATATTCATCGCTGCCTCACGGGATCGTGCCTCGGATGCCGGCTCAAGCTTGGCCTGTACGGCCCCCATGACATAAAACCCATTCCAAACTGTTTTGTGACAGAAAACATAAATGTCCCGCTGGAAAATATCGAGGTCAGATCGAATTCCGCAGAGGTCGGAGCAGGCCGCCCGCCTGTTCACGCTGCCGCGGGGCGACGGTCCGAATGGGCGCGGTACGACAGGGCTTCGGCCACGTGAATCCGCCTTACGCGCTCCTCGCCGTCGAGGTCGGCAAGGGTGCGGCCCACCTTCAGCACGCGATGAAACCCGCGCGCCGACAGACGCATGGTGTTGGCGGCGTCGCGGATGAGGGCCAGTCCCTCCGGGTCTGGCTGCGCCACCTCTTCCAGAAGCGCGGGTGGGCAGGCCGCATTGGTGGCGATGCCGTCGAGGCCGAGGGCGGCGTAGCGCTTCGCCTGCCGCTCGCGGGCCCGAGCGACGCGGGCCGCGACCTCGGCCGATCCTTCCGCGGGTGAGGGCAAGATCAGGTCGGCGGCCGTGACGGCCGGAACGTCGATGGCGAGGTCGATGCGGTCGAGGAGCGGGCCCGAGAGCCGCGCCTGATATTGCGCGACGCAGCGCTCGTTGGGCTGGCGGCGGCAGACATAGCCTGGCTCGGTGGCCTGCCCGCAACGGCAGGGATTCATGGCGGCAACGAGCTGAAACCGTGCCGGATATGTCACCCGATGGTTGGCCCGGGCGATCAGGATCTCGCCGGCTTCCAGCGGCTGGCGCAGCGAATCGAGCACCTGGGGCTGGAACTCCGGCAGCTCGTCGAGGAAGAGGACCCCATGATGGGCGAGCGACACCTCGCCCGGACGGGCATTGAGGCCGCCGCCGACGAGCGCCGCCATGGAGGCTGAATGGTGAGGCGCCCGGAACGGGCGGCGGTTGGACAAGGCGCCGTCGGCCAGGAGCCCCGCGACCGACTGGATCATCGAGACCTCCAGCAATTCCCGCGGCGAGAGCGGCGGCAGGATGGAGGGAAGACGCTGCGCGAGCATGGACTTTCCGGCCCCGGGCGGACCGTTCATCAGGAGGTTGTGCGATCCGGCGGCCGCGATCTCCAATGTCCGCTTGGCGCTTTCCTGGCCCTTGATGTCGCGCAGGTCGGGCAGGGGCCCCGACGCGGGCATGAGGGCCGGCTCAGGCCGCGCCATCACCTGCGTGCCCTTGAAGTGGTTCGCGAGCTGGATCAGGGAGCGGGGCGCCAGGATGTCGATGTCGCTGCCGGCCCAGGCGGCCTCCGACCCGCAGGCTTCCGGGCAGATCAGCCCGTGCTCGCGCTCATAGGCCGCCATGGCGGCCGGCAGGGCGCCGGCCACCGCCGTGATGGAGCCGTCGAGGGCCAGCTCGCCCAGGACGGTGAAGCCGTTGAGGGCATCCGCCGGAATGGCCCCTATGGCCGCCATGACGCCGAGCGCAATCGGGAGATCGTAGTGGCTGCCTTCCTTCGGCAGGTCGGCGGGGGCGAGGTTGATCGTGATTCGTTTCGCCGGCAGGGCCAGACCTGAGGCGATCAAGGCGGAGCGGACCCGCTCGCGGGATTCCGCCACCGCCTTGTCGGGCAGACCGACGATCATGAAGACGACGGAGCCGGGCGTGATCTGAACCTGCACATCGACCGCACGCGCCTCGATTCCCTCGAACGCAACAGTGGAAACGCGCGTAACCATCTCCCGACCTCCTTGAGAGATCCGATGTTAGCGCGGCGTTTCGAAACGCGATAGTGTTGCGACAATTATTCGGCCGGAACGGTGCGACTCGATGCTGCAAAGGCGGAACCCTGCCGTCGCCGTCGCGTTGAGTCCCACTATGTCGCGAGCCGCATCTCGGACAACTCGCGTGGCGCAAGGGTTCTATCATCGACGGGGCAGTTCCTGACATGGGACGGTTAATCTTCTTGAGCGGGCCGGAAGGGCGGCGCTGTGAGTTCCTACGTGGCGTTCTGAAATCGTAATGTTGGCCGAATCCCCCATATCCTCTTCGGGCCGAACGGCAGACCTCCCGGATGCCCCTGTGAGGGCAGCCTTCCAATCCCTGCTCATGCCTGTCCTGATGGTGGATCCGCATCGTGAGAATGCGCCTGTCGCCTTCGCCAATCGGGCTCTGCTCGACCTGACAGGTTACTCTCAGGAGGAGCTATCCGGCCGGAGCTGGCATCTCCTTCACATGCCGGGCTCCGGCGTGGACGCCTTGACCGCCATCGACGCCGCGACGCAGGCCGGAGAGGCGCTCGAGACTGGATTCGTCGGGCGCCGGAAGGACGGCGCCGCGTTCGAATGCACCCTGGCCCTCTCTCCCGTTCGTGACGAGGCCGGCCGCCTTCGATGGGCCACCCTCGTGCTGACCGGGATCGGATCGGTGCCAGATCCTCACCGGGACGTCACCGCGGCGAGCTGGGATCTGGAGGAGCAGGTCGAGCGCCGGACCAAGGCGCTCCAGGCGGCCCTCAACCGGAGGACGGCACTGCTCCACGAGGTCGAGCATCGGATCAAGAATACCCTCCAGATGACCGCGTCCCTGGTCCTCCTGAAAGCCCGCCGTTTGCGGGATCCGGAGGCACGGAAGGTTCTGCAGGAAACCGCCGAGCGGGTCAGCGCACTCTCGGCGGCCCACCGGCTTCTCTCCGCGTCGGGGGATGCCGGCCGGTTCAACCTGCAGGAGTTTACCGCGGAGCTGGCCGGGGAGCTGGTCACGGCACTGCCCAAGGGACAGGTCGACCTTGACCTGGACATCCAGCCTCTCGGCGTTCCGGCCCCTAAGGCGACCGCGCTGGCGCTTCTCCTGAACGAGCTGATCGGCAACGCCGTTAAGCATGCCTTCCCAAATGGCCGCCGGGGCCGATTGACAATTGAGATCGGACGGGCGGAAAACGGCCTCAAAATCGCCGTCGAGGACGATGGCGTCGGCCTCGATCACGCTCCCGCGACCGAGGGCAGTTTCGGAAAAACCTTGATCACGATGTTGGTCCAACAGTTGAAGGGGCAGTTGACTTGGCGCGATCAGAAGCCAGGTACACGTGCTGAAATCGCGATGCCCGTCGACGCGCAGGAGATGAAGTTTGAGTAGCGAGAAGCCGTTGCGCATCCTCATTGTCGAGGATGAAATCCTGATCGCTCTCGAGCTCGAAAGCCTTCTGCAGGATCTGGGACACGAGGTCGTCGGGATGGCCGCATCGTCCGAAGAGGCTCTGTCCCTCGGCCAGAAGCTCCGGCCCGACCTCGCTTTCGTCGATGTTCATCTGGCGGACGGGCCGACCGGCGTCGATGTGGCGCGCAGCCTCTCGGCGAACCATCGGGTCACGGTGCTGTTCATGACGGCAAACGCCAAGCGGATCCCCGAGGATTTCGCCGGGGCCCGGGGCGTCATCGCCAAGCCCTATACGGAGCGCGGCGTCCGCGAAGCCCTGAGCTATGTCATGGCCGGCCATCTCCGCGATCCCGACGAGGCCCGAACGGTGACCTTCGTCCCTTTCGGCGCCGCCTCTCGGGAGCGTAGTTCCCAGGTCTCCTGACGCTGCTTCCTATTTCTGCGCCTTGAGCCGGTAGAGCGCATCGAGCGCCTCCCGCGGCGTCATTGCGTCCGGATCCAGAGCATCGAGCGCCTCCCGCAAGGTGTCCCGCTGCGGAGCCGGCGCGGACTCGGCCCGTACGGGAACGGCAAAGAGCGGCAGATCGTCGACGAGCGCGCGCTTCGGTGCCTCGCGGTCCGACTTTTCCAACTCGCTCAGGATCGTCTTCGCCCGCTCGACGACGGGGCCGGGCAGCCCGGCAAGACGCGCCACCTGCAGGCCGTAGGAGCGGTCGGCGACTCCGGGCACGACCTCGTGCAGGAACACCACCTCGCCGTTCCATTCGGTGACCTTCAGCGTCGCGTTGGAAATACGCTTCATCCGGTCGGCGAGCGCGGTCAGCTCGTGGAAATGGGTGGCGAACAGCGCGCGGCAGCGATTGGCCTCGTGCAGGTGCTCGATGGCCGCCCAGGCGATGGAGAGCCCGTCGAAGGTGGCGGTACCTCGGCCGATCTCGTCGAGAATGACCAGCGAGCGGGCGGTGGCTTGGTTGAGGATGGCGGCGGTCTCCACCATCTCGACCATGAAGGTCGAGCGGCCCCGCGCCAGATCGTCGGCGGCGCCGACGCGGGAGAAGAGCCGGTCGACGATGCCGATATGGGCCTCCTTGGCAGGCACGTAGGATCCCATCTGGGCCAGCACCACGATCAGCGCGTTCTGGCGCAGATAGGTCGATTTACCACCCATGTTCGGGCCGGTGATCAGCAGGATGTGGCCCGCGTCCTTGCCGGAGAGGTTCGAGTCGTTGGCGATGAAGGGAACGCCGTCGCGCTTCAGCGCCGCCTCGACCACCGGATGGCGGCCACCCTTGACGGCGAAGGCGAGGCTCGTGTCGACGACGGGACGGGTCCAGTCGAGGCGCATGGCGAGATCGGCCAGGGAGGCGGTCACGTCGATGACCGCGATGGCTTCGGCGGCGGCCGCCACATCGGCTGAAAGGTCGATGAGCGCCTGCACCATCTCGTCGAACAGGGCGAGCTCGATCTTCAGGGCCCGGTCGGCCGCGGAGGCGATCTTCGCTTCGAGTTCGCCGAGTTCCATAGTTGAAAAGCGCATGGCGCCCGCCATGGTCTGGCGATGGACGAAGGTGTCCTTCCAGGGCTCCTTGAGCAGGTCCTCGCCCACGTTCTGCGGCACTTCCACGAAATAGCCGATCATGTGGTTGTGCTTGACGCGTAAGGTGCGGCAGCCGGTCTCGGTGGCGTAGCGTGCCTGAAGGGCGGCGATGAAGCGACGGGAATCCTGCTGCAGCTCGCGCAGCTCGTCGAGACCTGAATCGAAGCCTGCCCGGATGAAGCCGCCATCGCGCTTGAGCAGCGGCAGCTCGTCGGCCAGGGCCGCGGCAAGCCGGTCAGCCACGTCCGTCCGCAGGCCCTGAAGCACCTGGGCAGCCGCAAGCAGCTCCTTCGGCAGCTCGGGGGCGATGGCCAGTTCGAGCCCGAGTTCGCGCGCCGCGAACAGGCCGTCGCGCACGCAGGCGAGGTCCCGCGGCCCGCCTCGCCCGAGGCTCAGGCGCGAGAGGGCGCGGGCCAGATCGGGCGAGCGCTTGAGGATGCGCCGCAGGCGGTCGCGCAAGTCGTTGTTGTCGACGAGAGCCGCAACGGCATCCTGCCGGTCGCGGATCTGGTCCGGATGGGTGAGGGGGCCGGCGAGCCGCTCGGCGAGCAGCCGCGCGCCGCCCGGCGTCACCGTGCAGTCGATGGTGGCAAGAAGGCTTCCCGCCCGCTCGCCGGACAGGGTGCGCGTCAGCTCCAGGTTGGCGCGCGTCGCCGCATCGATGGCGAGCGCCGCGCCGGACGTGTCGCGGGAGGGCGGGTTCAGGGCCGGGCGGCTGTCGATCTGCGTCTTCTCGATGTATAACAGCGCGCTGCCCGCCGCCGTGATCTCGGCGGGGCTGAAGGCCCCGAACGCATCGAGGGTCGCAACGCCGAAATAACCTTTGAGGCGCCGTTCGGCCGAGGCTGGGTCAAGCCCCTCGCGGGACAAACGCGTGCTGGACGCGCGGGGCTCCTGCCAGAAGCTCCCGAGGTCTGGGTCATCGTGGATCACGTCGGGCACCAGGATCTCGCGCGGCTCGAAGCGGGCGATTTCGGCGGAAAGGCCCGTGCCGTCCGTCTCGCTCAAGACGAAATGACCTGTGGAAATGTCCACGGCGGCAAGGCCGTAGCACCATTGGGTGTCGGACACGCGGCGGCGCGCGATCGCCAGCAGGTAATTCGCCCGGCCGGGTTCGAGCAGGCGCTCCTCGGTGATCGTCCCGGGAGTGACGAGGCGCACCACGTCGCGGCGCACGACGGATTTGGATCCGCGCTTCTTAGCCTCCGCCGGATCCTCGGTCTGCTCGCAGACGGCGACCCGGTGGCCGAGGCCGATGAGGCGCTGGAGATAGTCGTCGGCGCGGTCCACGGGCACGCCGCACATGGGGATATCCTGCCCCTGGTGCTTGCCGCGCTTGGTCAGCACGATGCCGAGCGACTGGCTGGCGATCTCGGCATCCTCGAAGAACAATTCGTAGAAGTCGCCCATCCGGTAGAACAGAAGACTGTCGGGGTTGGCCGCCTTGATCTCGATATACTGGGCCATCATGGGCGTGACCCGGCTGTCCTGCGGGACTGTTGGCGCGGGCGCAGTGTTCGACGGGGCGGTCTCGGGGGATTGATAGGCGGCTTGGGACGACATCCTGTCTGTTTAGCAAAGCTGGCCCAGCCTTTCATCCATGTCATAGGGTCCAAAGGGCGGATGTGGACAAGTCTTGAGGAAGGCGCCTCCTATGCCTTAAGGTCGCATCCCCTTTTGGAAACGCCCACCATCAAAAGAAACCATATTCCATGACCGACGATCAGCGCCCGATCCGCCGCAAACGCCCCACCTTCACCGACCAGGAGGCGCTGCAGTTCCACGCCCAGGGAAGGCCCGGCAAGCTTGAAGTCGTCCCGACCAAGCCCATGGCGACCCAGCGCGACCTGTCGCTGGCCTACTCCCCGGGCGTCGCGGTGCCGGTGCTGGCGATCGCGGAAAATCCGTCCCTGGCCTTCGACTATACAACCCGCTCCAACATGGTGGCGGTGATCTCGAACGGAACCGCCATCCTCGGTCTCGGCAATCTCGGTGCGCTCGCCTCGAAGCCCGTGATGGAGGGCAAGTCGGTGCTCTTCAAGCGCTTCGCCGACGTGGATTCCATCGACCTTGAGGTCGATACCGAAGATGCGGACGCGTTCATCAACTGCGTGCGGTATCTCGGGCCCTCATTTGGTGGCATCAACCTGGAGGACATCAAGGCGCCGGAATGCTTCATCATCGAGGAGCGCCTGCGGGAACTGATGGACATTCCCGTCTTCCACGACGACCAGCACGGAACGGCGATCATCGCGGCGGCGGGGCTCATCAATGCGCTCCATCTGACCGATCGCGACATGGCGAAGACGAAGCTCGTGGTGAACGGCGCGGGCGCCGCCGGCATCGCCTGCACGGAGCTTCTGAAAGCCATGGGCTTCGCGCCCAACAACGTCATCCTCTGCGACACGAAGGGTGTGATCTACAAGGGCCGCACCGAGGGCATGAACCAGTGGAAATCGGCCCATGCGGCCGAGACGGACGCCCGCACCCTGGCGGATGCCCTGAACGGCGCCGATGCGGTGTTCGGCCTGTCGGCCAAGGGCGCGTTTACGGACGAGATGATCCGCTCCATGGCGCCCAATCCGATCATCTTCGCCATGGCCAATCCCGATCCGGAAATCACACCCGAAGAGGTGGCGCGCATCCGTGACGACGTGATCATCGCGACGGGCCGGTCCGATTATCCGAACCAGGTCAACAACGTCCTCGGCTTTCCTTATATCTTCCGCGGCGCCCTCGACGTGCAGGCGACCACGATCAACATGGAGATGAAGATCGCCGCCGCCCAGGCGCTGGCGGAACTCGCCCGCGAGGATGTGCCGGACGAGGTGGCGGCCGCCTACCAGGGCTCGCGTCCGCGCTTCGGGCGCGAATACATCATCCCCGTGCCGTTCGATCCGCGCCTGATCCATACGATTCCCATGGCGGTGGCGAAGGCCGCCATGGAGACCGGCGTCGCGCGCCGTCCCATCGTCGACATGCGCGCCTACAAGGCGCAGCTCTCGGCGCGGCGCGATCCGGTGGCAGGAACCCTCAACCGCATCTTCGAGCGTGTGCGCAAGTTCCCGAAGCGCGTCGTCTTCGCGGAGGGTGAGGAGGAGCAGGTGATCCGCGCTGCCCTTTCTTTCGTCAACCAGGGCCTCGGCAAGGCGATCCTCGTCGGGCGCGAGGATCGCATCCACGAAACGGCCGTTCAGGCGGGCATCGAGCTCGAAGGACGCGAGGGCATCGAGATTCACAACGCACGCCTGTCGCATCGCAACGCGACCTATGCGCAGTTCCTGTATGAACGTCTGCAGCGCAAGGGTTACCTGTTCCGCGACTGCCAGCGCATGATCAACCAGGACCGCAACCACTTCGCCGCCTCCATGGTGGCCCTGGGCGATGCGGACGCCATGGTGACCGGCGCGACGCGCAACTACTCGACAGCGCTTGCCGACGTGCGCCACGTGATCGACGCGAAGCCAGGCCATCGCGTTATCGGCATCTCGCTCTGCCTCGCGCGCGGCCGTACGGTCCTCGTGGCCGACACGGCCATTCACGAGATGCCGAGCGCTCAGGAGCTTGCCGAGATCGCCATCGAATCCGCCGGCGTCGCGCGCCGTCTCGGCTACGAGCCGCGCGTGGCGCTCCTGTCGTTCTCGACCTTCGGGCATCCGAAGGCGGAGCGCGCGGAGAAGATCCAGGAAGCCGTGGAAATCCTCGACGGCATGCGGGTCGATTTCGAATATGACGGCGAGATGTCGGCCGACGTGGCGCTCAACCGGGACGTGATGGCGCAATATCCGTTCTGCCGCCTGACGGGACCGGCGAACGTGCTCGTCATGCCGGCGTTCCACTCGGCCTCCATTTCGACCAAGATGCTGCAGGAACTCGGCGGCGCCATGGTCCTGGGTCCGCTCGTCGTGGGCCTCGACAAGCCGGTGCAAATCGTCTCGCTGGGCGCGACCGACAACGACATCGTCAACATGGCGGCGCTCGCAGCCTACAATATCGGCGGCTGATCCTCGCCTTCCGGCTCCCTCGGCATCGAGGGAGCCGTCTGTCCAGTCCCCGGCCTTTGAAGGCTGCCCGCTGTTCCTGGGAGTGGTGCGAGTGTCGCCGGGCGGCTAAACAGATGCGAACGGAACCAAAGGAAAGCATGTTGGCCATGGGGCAGCCTCAAACCGTCGTGTTCGATATCGGCAACGTCCTGCTGCGCTGGGATCCGCGCAATCTCTACCGCCGGATCTTCGACGACGAGGAGCAGATGGAGTGGTTCCTCGCCCATGTCTGCACCCATGACTGGAATGTAGAGCAGGACCGGGGCCGCGATTGGGACGAGGCTGTGGCGCTTCTCGTGAAGGATCATCCGATGCACGAAGAGCAGATTCGGGCATTCCACGAGCGCTGGGACGAGACCGTCTCGGGCGTCTTCGACGACCATGTAGCGCTCCTGTTGCGCCTGCGGGAGGCGGGCGTGCCGAATTACTGCATCACGAATTTCTCCGGGCCCAAATTCGTCCTGGCGCAGCAGCGTTTCCCGTTCCTGTCGGGTTTCGACGGCATCGTCGTATCCGGCGACGAGCGCCTCCTGAAGCCCGATCCGGCCATCTACCGTCTCCTGCTGGACCGCTATGGGCTGACGGCGGAAGACTGCGTGTTCATCGACGATTCCAAGCCGAACGTGGAGGCCGCCCGCGATATAGGCATGCACGCGATCCATTGTGTCGAGTCCGTCGACCTGGCGGCGGAGCTGCGGCGGTTCGGCTTTCCGGTTTGATGACGTGGAAGGTCGCCGTGGCCGTGAATGGCGGGCGGCAGCTCTTGCCCTCCAGGCCGGCTTGAGCCATCAGGCGGCATGCGGGTTTTCGACACCTCCCTTCCCATCGATGCCGTTCTCGGCGACCTGACGGCCACCCTGCGCGCCCGCTCCAACGTGGTGCTCGTCGCCCCGCCGGGCGCCGGCAAGACCACGCGGGTGCCGCTGGTGCTGCTTGACGAGCCGTGGGTCGATGGCGGCAAGATCATCGTCCTGGAGCCCCGGCGGCTGGCCGCCCGGGCGGCGGCGGCGCGCATGGCGCAGACGCTCGGCGAGGCGGTCGGAGAAACGGTGGGCCTGCGCGTCCGCCTGGGCTCCAAGATCAGTCGGCGGACGCGGATCGAGGTCGTGACCGAGGGCGTCTTCGCCCGCATGATCCTGGACGATCCGTCCCTCGACGGCGTTGCCGCCGTCCTCTTCGACGAGTTCCACGAGCGCTCCCTCGATGCGGATCTGGGGCTCGCCCTGGCTCTCGATGCCCAAGGAGGCTTGCGGGAGGACCTGCGCCTCCTCGTCATGTCGGCGACGCTCGACGGCGCCCGGGTGGCGAGGCTGCTGGGCGAAGCGCCCGTCATCGAATCGGAAGGCCGCGCCTATCCGGTCGAGACGCGTTATCTCGGGCGCGACCCCAACCGCCGCATCGAGGAGCAGGTGTCGGATGCGGTGACGCGGGCCTTGCGGGCGGAGAGCGGTTCCATCCTGGTCTTCCTGCCCGGACAGGGGGAGATCCGCCGGGTCGAGACCCTTTTGCGGGAGCGCATCGCGGATCCTGCTGTCGATATCGCGCCGCTCTATGGGGCGCTGGAGCGGGGCGAGCAGGACCTCGCGGTCAGTCCGGCCAAGCCTGGCCGCCGCAAGGTGGTGCTCGCCACCTCCATCGCAGAGACCTCGCTCACCATCGAGGGTGTTCGCGTCGTCATCGATTCAGGCTTGGCGCGAGTGCCGGTCTACGAGCCGAATATCGGCCTCACGCGTCTCGAAACCGTCCGCGTCTCCTGCGCCGCCGCTGACCAGCGCCGGGGCCGCGCAGGCCGCACGGAGCCCGGTGTGTGCTATCGGCTCTGGGAGGAGGCCGCGACGGGCGCGCTCGAGCCGTTCGGACGGCCGGAAATCCTCTCGGCCGATCTCGCGCCGTTGCTGCTCGATTGTGCCGCCTGGGGCGTCACCGATCCCACGTCGCTCGCTTTCCTCGACCCGCCGCCCACACCGGCCTTGAAGGAGGCGAGAGCGCTGCTGCAGCAGCTCGGCGCTCTCGATGCGGAGGGGCGTATCACGGAGACAGGCCGGCGCCTGCGCGACCTGCCCCTGCCGCCGCGTCTCGCCCGGATGGTCTTGGCCGCGGGCGAGACGGGACAGGCACGCGAGGCCGCGGACATCGCGGCCGTTCTCGTCGAACGCGGGCTGGGAGGCGATGCGACGGACCTCACGGAGCGCGTCGAGCGCTTCCGCCGGGACCGGTCGGGCCGGGCGCAGGACATGCGGCGCATGGCGGACGGCTGGGCCAGGGGGAGCGACGGCTCCGCGACAGGCGAGCCACATTCCATCGGGGCGCTGCTGACGCTGGCCTATCCGGATCGGATCGCGAAGGCGCGCGGCAAGACGGGCGAATACCTCATGGTCAATGGGCGCGGCGCCGTGCTCGAAGCGCATGAGAGGCTAGCCAGGGAACCTTACCTCGCCATCGCGGAGATCGCCGGCGGTGCCACCTCGGCGCGCATTCTCGCCGCGGCCGCCATTGCGCCGGACGAGATCGAGAGCCTGTTCGGCGGGGCAATCGAGCAGCGCGACGAAGTCGCCTTCGACCGGCAGGCCAAGGCCCTGCGGGCGCGGGGCGTCAGGCGCCTCGGGGCCCTGCTCCTGAACGAGCGCCCGTTGAAGGTGCCGGCCACCGAGGCGGCGGCGCGTGCCCTGGCCGAAGGCCTGGTCTCCCTGGGCCTCGATGCCTTGCCCTGGTCGAAAGCGCTGGCGCAATGGCGCGAGCGCGTGATGTTCTTGCGCAAGGTCGAAGGCGAGGAATGGCCGGACCTGTCGGACGAGGCTTTGAGCCGCACGGCGGAGGAGTGGCTGGCGCCGCATCTCATTGGCCGAACGGGTCTCAACGACATCGGCGCGGACCTGCTGAGCGAGGCCCTGCGCGGCCTTGTGCCCTGGAACCTGCAGCGGCGCCTCGATGTGGAGGCGCCGACCCATATCGAGGTGCCGACGGGATCGCAGATCCCGATCGATTACGGGGCCGAGGAGGGGCCCGTCCTGGCCGTGCGCGTGCAGGAGCTGTTCGGGCTCGACAAGCACCCCACCATCGCGGCGGGGCGCGTACCGCTCATCCTGCATCTCCTGTCCCCTGCACACCGCCCGATCCAGATCACCCGTGACCTGCCGGGTTTCTGGCGCGGCTCCTGGGCGGCCGTACGGGCCGACATGCGTGGGCAATACCCCAAGCACCCCTGGCCGGAGGACCCGCTCACCGCACCGCCGACGCGGCATGCGCGCCGGAGACAGTAATTGTTAGCGTCTTAAATTCAGAATAGAGGAGTGAGTCTGTTTGAAAAAAATTGAGAAATTCAGAGTATTTAATATGATTAGAAAAATTATTTGTGAAGTATTATTTTTGAAATATTGATAGGAGATTAAATTGTTATAGATATTGAATGTATGGTTTTTGTGTCAAAAAACACCAGGTATTAAACGATTGCGGACTTTTACAGTATAGATTTTGTACTCTTGATCCTGAGAGAGGGTGCGTTCTTCCGCCAGGATGCGGAGAACTTGGAATGTAGAGGCTGACAGATAGCAAACAATATTATGAATTGTGGGGTTGGCTAAGAGAAAGCCAATCTGAGTTACCACATATCCGAAATACATAGGGTGACGGACAAAATTGTAAGGGCCGTTTGTCTTGACACCTCGGTTGGCGGCAACAATCCCGAAGCTACGTCGAAGGGAAAGTTTGGCCCAAATATTGATAATTATTCCTGTCAGCATAAATGCGCCCGAGAGGCTGACAGGCACAAGCGGCTCTCCACCAGGGATCGCGAACAGGGGAAGGATGGTTCCGGCAACGGCGACACACCAGTCAGTGGGGCTGAGAGAAACCTGATTGCTGATCCTTCTCACAAGGAGAAAACCGATAATGAGGCATTCTGCGACTACTTGTAGGAGGAGAATTACTTTTCCCGTTTCCATGTAATCATCTAGAAATCGCATTGCGAAAAAACTTAAGAATGTCGCTGCGGTTGCCCGCTCTAACATATCGAGAGCGAAAGGTAACTTGACTTTGCGCAGTTGAAAAATAGCGCTCTTCATAATCGCTGCTCGAGTGCCGAGTTAAGGAACTTATCCTTCATATCGTTGCATGCTGCGAGCAGGAGCAGCAACTAGGGCGGATGTCTTAGGCCATCCGATGGTGCTCCCAGGGGAAGTGGCGCGGTGCCCTCTGGATAAAGTGCAAGGGCAGCCGGAGATGCCTGCCCCAAAATGCGATGAAAAGCTTTGGCAGCCGACGAGTCGCTGCACCTAATCCCGAAACGACTCGATCAGCCGTTCCGCCGTGGCGGGGTTGAGGGCCATGGGGATGTTGTAGACGAGGGCGAGGCGCATCAGGGCCTTCACGTCCACATCGTGCGGATGTGGCGAGAGCGGATCGACGAAGAAGAAGAGCACGTCGATCTTTCCGTCCGCAATCATCGCACCGATCTGCTGGTCGCCGCCGAGCGGGCCGCTTTTCAGCCGCGTGACGGAGAGCGACGGGCAACGCTCCATCACGCGCCCGCCGGTCGTGCCGGTGGCGAAGAGGGCGAAAGGCCGGAGGTCATTCTCGTACTTGGCCACGAATTCGGCCATGTCGGCCTTCTTGGCGTCGTGGGCCACGAGCGCCAGCGTCAATTGCTTCATGGGAGGAACAGCTCAATTGCTCCAGCGGTCACGCCACTGCATCTCGCCGGCCATGCAGTTGGTGCGCGGAGGGGACTGAATGCGGTTGATCAAGGACTGCTCGGGCATCAGGTTGGCAACTTCCAGCAGGATCTTAGTCTTGATCGCCTCGATGAACTGGTCGCGTTCGCGGGCCGGTACCGTGAACGCGCCCTGGCCGCCGATGACGCAGTCTCTGTAATAGATGTCGAGATCCGGGATGTCGAGGTAGCCGGGCTGGCGCAGCATGATCGGCAGGCCGTTGATGATGATCCCCTTGGCCACGGCCGCATCGCGCGCTTCGACCACGAGCCGGCCCTGGTTGTTCGGGCCGTCCCCGGAAATGTCGATGACCCGCCGCGCCGCGTTGAGTCCACTCTCATCGAGAAGTTTTACGCTGAAATCGATGGCGCTGGAGATCGAGGTTCGCTGTGCACGGCGTAAGGGAGTCGAGGAGATCTTGTCCGCGAAGGCCATCAGGCTCTCGGAATTGTCCAGGACCGTCCAGGGAACGATCACCTTCTGATCCGGCGAGCCCGCCCATTCCATGTAGGTCACGGCGATCCGGCCCAGCATCCCGCCGCGGATCGCGTCATGCACGAGCTTGGATCGGAAGGCCTGGGCGAAGCCCTCCCGCTGCAGGGCTTGTTCGTCCGTATCCATGGAGAAGGAGATGTCGACGGCAATCACAAGGGCGAGGTCGACCTCCGTGCCGGGCTGAGCCTGGGCGGGCGGTGCGGCAAGCGCCAGGAGGCAGGCGAGGGCTGCGGCCAAGCGGAGGAAGCCGGAACGAACCATCGGTATCTCCTTGTCGGGAGCCGGATTGGTCAGGTGAGTGTGCCAGCTTCTGAAACTAAGGCAGGGACAGGCCAGGGCTAGAGGGCGGCCACATGGATGGCATCGCGGGGGGCAGTTCCGCAGGATTTCTTGAGGGGAGGCGCGGTCTATGGGACGAGACCGTCCCGTCATGGCCGGGCTTGTCCCGGCCATCTCGATACGGAGAAGCGTCGCGCTCTGAGAAAATCGAGATCACCGGCACGGGGCCGGTGATGACGTGGGAGGTGGAAGAGATCTATCCGTTGATCGCAGATCGCCTGCGCTCTACGAGGTCGAGCGCGGCCCGGAAGGCGCCGTCGGCATCCAGATGGGTCGTGTCGAGGGTCATGGCGTCGGCGGCAGCCTTCAACGGAGCGGTGCTCCGGCTCATGTCGCGCTCGTCGCGGCGGCGGATATCCACCAGGATAGTCTCGTATTCCGCCTGCTCGCCCCGGCTCAGCAGCTCCCGGTGGCGTCGCCGTGCCCGTTCCTCGGGGGTTGCGGTGATGAAGAGCTTCACCTCCGCATCGGGGCAGACCACGGTTCCGATGTCCCGGCCGTCGAGGACCGCGCCAGGTTCCTGGCCCCCGAACTGGCGCTGGAAGGCGAGGAGCGCGTCGCGGACCGGCTGATAGGCGGAGACCACCGAGGCGGCCTCGCCCATGGCGGCGCCGCGCAGGCGCGAATCGTCTTCCAGATGGCTGACGTCCAGGTTCTGCGCCGCTTGCGCGGCGGCGTCCCGGTCGGTGAGAGGGATGTCCCGGTCCATGAGCACGCGGGCGACGGCCCGGTAAAGCAGTCCCGTGTCCAGATGGGCGAAGCCGAAATGCTCGGCCAGACGCTTGCCCAGGGTCCCCTTGCCCGAGGCGGCGGGGCCGTCGATGGCGATGATCATGGGCCGGTCAATCCTGGATCGTGGCGCCGAGCTCGCGCATAAGCGGGATGAAGGACGGGAAGCTCGTGGCGATCATGGCGCCATCGTCCACCGTCATCGGCTGGGCGGTCGCCAGGCCCATGACCAGGAACGCCATGGCGATGCGATGGTCGAGATGGGTGGCCACCGGGTTGCCGCCTCCGCGGACCTTGCCGTTCGACCCATGAACGAGGAGGTCGTCGCCTTCGATCTCGTGCGAGACGCCTGCCTCCGCAAGGCCAGCGGCGACGGCCGCGAGGCGGTCGGATTCCTTCACGCGCAGCTCATGGAGTCCCTGCATCCGGGTCGTGCCTTCGGCGAAGGAGGCCGCGACGGCCAGGATCGGGTATTCGTCGATCATGGACGGAGCCCGGGCATGGGGAACGGTGACGCCGGTGAGGCGGCTGTGGCGGACGCGCAGGTCGGCGACCGTCTCGCCGCCCTCGTCCCGCTCGTTCAGGCGCTCGATGGAGGCGCCCATCTCGATCAGCGTGGTGATGAGGCCGGTGCGCAGGGGATTCATCATCACGCCCTCGATCACCACGTCCGACCCGGGGGTGATCAGCGCCGCCACCAGGGGGAAAGCCGCCGAGGAGGGGTCCGTCGGCACGACGATATCGGTGCCGCGCAGCTCGGGCTGACCCTGGAGCGTGACGGCGCGGCCGTCCGCCCCGTGCGGCACGATCTCGACGCTCGCGCCGAAATGGCGCAGCATCCGCTCCGTGTGGTCGCGGGTGGCTTCCCGCTCGATCACGGTAGTCTTGCCCGGGGAGTTGAGGCCGGCGAGCAGGATCGCCGACTTGATCTGGGCCGACGCCGCCGGGGTCTCGTAGGTGATCGGAATCGTCTCCTTCGGGCCGCGCAGGGTGAGTGGCACCCGCCCGCCCTCGGCCTCGCTGACCACGGTCACGCCCATTTTCGCCAGCGGGTCGAGGATCCGGCGCATGGGGCGCTTGCGAAGCGAGGCGTCGCCGTCGAAGGTTGAGGTGATCGGGTGGCTTCCGGCCACGCCCATCATGAGACGCGAGCCCGTACCCGCATTGCCGAAATCGAGGATATCCTTGGGCTCCGTCAGGCCGCCGATGCCCGCCCCGACGATCCGCCACCGGCCGGGCGCCTCGCGGGTGATGGTGGCGCCGAGCGCCCGGCAGGCCTCCGCGGTGCGCAGAACGTCATCGCCTTCCAGGAGGCCTTCGACCCTGGTCTCGCCGATGGAGAGAAGCCCGAAGATCATGGAGCGGTGGGAAATCGACTTGTCGCCGGGCACGCGTATGCGCCCCTTCAGGGGCGTTCCAGACCTGCTGGCGACAGGGGACGGCGATCCGTGCGCGTGCGACATTTCGGGTTCCTCGAGCTCCTTATCCGGGCGGGCTCCTAACACGGAGGGTTCCCGCCGTCACGCGCAAGCTGGCACGAGCCTTCGCCTGCTCTTGCAATTTCCTATTTGACAAGCCATTCCCTCATGACTAACGGAGCGTTCCCAACCTTTCACACGTAATCAAGGCAATCACCGTGGCCAAACCGGAACTCGGCTTGAAGCGCCAGTGCATGAGCTGCGGCGCGAAATTCTACGATCTCAACAAGGACCCTGCGGTCTGCCCGAAATGCGGCACCGTCTACCAGGCCGTCGCCATGAGCCGCGTCGCCGCTCCCGTGGCAGCCCGTGCCGCCGCCGCCCCCGACGACGACGAGACCGATCTCGAATCAACCGGGCCGGAGATGGTCTCCCTTGACGAGGTCGAGGCCGGCGAGAACGAGAAGGACATCCCGGTCGACGACGATATCGACGTGGCCGACGACGTGGCTGACGACGACACCTTCCTCGAGGACGAGGAAGAGGGCGACGACGACGTGTCCGACCTGATCGACAGCGATCTGGAAGACGACGAAGAGGCTTGAACCTCGGACCGGAGGCGACTATAGAGACGCCTCTGCTTCGACAGAGACCGCCGCGGCACCCAGGCGCCGCGGCCGGAATGGGGCCATAGCTCAGCTGGGAGAGCGCTTGCATGGCATGCAAGAGGTCGGCGGTTCGATCCCGCCTGGCTCCACCAAACCTTTCAAAAACAGCCGCCTTCTGGCGGCTTTTTTGTTGCGTGATTCCAGCCGGGGGCTGAATCTACTCCCAAAGCATAGGCTTTGGACCGATCGTTCGTCCTTTTGCTCATGGCAATGACGTCGATCTTCATTTTTAGTCGCAGTGCCTTAAGCTAAGGCAAAGCCCTTTAGCACCGAAAGCGGGAACGATGACGACGCGCGTCCAGACGAACGGCCTCCAGGTTGCACCGGTTCTTCACGATTTCATCGAACGGGAGGCACTGGCCGGCACGGGAGTATCGAGTTCCGCCTTCTGGGCCGGTTTGGCCGGGCTCGTCAGGGACTTTGCGCCCCGCGACCGCGAGCTGCTCGCCGTCCGCGACAAGATCCAGGGGCAGATCGACGAGTATCACCGCACCCGCACCGGGAAGGCCTTCGATCAGGCGGATTACGAACGGTTCCTGCGCGATATCGGCTATCTCTTGCCGGAGCCGGAGGATTTCTCGGTTCAGACGCAGCACGTGGACGACGAGATCGCCCGCATCGCCGGTCCCCAGCTCGTGGTGCCGGTCTCCAACGCCCGCTATGCGCTCAATGCCGCCAATGCCCGCTGGGGCAGCCTCTACGATGCCCTCTACGGCACCGATGCCATCCCGGAGGATGACGGCGCCACCCGGTCGGGCGGTTACAATAAGGAACGCGGGGCCAAGGTGGTTGAGCGCGCCCGCGAGGTGCTGGACCGTGCGGCGCCGCTCGCCGGCGGCAGCCACCGGGATGCGGCCGGTTATGCGGACCGGGACGGAGCGCTCATCGTCACCCTGCAGGACGGCACCGAGACCGGCCTGATCGATCCGACCCAGTTCGTCGGCTATCAGGGCGATGCGGCCAGCCCGTCCTCCGTGCTCCTGCGCCACAACAACCTGCATCTCGACATCCGCATCGACCGCTCGCATCCGATCGGCGCCGAGGATCCGGCCGGGATCGCCGACGTGGTGATGGAATCGGCCGTCTCCACCATCATGGACCTGGAGGACAGCGTCGCGGCCGTGGACGCCGAGGACAAGGTCCAAGTCTACCGCACCTGGCTCGGGCTGATGAAGGGCGATCTCGTCGAGAGCTTCGAGAAGGGCGGCAAAACCGTCGAGCGCCGCCTCAACCCCGACCGCGTCTACACCATGCCGAGCAGCGGCGAGCTGCGCCTGCACGGGCGCAGCCTCATGCTGGTGCGCAATGTCGGCCACCACATGTTCACCGACGCGGTGCTGGACGAGGCGGGCGAGGAGATTCCCGAGACCATCCTCGATGCCGCCGTCACCTCGCTGATCGCCATCCACGATCTCAAGGGCACCGGCCCGGTGCGCAACAGCCGCGCCGGCTCGGTCTACATCGTGAAGCCCAAGATGCACGGACCGGACGAGGTCGCTTTCGCGAACGATCTCTTCGCGGCCGTCGAGGACATGCTGGGCCTTGCCCGCAACACGCTGAAAATGGGCATCATGGACGAGGAGCGGCGCACCACCGTCAACCTCAAGGCCTGCATCAGGGCGGCGGCCGAGCGCATCGTGTTCATCAACACGGGCTTCCTCGACCGCACCGGCGACGAGATCCATACCTCGATGGAAGCCGGTCCCATGATCCGCAAGAACGACATGAAGTCGACTGCCTGGATCAAGGCCTACGAGGACAACAACGTGGATGTGGGCCTCCTCTGCGGCCTGCCCGGCAAGGCGCAGATCGGCAAGGGCATGTGGGCGGCGCCCGACAAGATGGCCGACATGCTGGCGCAGAAGATCGGCCATCCCCAGGCCGGCGCCAGCACCGCCTGGGTGCCGTCGCCCACGGCCGCGACGCTCCATGCGCTGCATTACCACCAGATCGACGTTCCCGTCCGCCAGGAGGAGCTGAAGGCGCGCCCGCGCGCCAAGCTGTCCGACATCCTGACCATCCCGGTCTCCCAGTCGAACTGGGCGCCGGATGCGGTCCAGCAGGAGCTTGACAACAACTGCCAGGGCATCCTCGGCTATGTGGTGCGCTGGATCGATCAGGGCGTCGGCTGCTCCAAGGTGCCTGACATCCACGATGTGGGGCTGATGGAGGATCGCGCGACCCTGCGCATCTCCAGCCAGCACCTCGCCAACTGGCTGCGCCACGGCATCGTGTCGAAGGATCAGGTGATGGAGACCCTGCGCCGCATGGCGGCCGTGGTGGACCGGCAGAATGCGGGCGATCAGCTTTATCGGCCGATGGCGCCCAAATTCGAGGGCCCGGCCTGGAACGCAGCCTGCGATCTGGTCTTCAAGGGCGCCGAGCAGCCGAACGGCTATACCGAATGGATCCTGCACGCGCGCCGTCGCGAGGCCAAGGCCGCAGGGGCGCCGGACCGCAGCGAGGAGAGCGGCGTCAAGACGAAGACGCAGGCGAAATAAGCCGACAAGGGCGCCGCTAGAGCATCGGACCCAAAAGTGGAATGCACTTTTGGGATCGATCCGATGCTCCACTTCTTGGAAGAGCGCATCGTTCGATGCGGAAAACCGGGTCCACTTTTCCGCACGATGCGCTAGCGGCGCCCTTTTCATTTAATCGTGATGCTCGGCCGGCGCGGGGGCTAGCGCATCGACCGTGCCGCCGATCAGGTTGCGGCTCAGAAGATGCTCGGTCGTGAGCGCGAAGCGAACCGGCGTGAGGCTCGAGGGCAGGGAGGTCGTCCAGTCCTTCAGCCGGCGCGCGGCGGCAAGGGCCTCGTCCCGCTCCACGGCCCTGAACCGCACGGTCGAACCAGGGCGCATCTGGGCGAAACGGGCGAGATCGGCGCTGATCACCGTGGCGATCTTCGGATAGCCGCCCGCCGTCTGCCGGTCGCGCATCAGCACGATGGGCTGGCCGCTGCCCGGCACTTGGATATGGCCGTCCACGATGCCGTCCGAGACGATGTTGAAGCCCTTGGCATGTTCGAGTCGCGGGCCGGTGAGCTGGAAGCCCATGCGGTCGGCCTGCTGGCTGATGGTGAAGTCGCTCCCCAGAAACGTCCGGATCGTGTCCGGCGTGAAGTAATCGTCCTGCGGGCCCAACATGACGCGGATCGGGCCGCTCTCCTCCAGCATGTCGGCGGTCAGCTGCATCGGCTCGCGGTCCTGCGCGTCCGGGCGGCAGGGCAGGCGGTCTCCCGCCTTGAGGGGAGCGCCTTTCAGGCCGCCGACCCGGGAGCGCAGGTGGAACGACAGGCTGCCCAGTTCCGGCTCGACCGCGAAGCCTCCCGCAACAGCAAGGTAGGCGAAGGTGCCGGTCCGTGGGTGCCCCACCTCCAGAACCTGGCCTTCCTTGAGAACCACGGAGGTCTGTGGGGCGACTGGCATTCCATCGATGGTGGCGGAACATCCAGCACCCACGACGGCCAGATGGAGGTCGCCGCCCTCGCACGTGAAGGCACCGCCGAGATTGACGAACTCGATGGCGGCCGTCTCGGGTGCGTTGCCGACGAGCGCATTCGCCATCGCCAGGGCCCGGCGGTCCATGGCGCCCGAGGGCGAAACGCCGAAGCCCTGGTAGCCGACGCGTCCGCGATCCTGCAGGGAGGTCATCGGGCCGCAGGCTTTCACCACGAGATCGGTCATGGGCGCACCTCCTCGGCCACGGGCTCTCCGGCGAGCGCCGCCTTCTCCAGCGCCTCCCAGCGCGAAGCGTCGACCGGTTCGAAGACGATCTCGTCGCCGGCCGCGAACAGGAAGACCGGATCGCGCCCCGGCGCATAGGGCCGGACCGGCGTCAGTCCGAGATTGTGCCAGCCGCTCGGCATGTCCATGGGGGCGATCCCGGCCTGCTCGCCGCCGATCATGATCGTGCCGGCCGGGATCTTCGCCCGGGGATGAAGCCGGCGGGACGTGGCGATCCGCTTGTCGAGACCTCCGAGATAGGTGAAGCCCGGCAGGAAGCCGATCATGTAAATGCGGTAGACGGCCGATGAATGGATGTCGATCACCTGGTTCGGCGTCAGGCCGTGCAGGCTCGCCACCTCTTCCAGATCGATGCCGAATTCGCCGCCATAAACGACCGGCACGCGCCAGCGCCGGCCGACGGCGTTGCGGGGCGGCAGGTTCTGCGTTTCCGCTTCCAGGAGACCGACCAGGGCGTCATAATCGGTAGCCACCGGGTCGAACTGGATCGTGAGCGAGCGATAGGTCGGCACCGTCTCGATCAGGCCGGCGGGCGCGCGGCTCCGGACGATGTCGTCCAGCGCGAGGACCATGCCGTTGATGTCCGGGTCGATCGTGGAACCGAACTCGACGGTGACGGCGCTGTCCCCGCAGGGAAGGATTTTCGGTGTCGGCACGATGCACCCCTGTTGACGAACCGGAAGGGCCTCGTGCCCGCATCTCATATTGCCGCCGATCCGGCAACGGGTCCCGGAGCCGTCGGGCCATGCATCCGGAGCAGGTGAGGGGCTTGCCCGAGGGTCAGCCTTCCATGCGCCTTTTTGCTAGACTCAACCTCGTCCCGTTCTTCGTGTTATGCCATCCCATCTCATGCCTGAAGCCCAGGCTTAAGCGGAGTAGATCATGACTTTGACATCCAAGACAGCTGTCGTGACAGGCTCGACCAGCGGCATCGGCCTCGCCATCGCGCGAGCTCTCGCTAAGGAAGGGGCCAATGTGGTCATCAACGGCTTCGGCGACGCGGCCGAGATCGAGAAGGAGCGTGCCGGCATCGAGAGCGAGTTCGGCGTCAAGGCCGTCTATTCGCCGGCCGACATGTCGAAGCCGCACGAGATCGAGGAGATGATCCGCCTTGCCGAGCGCACCTTCGGCAGCGTCGACATCCTGGTCAACAATGCGGGTATCCAGTTCGTCTCGCCGGTGGAAAATTTCCCGGTCGAGAAATGGGACCAGATCATCGCCATCAACCTGTCGTCGGCGTTCCATGCGATCCGCGCGGCGGTGCCGGGCATGAAGGCGCGCAAATGGGGCCGCATCATCAATACGGCCTCGGCCCATTCCCTCGTCGCCTCGCCGTTCAAATCGGCCTATGTGGCCGCGAAACACGGCATCGCGGGCCTCACCAAGACGGTGGCGCTGGAGGTTGCGACCGACGGCATCACGGTCAACTGCATCAGCCCCGGCTATGTCTGGACTCCCCTTGTCGAGAAGCAGATCCCCGACACCATGAAGGCGCGCGGGCTGACCAAGGAGCAGGTGATCAACGACGTGCTCCTGGAGGCGCAGCCCACCAAGCAGTTCGTCACCGTCGACCAGGTGGCGGCGCTGGCCGTGTTCCTGTGCTCCGATGCGGCAAGCCAGATCTCGGGCGCGAACATGTCCATGGATGGCGGCTGGACCGCGAAATAGCTCTTACGATCGTCATCCCGGACGAAGCGGAGCGCAGATCCGGGATCGTGCGCAGGAGATGTCGGTGGCTCTCTCATTGAGGGAGAGGTATTTCTGCGCCATTCTCGTAATACGATCCCGGATCCAAGCTCATGCTTGGTCCGGGATGACAGCTTGATCAGACATCCTTACCTCGCAAACGCATCCGTCGCCTCGATGAGGTGATGCGTGATGCCCGGCTCGCTCACCGCGTGGCCCGCATCCGGCACCATGATGAACTTCGCCTCGGGCCAAGCCTTGTGCAGCTCCCAGGCGGTCTTCGCCGGGGTGGCGATGTCGTAGCGGCCCTGGATGATCACGCCCGGGATGTCTTTCAGACGATGGGCGTCGCGGATGAGCTGTCCGTCCTCGAACCAGCCCTCATTGACGAAATAGTGGTTCTCGATCCGCGCGAACGCGATGGCGTAATGCTCGTCGCCGAACTGGTCGCTGTAGCCCTGGTTGTGCAGGAGCGTGATCGTCTCGCCCTCCCAAAGGCTCCAGGCTCGCGCAGCCTCAGCCCTGACGGCGGGGTCGGGATCGGTCAGGCGCTTGCGGTAGGCCGCCATCAGGTCGCCGCGCTCCTCCTCGGGGATCGGGGCCAGAAAACCTTCCCACTTGTCGGGGAAGATCCAGGACGCGCCTTCCTGATAGTACCAGAGCAGCTCCGGGCGGCGGAGAGTGAAGATCCCGCGCAGCACAAGTTCGGTCACGCGCTCCGGATGGGTTTCTGCATAGGCCAGGGCAAGCGTCGAACCCCAGGAGCCGCCGAACACCATCCACTTGTCCACACCCATCATGGCGCGCAGGCGCTCGATATCGGCCACGAGATGCCAGGTCGTATTCGCCTCGAGGCTCGCATAGGGGGTCGAGCGCCCGCAGCCGCGCTGGTCGAAGAGCAGGATGCGATACTTGTCCGGATCGAACAGCCGGCGCTGGGTCGGCGTGCAGCCGCCGCCCGGACCGCCATGAAGGAAAACAACGGGTTTTCCCTGCGGGTTGCCGCACATTTCCCAATAGACCCGATGACCGTCGCCGACGTCGAGCATACCGTGATCGTAGGGTTCGATTTCGGGGTAGAAGGTGCGCATCGCGAAAACTCCATAGGGAAAGTCCCATCCATACCGGGGGAGGGCAGGACTGTCAGGTCCCATCGATTGTTGAGCCGGCTCCAAATCCCCCTAGCGCGTCGTTCAACTGTCATATAGTTTTGCAACTGGGGAACATGGGTGAAAAGCCCAGCCACACTGGAGGATGAAGATGTTGACCAAACGCGCCAGCCTGAAGCTGGCTACGGCTCTTGCCGCTTTCATGGTCGTCGGTACGGCGCAGGCCGCCGAGAAGTTGCGGCTTCTGACCTGGGCCGATTACGTCCCGAAAGACGTGATGGACCAGTTCACGAAGGAAACCGGGATCGAAGTCGAGGTGACCCTCTCGAACAACGAGGAGATGATCTCCAAGTTGCGCGCCACCCAGGGCGCGGGCTTCGACCTCGTGCAGCCGAGCCAGGACCGTATCGCCGGCCCGCAGGCGGAGTTCGGCATCTACAAGCCGCTCGACCTCTCGAAGCTCAAGTCCGACCTGTTCATCGCCTCCATGCTGGAAGCCACCAAGAAGAACACCACGGTCGGCGGCAAGGTCTACGGCGTTCCGCACATCTGGGGCACCGACGGCCTGATCGTGAACACCAAGGCGGCCCCGAAGGTCGCCGATTACAACGACCTCTGCGATGCCGCGCTTTCCGGCAAGACCAGCTTCCGCGCCAAGCGTCCCGCGCTCATCGCCTTCGCTTTCGCCAACGGCATGGATCCCTTCGCGTCCTACGGCGACGCCAAGGCCTATGCGGCCATGATGGACAAGGTCGGGGCCAAGCTCGCCGAGTGCAAGAAGAACGTGAAGTTCTTCTGGGACGGCAAGGACCAGCTCCTCAACGCCCTGCGCTCCGGCGAAGTGGTGGCGGCCATGGCCTGGGACACGGGCGGTTGGAAGCTCAACTCCGAGAATGCCGACATCAAGTTCATTGCGCCGAAATCCGGCGCGCTGGGCTGGGTCGACACCTTCGCGATTCCCGCCAAGGGCCGCAATGACGATGCCGCCTACAAGTGGATCAACTTCAACATGAAGCCCGAGATCGCCGCCAAGGTGGCGGCCTCCGCGGGCAACTTCACGGCCTCGAACGGCGCCGACAAGCTCATGCAGGGCAAGCTGAAGGACCAGTTCGCCGAGAGCTTCCCGAAGGCTGCCATCGACAACATCAAGTGGTATCCGGCCGTGCCGGCCGGCATTGAGGAGATCGAGGGCAAGGTCCTCGATCGTCTGAAGGCCGGCTCGTAAAAAACCGTCCGAGAGCATCGGGCCTGCCTTCGGGCCCGATGCTCGATCCCTTAAGCGTCCGTCGTTCGGCGCGGCCCCAGAGGGCCGCGGTCGTGGAAACCGGGTTCACGTTTCGCACGGCGCGCTTGTGTATCACCATCCCCGGCAGGCACCGGATCTCAAAAGTGGATTGTCCTTTTGGGATCCGGTGTTCGTTTCAAGCATCGCATGGTTCGCGTCCGCGCGGTGCGCTCGCCGGGGGAAAGATTATTCTTACGTGGCAGCGTTATGGCCTCTTCAACTGATCTCGATATCGTCAACGTCACCAAGCGCTTCGGCAGCCATGCGGCCGTCGATGACGTGACGTTCAGCGTCGCTCCCGGTGAGTTCTTCTCGATCCTCGGTCCCTCGGGCTGCGGCAAGACCACCCTGATGCGCATGATCGCGGGGTTCGAGCATCCGACCTCCGGGGACATCCGCATCCGCGGGCGCTCGATGATCGGCGTTCCGGCCAACAAGCGCCCGGTCAACATGGTGTTCCAGAGCCTCGCGCTCTTTCCCATGATGAGCGTGGGCGAGAACGTGGCCTATGGGCTCAGCTGCCGTGGCGTTCCCCGTGAGGACGCTGAGGATCGCGCCGAGCGCATGCTGGAGCGCGTCGGCCTGAAAGGGTTCGGCGAGCGCCGCGTGACGGCCCTGTCCGGCGGCCAGCGGCAGCGCGTGGCCATCGCCCGCTGCCTCGTGCTGGAGCCGACCCTCGTGCTCCTGGACGAGCCCCTCGGCGCGCTCGACCTGAAGCTGCGCGAGCACATGAAGATCGAGCTGAAGCAGCTGCAGGGGACCTTCAACACCACCTTCGTGTACATCACGCACGACCAGTCGGAAGCGCTCGTCATGTCCGACCGAATCGCCGTGATGAACCAGGGCAAGTTCGAGCAGGTGGGCAGCCCGCGCGAGCTCTATCACAACCCGGCCACGCCGTTCGTTGCGAGCTTCGTCGGCGAGACGAACCGCTGGCCGGGCGAGATCGTGTCGTCATCCGACGGCACCGTCGCGCTTCAACTGCCGTCGGGGATGGTGACGCAGGGGACCGGTCGTGTCTCGCAGAAGGCGGCCGTCGCCTTCGTGCGGCCGGAGGCGATCGCCTTGGCGCCGAGCCAGCCGGCCCTGCGCGATCTTCCGAACCGCTTCGAGGGGCGGGTCTCGGCCGTGCTCTTCGACGGTGCCAACTCGAGCCTGCTCATCGAGACGCTGGGCTTCGACCAGCCGGTGCGCGCCGTGCTGCCCCAGGCAGGGCCGCTCGCCGGCATCGAGGTCGGCGCGCCGATCCATGTGGGCTGGACGGCGGACGCCATGAAGGTCTTCGCCGCATGATGACGAAACAGGCAACGCGCCTCACGTTCTTCCTGCTGGTCGCTCCCGCGATCCTGTGGCTCGGGCTTCTCATCGTGCTGCCGCACGTGGAGATCCTCGTGCTCTCTTTCAGCGAGCGCGTCGCGCCGCGGGTCTATACGTTCGGCTTCGGCAATTATCTCGAGTTCTTCACCGAGCCGCTCTACTGGCGCACCTTCGCGCGCACGGCCTTCATGTCGATCCTGGTGACGGCCCTGACCCTCGTGCTCGCCTTCCCCATCGCGCTCTACATCGCCCGCGTGGCGCAGGGGCGTCTCAAGGCGATGCTGCTGCTGCTGTGCCTCCTGCCGTTTTGGGTGTCGGAACTCGTGCGCACCCTCGGCTGGATGATGCTGCTGCGCGAGACCGGCGTGATTTCCTATCTCCTCCGGGCGGTCGGGCTCGCCGACCAGCCCGTGGAGCTTCTCTACAACGACGGCGCCGTGATCCTGGGCCTCGTCTATGGCGGTCTGCTGTTCATGATCGTGCCCCTGGCCAACGCACTGGAGAGCCTGGAGCAATCCGTCGTCGAGGCGGGCTTCGATCTTGGCGGCAGCCGCTGGACGGTTCTGCGCCGGATCGTCATTCCGCATGCGATGCCGGGCATCGTCGCGGGCTCGATCATCGTGTTCATGCTGACCGTCGGCAATTTCGCCACGCCGGTGCTGCTCGGCGGCAAGAACGGGCTGTGGTTCACCGAGCAGATCTACGCGCAGTTCATCACGCGCTTCAACTGGCCCCAGGGCGCGGCCTTCGGCATGCTGCTTCTGCTGCTCTCCTCGGCCATCGTGTGGCTGGGCCTGCGCCTGACGGGCCAGAGCCTCGGCACCACCTTGAAACAGGCCTAAAAGACCATGAACCGCCCATCCATCACCTGGAAACTCTACATCGCGGCGTTCTACATCTTCCTGTTCGCGCCGCTGCTCATCGTGGCGATCTTCGCTTTCAACGCGAGCCCGTTCCCATCGCCGCCCTGGCGGGGCTTCACCCTCGAATGGTTCTTCGGCACCGGCGAAGTGTTCGGCAAGCCGGGCGTGCTGGCGGACCCGATCTGGCTCGACAGCATCGGCAACAGCTTCAAGGTCGCGGTGCCCGTGGCCGTGCTGGCGGTTCTCCTCGGCACGGTCAACGCCTGGGTGCTGGAGCGGGCCGAGTTCCGCGGCAAGACTTTTCTCGCCATGATGATGCTCTGGCCGCTCGTCATCCCCGGCGTGGTGCTCGGCATCTCGATCCTCGCCTTCTTCTCCAGGCTGGCGAACGGGCTCGAGGACTGGCTTCAGACCGATCTCGATTTCCTGCGGCCCGGCTTGACCCTCGTGATCCTGGGACAGCTGTCCTTCATCCTCACGATCTCGACCCTCATTATCGCGGCGCGCCTGCGCAAGTTCGACCGTTCGCTGGAGGAGGCGGCTTTCGACCTGGGCGCCAGCCGCACCCGCGTGCTGCGCACGGTCACGCTGCCGTTCCTGAGCCCCGCGCTCATCGGCGCCGGGCTCGTGGCTCTGCTCATGTCGTTCGAGAACTTCAACACGACCCTGATGCTCGTCGGTTCCGACGCGCCGCTGCCGATCACCATGTATGGGCAGATGCGCGAGGGCGCGACACCGGCGATCAATGCGGTGAGCCTGCTGCTGATGCTGGGCGTCGGCGGGATCGCGAGCGTGTTCGCGCTCACGTCGAAGGCGGAGCGTTAGGCTTCCTGCTACGTCATCACCTCCCCGGACTTGCTCCGAGGACCCGTGTCGGTGATCCCGATGCAAAAAAGCGCGGCGCTTCTCAGAAGCGGGATGGCCGGCACGAGGCCGGCCATGACGTGTAGGGTGTCATGCCCGGCGGCTGTAGGTCGGGAATGACATTGCGGAGTGACGATAAACCGGGCTCACTGCCCCCAGGTGCGCTCTAGGACATTCACCCAGTTCTCGTAGCAGAGCTTGCGCAGGGTCGCTTCGTCGTAGCCGTGGCGGCGCATGGCGTCGACGAGGCGGGGCAGGCCCCGCACGTCGCCGATCTCTGCCGGGATGGTGGCGCCGTCGAAGTCGGAGCCGAGGCCGACGCCGTCGACGCCCACATGCTCGATCAGGTGATCCAGGTGGCGGATCATCTGCTCCAGCGGCGTGTCGTCGTTGCGCTGGCCGTCGGGGCGGATGAACGAGGTGGCGAAGTTCAAGCCCACCATGCCGCGGCTCTCGCGGATGGCGGCGAGCTGCCTGTCGGTCAGGTTGCGCGAGTGGTGGCAAATCTCCCACGCGTTGGAATGGGTGGCGACGAGCGGCGCATCGGAGAGGCGCGCCACGTCCCAGAACCCCTTCTCGTTGAGATGCGAAAGGTCGATCATGATCTTCAGGCGGTTGCAGGCGCGCACCAGCTCGATGCCATGATCCGTCAGGCCAGGGCCGGTATCGGGCGTCGAGGGATAGCGGAACGGCACGCCGTGGCCGAAGATGTTGGGGCGGCTCCAGACCAGGCCGATGGAACGCAGCCCGCTCTCGTAGAGCACGTCCAGCATGTGCAGGTCGGGGTCGATGCCCTCGGCGCCCTCGATATGCAGGATGGCCGCGAGTCGGCCGGTGTCGAGGCACTGGCGGATGTCGGTGGCCGTGCGGCAGATCTTCACCTCGCCCTTCGAGGCACGCTCGATCCGGATGAGGAGCGAGGCCATGTGCACGGTAACCTGCTGACTCGGCGCGAGCGCCAGCGGCGAGGGCAGGGGCACGTCGTAGCGCGACTGCGACATCAGGGCGTCAACATCGCCCCTTGCGCTGTCGCCGTCCTTGTCCGACGGCACGTAGACGGCGAAGAAACCGCCCATGAAGCCACCCTGTTTCATGCGCGGCCAATCGAGATGCCCGATATTGTCGCCTTCCAGGAAATCCTTCTCCGGCTGGAGCTTGCCGCGCATCAGGCGGAGGAGGACGTCGTTGTGGCCATCGAAGACGGGCATCGGGGAGGAGTGGGACATGGTTTCGTGCCAGAGGGTTGGGATGAAGAACAGGTTCAACCAGCCAGGGACTGGAGCGGTGGTTTCGTGTTTCTCGTAAAGCCCTGGCTCGCCTGGATCAGGGACTGGGTATACTCGTTCGAGGCCGCACCCGAGCGCAATGCCGCGGAGGTAGTTTCCTCGACGGCTTCGCCGTGGCGCATGACCAGCAGCCGCTCGCACAGATGCGCCACGACCGCGAGGTCGTGGCTGACCAGGATGTAGGTCAGCCCCATCTTGCGGCGCAGGTCGTCGAGCAGGTTCAGGATTTCCGCCTGGACGGACGCATCGAGCGCCGAGGTCGGCTCGTCGAGGAGCAGGACCTTCGGGCGTAGGATCAGCGCGCGCGCGATGGCGATGCGCTGGCGCTGGCCGCCCGAAAGCTGGTGCGGGTAGCGGAAGCGGAAGGAGGGGCCGAGGCCCACCTCGCGCAGGGCCTGGAGGATGCGCGCCTCCGCGTCCTTCTCGCCATGAATGGCGAGCGGCTCCGAGAGCGTGCGGTCGACCGTGTGGCGCGGATGGAGCGAGGCATAGGGGTCCTGGAAGACCATCTGCACCGTCCGGTAGAACGCCTTCGTGCGCGGTGTGGTGACTTCCTTGCCGTCGACGAGGACGCGCCCGCCGGAGATCGGCGCAAGGCCGCAGATGGCGCGCAGCACCGTCGACTTACCGGAGCCGGACTCGCCGACGAGCCCGTAGGCCTCGCCGGGCTCCACGTGGAAGCTCACGTCCTTGACCGCATCGACCCTGAGGCGGCCGGTGCCGAAGACGACTTGAAGATTCTGAATATCGAGCATCGGATTGTTCACCGGTCACAGCGCCCAGGCGGGGTCGCGGTTCAGGGTGGGAAGCGGGCGGACGTCGTCGGCGAGCGTCGGCAGGCAGCGCATGAGCCCCTGCGTATAGGGATGCTTCGCCTCGCGCAGGTTCTTCGCCTCCAGCTCCTCCACCACGCGTCCGGCATACATGACCAGCACCCGGTCGCAGAAGGAGGAGACGAGCTTGAGGTCGTGCGAGATGAGGATGAGCCCCATGCCGCGCTCGGTGACGAGCTCGTCGAGGATGCGCAGGACCTCCATCGACACGGTCACGTCGAGGGCCGATGTCGGCTCGTCGGCGATGAGCATGTCGGGTTCGGTCACGAGCATCATGGCGATCATGGCGCGCTGCCCCATGCCGCCCGAGACCTCGTGCGGGTAGAGCGAGAAGACCCGGGCCGGATCGCGCATCTTCACCGCTTCCAGCATGGCAAGGGCCTTGTCGCGAGCTTCCCCACGGCTGGCTTTCGCATGGGCCTGATAGGCCTCGATGATCTGCTCGCCGATGGTCATGACCGGGTTCAGCGAGTATTTCGGGTCCTGCATCACCATGCTGATCCGCCCGCCGCGCAGGGTGCGCAGCGTCCGCTTCGAGGCGGTGAGCAGATCGATCCCGTCGAAGGCGAGGCGCTTGGCCGTGACTTCGCCCGGGGGAGGGGTGAGCCCGAGGATGGCGCGTCCCGTCTGCGACTTGCCGGACCCGGACTCGCCCACGATGCCGAGGCGCTCGCGGCCGAGCTGGAAGGATACGCCGCGCACCGCTTCCACGGTGCCGGTGCGCAGATGGAAGCGGACGCGCAGGTCTTCGACGTCGAGAAGCGGCTTGGTCATTTGGCTGCCTTCGGATCGAGAACGTCACGCAGGCCGTCGCCCAAGAGGTTGAAGCCGAGGCTGACCACGAAAATGGCGATACCCGGCATGGCGGCGACCCACCATTGGTCGATGAGATAGTTGCGGCCCGTGGCGACCATCGCGCCCCATTCGGGGGATGGCGGCTGCGCGCCGAGGCCGAGGAAGCCGAGGCCCGCCGCGGTCAGGATGATGCCCGCCATGTCGAGCGTCACGCGGACGATGACGGATGACAGGCAGAGCGGCATCACGTGACCGAAGATGATGCGAGGGGTCGAAGCGCCCTGCAGCTTCACGGCCGCGATGAAGTCGGTGTTGCGGACCATCAGGGTCTCGGCCCGGGCGATACGCGCATAAGGCGGCCAGGACGTGATGGCGATGGCGATGACGGCATTCTCGATGCCCGGACCCAGCGCCGCCACGAAGGCGAGCGCCAGGACGAGGCGCGGGAAGGCCAGGAAGATGTCGGTGATGCGCATCAGCACCGTGTCGACCCAGCCGCCGAGATAGCCCGCGACGGTGCCGACCAGGAGGCCGATGGGCGTGGCGATCAAAGCCACCAGCACCACGACGAAGAGCGTGATGCGCGAGCCGTAGACGATGCGGGAGAAGATGTCCCGCGCCTGGTCGTCCGTACCGAGCCAAAAGGTCTCGCTCGGCGGCAGCAGGCGCTGCGTGCGCAGGTCCCCGCCGGCCACCGGCGAATAGGGCGCGATGACGTCGGCGAAGAGCGCAACCAGGATCAGCAGCAGGACGATGCCGAGGCCGATCACGGCGAGCGGGTTGCGGGAGAAGGCGCGCCAGCCGAGATAGAAGCGGCCGAGCCGTGCCTGCCAGCGAGAATCCGGCTCCGCGGAGAGCAGCCAGGCCCGCCAACCGGTCGACGATGGGGAGAGAGCGGGGGAGCCGGCCATCAGCGGGTCCTCGGATCGAGCAGGCGGTAGAGCAGGTCGGATACGAGGTTGAGCAGCACGAAGATGGTCCCGATCACGAGGGTTCCGCCGAGCACCGCGTTCATGTCCGCATTCTGCAGGGAATTGGTGATGTACTGGCCGAGCCCCGGCCACGCGAAGACCGTCTCGGTGAGCACGGAGCCTTCGAGCAGGTTGGCATAGGAGAGGGCGATCACCGTAACGAGGGGAACGGCCGCGTTGCGCAAGGCATGGCGCCAGATCACGCGCATCTCCGACAGGCCTTTCACGCGCGCGGCAATCACATATTCCTGCGCCAGCTCGTTGAGCATGAACGAGCGCGTCATGCGGCTGATATAGGCGAGCGAGAAATAGCCGAGCAGGCAGGCCGGTAGGAGGACGTGCGAGACCGCATCCCAGAAGGCATCCCACTGGCCCTGCATGGCCGTGTCGAGAAGCACGATGCCGGTGACGGGCGTGTAGAGATAGGAATAGGTCACGTCGATGCGGCCCGGGCCCGCGACCCAGCCGAGCTTCGCGTAGAACAGCAGAAGGCCCATCAGGCCGAGCCAGAAGATCGGCACCGAATAGCCGACGAGGCCGAGGACGCGTACGAACTGGTCAAGGAAGCTGCCGCGCTTGACGGCCGCGAGAACGCCGAGCGGAATGCCTATGATGACGCCGATGATCGTGCCGAGCGTCGCGAGTTCGAGCGTCGCCGGGAACACGTTGATGATATCGGTCATCACCGGATTCGTGGTGAGAACGGAATTGCCGAAATCGCCCGTTGCGGCCTTCTTCACGTAGATGACGAACTGCTCGATCAGGGGGCGGTCGAGGCCGAGTTCCTGACGGACGCGTTCGTACACGTGGGTCGGCGCTCGATCGCCCACGATGGCGATGACGGGGTCGATGGGAACGACGCGGCCGATGAAGAAGGTGACGGCGACGAGGCCGAGGAGAGTCGTCGCCAGGACGATGACGAACTGGGCGACACTTTTAAGGAAGGAGCGGAGGGCACCGACGTGCCCTCCGCCCCGGCTCATGACTGCTGATACCATCGATGCGTCAGTTCTTCTTCGTCTGTGACACGTCGTTGTCGCTGAAGGACGGGCCGAGAACGAAGTTGTCGACGTTCTTCCGGACGGCCGCGACTTCCGTCTGCTGCAGGAAGATCACGAACGGACCGTCGTCGAGAACCGCCTTCTGCAGCTCCTTGTACATCTGAGCGCGCTTCTCGGCATCGCGCTCCATCACGGCCGCGCGGGTCTTGGCGGTCAGCGGGCCCGGATCCCAGGCATTGCGCCATGCGAGCGGCTTCGCCTTCGCATTGTCCGAGTTGTCGTCGTTGGCCGCGAAGGTATCCGCATTGGAGTTCGGGTCCTGATAATCCGAGCCCCAGTTGCCGATATAGATGTCGTGCTGGCGGGCGCGGTACTTGGTCAGGGCCTGCTTGGAATCCATCGGCAGGATTTCGAGCTTGATGCCGGCCTGGGCGAAGGTCGCCTGCATGGCCTGCGCGACGCCGGTGATCTCCGCCGTGGAACGGGTGTCCATGGTCACCGAGAAGCCGTCCTTCAGGCCGGCCTTGGCGAGAAGCTCCTTCGCCTTGGCGACGTCGAGCTTGTAGGGGTTGTTGGACTCGGCGCCGAGGAAGCCCTTGGGCAGGAAGTTCTGGTGAACCTCACCCTTGCTCTTCATGATCGTGTCGGCGATCGCCTGGTAGTCGACGAGGTACTTGAGTGCCTGGCGAACCTCGGGCTTGGACAGGTTCGGGTTCTTCTGATTCAGGCCGAGATAATAGACCGTGCCCTTCGGAGCGCTCTGAACCGTGATGTCCGGGTTCTTGGACACGGCGGCGATCTCTTCGGGGTTGAGGCTGCGGGCCACGTCCACGTCGCCCTTCTCGAGGAGCAGACGCTGGCTCGCGGTCTCCTTGATGTGGCGGTAGATCACGCGGGCGAGCGGCGTCTTCTTCTCGTAGTTCGGGTTGCGCTCGAGGACGAGAACCTCGTTGGCCTTCCAGTCGCGCATGATGTAGGGGCCGGAGCCGGCATACTTGGTCTTCAGCCAGTTGTAGCCCCAGTCGCCGTCCTTCTCGTTCTGCGTCAGCAGCTTCTTGTCGACCACGGAGGCGACCGAGTTGCCGAGGCAGTAGAGCACCAGGGTCGGCGCGTAGGGCTTGTCGACCTCGAAGGTCATCTCAAGCGGGCCGGTCTGCTTGATCTTGTCCTTCATGTTGTCCTTCGTCAGGCCGAACTGACCCAGGATGAAGGCGGGGGACTTGTCGAGCGCCACGGCGCGCTGGAGGGAGTAGACCACGTCCTCGGCGGTGATCGGGTTGCCGGAGGCGAACTTCCGGTTCGGCTTGATCTTGAACGTGTAGGTCTTGCCGTCCGGCGACACGGTCCAGGACTCGGCGACCTGTCCGGAGATCTTGGACACGTCCTTGATGTCGTAGGCGATCAGGCGCTCATAGGTGTTGCCGATGATCTCGGAGGCGTTCATCTCGAATACCTCGGCGGGGTCGAGGGAGATGATGTCGTCGCTCTGCCAGGCCTGGACCAGGGTGTCCGGCGGGGTCGCAGCCTGCACGGCGGAGAAAGAAGTCGCCATCGTGGCAACCATGGCTGCGGATAGGAGGAATTTCGGAAGTCGCGTCATTGGCCATTCCCTTACGGCGCTCAGAGCGCCTGTTGTTACGCCAGTATGAATGCAAATCACACAAGCGCTGTCGAGTCTAGCAACTGGTGTTAAACTGGCGAACATTGCGCAGCGTGCTTAATGGGCGTGCAGGGTGGCCTGGGACCGCAAATTGTGGCAAAGGCACCCGGACCCTCTTGATCGGATGAACGCCCGTGTCTGAAGAAGCCAAAAAGTCAGGTGCCAACACCATGTGGGGCGGACGTTTCTCGTCCTCGCCCAGCGCGCTCATGGAAGCCATCAACGCCTCCATCGGCTTCGACAAGCGGCTGGCCTCCCAGGACATCCAGGGCTCCATCGCCCATAGCGCCATGCTGGCCAACCAGGGGATCATCGCCGAGAGCGACCGGGACGCGATCCATCAGGGGTTGCAGCGGGTTTTGGGCGAGATCGAGTCCGGCTCCTTCACCTTCTCGACGGCCCTCGAAGACATCCACATGAACGTGGAAAGCAGGCTTCGCGAGATCGTCGGCGACCCGGCGGCCCGCCTGCACACAGCCCGCAGCCGCAACGACCAGGTCGCCACCGATACCCGCCTGTGGGTGCGCGAGGCCCATGACCGGACCGACGAGCAGCTCACCATCCTGATCCGGGCGCTCCTCGACAAGGCCGAGGCCCATGCCGCTACGGTGATGCCGGGCTTCACCCATCTCCAGAGCGCCCAGCCGGTGACCTTCGGTCATCACCTAATGGCCTATGTGGAAATGTTCGGCCGCGACCGCAGCCGCTTCCGCGATTCCCGCAAGCGCCTGAACGAGTGCCCGCTGGGCGCCGGCGCGCTCGCCGGGACGTCCTTCCCCATCGACCGGCACATGACCGCCCGGGCGCTCGGCTTCGACGGGCCGACCCGCAATTCGCTCGACACCGTATCCGACCGGGACAGCCTCCTGGAGTTCATGGCGGCCGCCTCCATCTGCGCCATGCACCTGTCGCGCCTGGCGGAAGAGATCATCATCTGGATGTCGGCGCCCTTCGGCTTCGTGAAGCTCCCCGACCGCTGGACCACCGGGTCCAGCATGATGCCGCAGAAGCGCAACCCGGATGCCGCCGAGCTGGTGCGCGGCAAGAGCGGCCGGGTCGTGGGCTCGCTGGTGTCCCTGCTGACCGTCATGAAGGGCCTGCCTCTCGCCTATGCGAAGGACACGCAGGAGGACAAGGAGCCGCTCTTCGACGCCGCCGACACCATCGAGATCGTGCTCGCCGCCATGACCGGCATGATCCAGGACCTGGAGCCCGTGCCGGAGCGCATGGCGGCGGTCGCCGGGGCCGGCTTCTCCACGGCGACGGATCTCGCCGACTGGCTGGTGCGCAGCCTCAACATCCCGTTCCGCGATGCCCATCACGTCACCGGCCGCATCGTCTCTGAAGCGGAGAAGCGGGGCTGCACCCTGGAGGAGCTTCCCCTGGAGGCCATGCAGGCCGTCGAGCCCAAGATCCACCAGGCCATCTACGACGTTCTGGGCGTGGAGAACTCCGTCCGGTCGCGCACGAGCTTCGGCGGGACGTCGCCGGTCCGCGTGGCCGAGCAGGTCGCCTGGTGGCGGGAGCGCGTCTGATCCGTCCCGTTAACCTTCGCTTTCGCCCCCTGGCGGCGCCTTCTGCCAGGGTCTTGATAGGGCAGCGTACCATCGCCATATTGCCGACAGCGGCTCCTTCCGGAGCCACTTGAGTGCCGCATGAGCGGGCTCAAAACCAACCGAAGTGCCTCCAACCTTGGGCTTCGAACATGTCGCGTCAGTCGCCCTTTGGGCACCCGTTCCTGTTAGGCTTCGATGAGATCGAGCAAGCGCTCGACCGTGTCGCAAAGGCGGCAGGAGACGGTTATCCGCCCTATAATATCGAGCGCCTGGCTCGCACCGAACACGCTCCCGAGCGCCTCCGCATCACCCTGGCCGTCGCCGGATTCACCCGGGACCAGCTGGAAGTGACCCTGGAGGAGAACCAGCTCGTCATCCGTGGGCGCCAGTCGGACGACAAGACAAGGCACTTCCTTCATCGCGGCATCGCCGCCCGTCAGTTCCAGCGTACCTTCCTCCTTGTCGACGGCATGGAGGTCATGGGGGCGGACCTGTCCAACGGTTTGTTGTCGATCGATCTCGTCCGGCCCGAGCCGGAGCGGATCATCCGCAAGATCGACATCATCGCGTCGGACAAGGTGTGACGGCATCCGCATCAAGGAGATGTCCATGAACTTCGATATCAAGCATCATTCCGAGCCGGTCCTCGATGCGGCCGAGCTGGCCTCCCTGGGCGTGGGGCAGATGGCTTACGTAAAGCCGATCGCGTCCGACGAGGTCGCGCGGCTCTTCCCGCAGGCGCCTAAGCTCCAGCCCGGCATGCGTCTCTTCGCGCTCCTGTCCGCCAGCGGCGAGCCGATCCTGCTCACCGACAACCGCGACGCGGCTGTCGCCAATGCCTGGGCGCACGACCTGACGACGGTCAGCCTCCACTGATGAACCGAACCCGGAAGTGGATCCGCACTTTCGGGTTCCACCCGATGCTTAGGCGGTAAACGTCTCTCACCATAGGTATTGCTTGTGGACGCCGCGACGGTCCTTTAGAATCGCAAGCTCTCGCAGTACAGGCAGCGAGCAAGAATGGAATTCAGGGGCGCTACTCCAGGTTGTTGCGCAGTATTCCGCTCCGTTGAGCGCGCGAACACTTGCCCTGATGTTGGGAAACAACGTTTCGTAGGCTGTATTCGGAGTTATGGGTCAGCTTTTCCGATAGAAGATATCCAGCACATCGTTCCGCCAAGGGCGATCCGGCACAGGCTCAACGGCCTCTGCGGCCGCCCGTGCTGTCGGGGTCGTCCATGAGCCGAGATGTGCCCGCCGTCGTTCCAGGGGATCTGCCGGATGAGAGGCGGACGGTGCATCTCCAGGCGTCGCCGACCAGCTTGATCATCGAGCAGACACTCCACACGAAGCGGCTCGATGAGCTGGAGGATGCTCTCAACACGCATATTTCTCGGCAGAGATTTGCGAACGCCACGGTTGGAGAGGATGCCAATGGAATGTTCGCATTCCGTGGCCACGGCTCCTTCGGAATATTCCAAGTGCGGATCGGGCGTGAACTCGACGTCATGCTGGAGCCCGAGGAGGCCGACGATCGGATGGCCTTCGTGATGACCGCATCGGGAGCTGGCGAGGTCGTCTTAACCCGGGGCATTTTACCTTACTCTGCCGGTCACGCCGTCATTTTCTCGTCCCAGCAGCAGAGAATCGTGAGATTCGATCAAGAAACCGAAGCTAGGGTCTTCATGTTGGAGCGCCCGAAGGTTGCGGAATGCTGCGCGAAGCTGCTGGGGCATGACATTCCGGGCTTCGTCGATTTCGATGTCTCGGCCGATCTCGACACCCCTTCCGGGCGCAGCTGGCTGCGGCTGCTCGACTACGCGGAAACCGAGATGTCCGATCCGTATTCCTTCGTTCGGCACTCGCCGGTGGCCTGGCGCCAGTTCGAGCAGCAGCTGCTGACCGGCTTCCTGCTCTCCCAGCGGCACGAGTACTCGCAGGCCCTGCTGGCGCCGCAGGCCGCGGCCGTGCCGTTCTATGTCAGGCGGGCGGAGGCCTATATCGAGGCGCATTTCGCCGAGCCCCTGTCGCTGGCCGACATCGCCGCGCAGGCGGGGGTGAGTGCCAGGAGCCTGCAGAACGGTTTCCGGAGCTTCCGCCACATCACGCCGATGATGTTTCTGCGCTCCGTGCGGCTGCACCGGGCCCATGCGGCTCTTCGGGCGGCCGATCCGGCGGCCGTGACGGTGACGGAGGTCGCCCTGGCCTGCGGGGTCAGGCATGTGGGGGAGTTCGGGATCGCCTATCGCCGCGTCTACGGCGTCACGCCCGGCCAGACGCTCAACAAGAGGCGCTGGCCACTATAGCATATGCCTGGCCGGGGCGGCGGTCGCCGCCCCGGTAGGATGCCGATCACTCGGCAGGCGTCAGGTGCGGCGTCGACGACGAAGCGATGTCGCGCGCCGGCTTGAAGACGAAATACGCAAACAGAACCATGGCCACGAGCACGATCAGGGAGGCCAGGGCGGCAACCGGATCGAAAGCCGCATATCCGAGGTGAAGAGCGGCAACGGCGATGGTCAGCAGGACAGTCCCGGCCGACCAGACGATGACCTGGATCAGGGCCAGCCGGCTCTTGTCCAGGGCGGGACGGCGCTCGTAATAGATGCCGAACAGAAACAGCGACACCCACCCGAGCAGGTTGAGATGCGCATGAGCGGGCATGATCGAATGGTCCTGGGATGCGGCCATGCCAATTCCCATCGCCATGCCTGCGATGACGAAAAGAACGGCGAGCCTGAAGCTGAGCGACGAAGCAGTCATAAGGTCCTCCTGAAAGTATTCCCGGCTGGTTTGCTTATGTTTTCACTACACCGGTGAGCAGAATGTCCGATGTGTGGAAAATCACAACCGTGATTCGACATGGGCGTCGCATATATACGTTATTTCGTATGTTTATGTAAATATCGTTGCGTTCCCGGCCTTCATGCTCCCGGGCCGCCGCGACAAAGAGAAACGGCCCGCCAGAAGCGGGCCGTCGCAACAACGCTCATCAGGATCAGCTGCGTCATGTCACGCTCTCCTGGAGAATCGGACCCAAAAGTGGGCTTGCACTTTCGAGATCCCCTTTTCGCGGACCCGGCCCTCTGGGTCCGAACGGTGCGCTAGCGCATCGTTCGGAAAAGTGGATCCGGTTTTCCGCGTCGACGATGCGCTCTTCCAAGAGTGGAGCATCGGATGAATCCCAAAAGTGCAAATTCACTTTTGGGTCCGATGCTCTAGCGTGAGCCCGGCCTCTTCTTACGGGTTTTCGCTTTCTTCCAGGACGGTCTCATCCGGGCTTTCCCTGCCATCCGACGCTCCTATGGTTCGGGGTTGCCGTCAGCCGCGATCGCGCTCTGTCTTGTCCAGTCCCTCTCGCTGGTCGTTCTCCTCCAGGCGACGGTCCGCTGCGGAGCGGTCGCTGCGAATCCGATGCTCCGAATTGCCTTCGGCCGGAGGCACGACGCTGACGTTCACGCTCCGCTCGGCCAATCCTTGAGCCCGGTCTTCCGCCTTGCCGGGCATGGAATCATCCTTTGCTTTGGATATCGCTGCGCTGCGAGCCGGATCGAAGGCCTTGCCGATCCTGGAGGGCATGCTCGCAACGCTCCACATGGCTTTGAGCGCGCTGCTGCATCTCCTGAACGTTATGGCAGGGGTTCTCGACGTCCTGATGGCAGAACTGGCATCTCATGATCGCCTCCTTTGCAGAATGAACAGGAGGCCAACGTGACGGCGATGTGAGGGTTCCGACGTTCAATAGCCGGCAGGCCGAAGCTTCCGGCCAATCGTTTCCATCAAGCTCAGCCGTAGAGATAGCGCGGCAGCCACAGGCCAATCTCCGGGAAGGTGTAGAACATCGCCATGGCGACGATCACGAGGAACAGGAACGGCATGACGCCTGCGAAGATGTCGTTGATGTTCACATGCGGCGGCGCGATGCCCTTCAGGTAGAACGGCGCCATGGCGACAGGCGGCGACAGGAACGATGTCTGGATGTTGAGGGCGATCAGCACGCCGAAGAAGACCGGATCGATGCCGAAATTGTCGAGAAGCGGCAGGAAGATCGGCACGAAGATGACGACGATCTCCGTCCATTCCAGCGGCCAGCCCAGTACGAAGATGATCACCTGCGTCATGATCAGGAACCAGAAGGGCGACAGGTTCAGATGCGTGACGAACTGCTCGATCGGCTGATGACCGCCGAGGAAGGCGAAGATCGACGAGAAGATGAAGGAGCCCACGAAGAGCCAGCACACCATGGCGGAGGTGCGCGCGGTGAGGATCACCGATTCCTTGAGCTTTCCAAAGGTGAGCGAGCGGTATGCTGCTGCCAGCAGAAGGCTGCCGAGGGCGCCAACGGCGGCAGCCTCGGTCGGCGTCGCGATGCCGAAGAAGATCGCGCCGAGCACGGAAAGCATGAGCACAGCCAGCGGGAAGAACGACGTCCCGAGCGACCAGACGATCTTCGCAAGCGGATATTTCCGATGTTCCGCAGGAAGCTTCGGGGCGAGGCTCGGATTGAGAGCGCAGCGGATGAGCACATAGAGAACATAAAGCCCGGCGAGCATCAGGCCCGGGAAGAGCGCGCCGGCATAAAGCTTCGGCACGGACACGCCGGCGGTCGCGCCGTACAGGATCAGCATCACGCTCGGCGGAATGAGGATGCCGAGACAGCCGCCCGCGCAGACCACGCCGGCCGAGAGGCGTATGTCGTAACCGGCGCGCAGCATGGCCGGGAAGGCGAGAAGGCCCATGAGGGTCACGACCGCGCCGACGATGCCCGTCGCCGTGGCGAACATGGCGCAGGTCACCAGGGTCGCGATGGCGAGCGAGCCGGGAAGCCCGCCGACGGCGATCTGGATCGAATGGAACAGCCGGTCGAGGATGTTCGCCCGCTCGATGATGTAGCCCATGAAGACGAAGAGGGGGATCGCCACGAGCGTGTCGTTCGTCATCACCGAATAGGCGCGCTGCACCACGAGAGCGAACACGATGTCGCCCATGGCGAAGTAGCCGAAGCCGAAGCCCAGCGCCATCAGCGTGAACGCGATGGGAAATCCGAACATGATGAAAACCACGAACAGGCCGAGCATCAGAACGCCCAGCTCGGGATTCCCCAGCCCCCATGATGCCAGCATCAGACGATCCCCTTCGTAAGGCCTTCTTGTTCGGCTTGTTCGAGAATGAGCTTTTCGGTTTCTTCCACGTCATGGAGCCGTGGCGGCCATTCCCCGCTGCGCAGGCACGCAACGCAGCGGATGACTTCCGCCAGACCCTGAAGCGCCATGAGAACGCCCACGATGGGGATGAGGGCCTTGAACGGATAGATCGGCGGTCCGTTGGGCGAGTTCATCGAATGCTCGTTCATCATCCAGGACATCTGCATGAACGGCAGGCCGGCATAGATGAGCGCGAGGATGCCGGGAAAGAAGAACAGAAAGTAGAGCACGAGATCCAGTCCCGCCTGCCGCCGGGGCGCCCAGTTGCGATAAAGGAAATCGCCTCTCACATGATTGTTGCGGGCCAGGGCATAGGGACCGGCCACCATGAAGAGCAGGCCGTAGAGCATATAGCTCGCGTCAAAGGCCCACTCGGTGGGAGAGCGCAGCACATAGCGCGAGAAGACCTCGTAGCAGACGGCGAAGGTCAAGGCGACGATCGACCAGGCGACGGCTTTGCCGATGGCGGTGTTGATGCGGTCGATGAGATAGGCAAAGCGCATGGATCGAAGCCCTTTCACGAGTCTTCGGTGCGTGTCGTGGGAGCGGCACGCGCGGTGCCGCTCCAGGGTTCGGGATGAGTCTCTTCAGGTTGAACCTGCGGGCGGCTTTCGTCAGGTTGCCTTGAAGAAGTGCTCGTAGGCCATCTCGCGCGACGGTTCGTTCAGGCGCTCATAGGCATAGGTGCGCTGCACCCAGGCTTTCTGGCTGTCGATCACCTTCTTGAAGAACGGGTCCTTCGAGAACTCGTCGATGACCTTGTTCCAGGCGTCGAGCTGGGCCTGCAGCACGGTCTCCGGCGTCTTCGTCACCTTGACGCCGCGGGCCCGGATGGCCTCGAGATCCTTCGAGTAGCGGTCGAGGGCCTTCCAGGACATGTCGGCCGATTCCGACTCGGCGGCATATTTGAGGATGGCCTTGAGCTCGGGCGACAGCGCATCGTACTTCGCCTTGTTGAAGATGAGCTCGAAGGTCTCACCCGATTGGTGGTAGCTCTGGAGCATCAGGTTCTTCGAGACGTCCGGGAAGCCGAGCACCAGGTCCGAGGACGGGTTGTTGAACTCGGCGCCGTCGATGACGCCGCGCTCCAGCGCCGGCACGATCTCGCCGCCGGCCAGGATGGTGACGGCTGCGCCGAGCTGGCGATTGAGGTCGGCCGCAAGCCCGACGGTGCGGTATTTCAGGCCCTTGAACGCATCGGCGGAGGTCACTTCACTCTTGAACCAGCCGAGCGGCTGCGCCGGCATCGGGCCGGACAGGAAGCCCACGATGTTGAGCTTCAGGATCTGGTTCTGCAGCTCGTTGTAGAGATCGTAGCCGCCGCCGTAATTCATCCAGCCGAGGAAGGAATTGGCGTTCCAGCCGAAGGATGGGCCCGTGCCGAACAGGGCATAGGCCTTGTTCTTGCCATACCAATAGGCGGCGACGCCGTGACCGCCGTCGAGAATGCCCGCGTGGACGGCATCCTGCAGCTGGAAGGCCGGAACGACCGCGCCGGATGCGAGAACGTCGACCTTCAGGCGACCGCCGGACATGTCGTTCACGCGTTTGGCGAAGTCGTTGCAGAATTCGTGGAAGATATCCCGGTTCGGCCAGGTCGACTGGAATTTCCATGTGGCCGTCTGGGCTCTGGAAACCTGGGGAGCCGCGATCGTTGCTGCTGCTCCCAAGCCGGCAACCTGCAGGAACCGGCGACGCGATTGCTTGGATACGCTCGAAGTCTTTGACGCAGACGAATTGCCTTTCTTCACGGCTTCCTCCCTCACCCCTGTTTATTGTGAAGGATCGCGTTTTCTTATGATGGCACGCGTTGTTCCTTATTCGATGGTGCGTCATTTTGGCAGAGCGTGCAAGTGGGGTAGAAGAACTCTGCGTCATGCTGGAAGAGGAGAGAATTTTTACTTTTGAAGTTCATGCGGATGCTACGACATTAGTCGTAGGTGCGGCGCATGAAGGCCGTTGTTCCAGGTATCAATTACGGTACGCAGCGAGGAACCAAGAGGCCCGTGGCCTGTTCACTTCCATTCGTGGAGGTTGCGATGAAAAGTGCTTTTCTCCTGGCCGTCGGTCTCTCTCTTCTCTCAACAGGCGCCATGAGCCAGGAATCATCGCGAGATCGTGATGATGCCGGACGTAGCGGCTGGCGCGACAGGCACGACGGTTGGGATCGCGACGGCGACCGCCGTCGCGGCTCGATCATGCGCGACGACGACGAGGAGGAGGATCGGGGTAGCCGCGACGGGCGGGGTGCCCGTTTCTTCCTGCGCAGCGGGGACACGCAGCTTCGCGTCGTCTGCGGCAATCGCGAATCGACGCAGGCCTGCGTCGACGCGGCCCTGCGGATGTTCGACCGCGTACAGTCCCAGCCAGGGACGGCGACGAGAAGCACCCCGGCTCCCGCTCCCGCCCAGCCGCCCCAGTGACGCCGTTCAGGGGTCGCGTGCGCCATGGACAGCGGAGCTCCCCCTGAAAGCGCAGGGTTTCCTGTTGCGGCCGGCATCCTCTTCGGTCTCGGCCTCGGCGGGTTCTTCGACGGGATCGTCCTGCATCAGTTGCTTCAATGGCACCACATGGTCACGCAAGCCGGCTACCCGCCCGACAGCGTGGAGAACCTGAAGATCAACACGTTCTGGGACGGGCTCTTCCACGTCCTCACCTACGTGTTCGTCGCAACCGGTCTGGGACTTCTCTGGCGGGCCGCGAGGCGCATCCATATCCGCTGGTCCAGCAAGCTGCTCTTCGGCACCCTGCTGATCGGCTTCGGCCTGTTCAATCTGGTCGAAGGGCTCGTCAACCATCAGCTTCTCGGCATCCACCACGTCAACGAGACCGTGCCCCGGGAGCAATGGCTCGCCTGGGACGTCGGCTTCCTGGTCTGGGGGCTGCCATGCTGGTCGCCGGCTGGTTCCTTCTCCGCTGGGGCCGGCGCGAGACCGGCTCCCGATTGGCAGTCAGGCGCTCTCAAGGGCAGTGGTAAGATCTGCCAATAAGTCATCACGATGTTCCAGCCCGACAGACAGGCGCACGAGGCCGTCCGGGATGCTCATCTGTGCCCGCTGCTGCGGGGTGAACCGCTGATGGGTGGTCGTCGCCGGATGGGTAACAAGGCTCTTCGCATCACCCAGGTTGTTTGAGATCCGGATGAGCCTGAGCGCGTTCAGGAAGCGGAAAGCCCCGTCTTTTCCGCCCTTTACATCGAGGGCGATCATCGTGGAGGCGCCGCTCATCTGGCGCCGGATCAGTTCCGCCTGGGGATGATCGGGGCGTCCCGGGTAGATCAGCCGCTGGAGCTTGGGGTGACCGTGGAGCGCATCCGCGAGATAGCCCGCCGTCGCCGTCTGCCTCTCAACCCGCAGGGGAAGCGTCTCCAGACCCTTCAGGAGCACCCAGGCATTGAAAGGTGAAATGGAAGGTCCTGTCATACGCAGGAATTGCTGCACCTTCGTCTCGATGAACTCGGTCGAAGCCAGGATCACGCCGCCCAGACATCGGCCCTGTCCATCGATGTGCTTGGTCGCGGAATAGACCACGCAATCCGCCCCGAGGGCGAGGGGCTTCTGGAAGAGGGGCGTGGCAAAGACGTTGTCGACGGTCAGCGTCGCACCGGCCTCGTGCGCAATGGCGGCCACGGCCGCGATATCGATGATGTCCAGGCCCGGATTGGTCGGCGTTTCGAGGAGAAAGGCCTTCGTTTCCGGCCGGACCGCCGCCCGCCACTGGTCCAGGTCTCCTCCATCGACGAGGGTGCAGCCGACGCCGAACCGGGGCAGGAAATCCTCCACCACCCACCGGCAGGAGCCGAACAGCGCGCGCGCCGCCACCACATGGTCGCCGGCCTGAACCTGCCCGACCATGGCGGCCGTCACGGCGGCCATGCCGCTCGCGGTCGCCCGCGCCGCCACGGCGCCTTCGAGGGATGCGATGCGCTGCTCGAAAGCGTCGACCGTAGGATTGGAATACCGGCTGTAGCTGTAGCCGGGCTCCTCGTTGAGGAAGCGCCGCTCGGCGCTTTCCGCGCTCTCGTAGACGAAGCCCTGCGTCAGGAAGAGCGCTTCCGACGTCTCGCCGAAGGGCGTGCGTTGATGGCCCTCATGGACGAGGCGGGTTTCCAGGCGGTAATCGGGTTGCTGCGGCGAGGTCATGAAACGATCCTATGACTGTTCTTTAAAAAGAACAATCGTCTTGTTTCGCGGAAAGTTTCAGAATATCATTCTCCTGCTCGGTCGTCAGCGCAGGACTTCCTTGCGCGCCTCCGCGATCAGCCGCTTCACGCAAGGCTCGAGCGAGGAGCGCCACGGCGGGAGCTCGACCCCGTGGACGCCCTTCAGCTTACCGCAATCGAGCCTGGAATTGGCCGGGCGCTTGGCCGGCGTCGGATAATCGGCCGTCGCGATCGGCCGGACGCGGGCCGAGGGGCCGCCGAAACGGGCGGACAGGGTAAAGATCTCCTGGGCGAATTCCGCCCAGCTCGCAAAGCCCGTCCCCGTCATGTGAAACAGCCCGCGCAGGCTCCGGTCTTCGGGTCTTTCGAGGAGATTGCGGCTGACCGCGAGAATGCCGTCGGCGATGTCGAGGGCGCTCGTGGGCGATCCGAATTGGTCTCCTACCACCCCGAGCTCGTCGCGGTCGGCGGCGAGGCGCAGCATGGTCTTCACGAAATTCTTGCCGAAGGGGCTGTAGACCCAGGCGGTGCGCAGGATCACGTGGTTCTCCGCCTCGGCCGCTACGGCTTCCTCGCCCAGGAGCTTCGAGGCCCCGTAGGCGCCGAGCGGGGAGACCGGATCGTCCTCGCGGTAGGGGCGGTCGGCCGTGCCGTCGAAAACATAATCCGTCGACAGATGGATCACGGGCACGTTCATGGCCGTGGCCGCGCCGGCGACGACGCCTGCGCCGATGCCGTTGATGGCCTCGGCCAGCTCCCGGTCGGATTCGGCCTGGTCCACGGCCGTGTAGGCGGCGGCGTTGACGATCACGTCGCCTCCGGTTTCGATCAGGGCATCTTCGATGCCCGACGGATCGGCAAGATCGAGCTTGGGGCGCCCGACGAGCACCGCCTGTGCGCCATGGGCCCGCGCCCGCTCCGCCAGGGAACGCGCGACCTGTCCTTCCTTGCCGACGACGATGATACGCATGGAAACCCGCAATCCTCTTCGATGATGGAAGCGGCCCTATCGGAACAGGGCCGCCTGAGCAAGATCAGTCGTTGCCGATGGCAACGCCTTCACGGCGGCTGTCGGCGCCGCCGACCAGCCCGTTGGGCGTCACCACGATAGCATGGATGCCCGAATTCTGGGCGATCAGCTTGACCTCGTGGCCCTTCGCTTCGAGGGCGGCCTTCCATCCTTCGGCTTCCGTTCCGGCCTCGAGTTCCGTCGGGCCGTTGCGGCTGCCCACATTGGGAAGGTCGGCGGCCACCTGAGGGTCGAGCTTCCAGTCGAGAAGGCCTACGAGGGTCTTGGCCACGTAGTTGATGATCAGGCTGCCGCCCGGCGAACCCACGGCCGCGTAGAGTTTGCCGCTGCCGTCGAGCACGATGGTCGGGGCCATGGATGAGCGGGGGCGCTTGCCGGGCTCGACGCGATTGGCGATGGGTTTGTCGTCCTCCGTCGTGGCGAAGGAGAAGTCCGTCAGCTCGTTGTTGAGCAGGAAGCCGCTCTTCGTCATCAGCCGCGATCCGAACCCGTCCTCGATGGTCGTGGTCATCGACACCGCATTGCCATTGCGATCCACGATGGACATGTGGCTCGTGCCGAATTCGATCCCCTCGGACGGACCCCACAGGAAGGTCTTCTGGAAGGGCGGGTCGCCGGGCTTCGCCTTGCCCATGGACTTGGCGGGATCGATCAGCGCGGCGCGGCTCTTGAGATAGCCGGGATCGGTCAGCCCCTTGACCGGCACGTTCACGAAGGCGGGGTCGGCTACGAAGAGCGCCCGGTCGGCATAGGCCAGGCGGCCCGCCTCGGCGATCCAGTGCACCGCGTCCGGTCCGGGCTTGAGGGACGCCATGTCCTGCGTCTCCAGGATGCTCATGATCTGCTGCACCGCGACCTGGCCGGAGCTCGGCGGGCCCATGCCGCAGATCCTGTAGGTCCGGTAGTTCCCGCACAGGGCGTCGCGCTCCTGGACTTTGTAGCCCTTGAGATCGTCCAGGGTCATGTCGCCGGGATTCGTGGCGTGGCCCGTCACGGTGGTCACGATGTCCTGGGCGATCTCGCCCGTGTAGAAGGCATCTGCGCCTTTCTCGGCGATGGTCCGGAGGGTCTTGGCGAAGGCCGGATTCTTGAGAATCGTTCCCACTGTCTTCGGCGTGCCGTCAGCCTCGTAGAAATAAGCCCGCGCCACGGGATCGTTCTGGAGATATTTCTCCTGGGTCAAAAGCCCGTTGAGGCGCGGTGAGATCGCAAAGCCTTCCTCAGCGAGGCGTGCGGCCGGCTCGATCACCTGCTGCCAGGAGAGCTTGCCCCAGTTCCTGTGAGCGGCTTCGAGCAGCCGCAGGGTGCCCGGAACGCCGACCGAGCGGCCGCCGACCACGGCATCGTAGAATTTCATCGGCTTGCCGTCGGGTCCGAGAAAGCGCTCGGGCTTGGCGGCGGCCGGCGCGGTCTCCCGGCCGTCGAGGGTCGTCATGGTCTTTCCGTCCCAGAAGACCATGAAGGCGCCCCCGCCGATGCCGGAGCTCTGCGGTTCGACGAGATTGAGGACGAGCTGTACGGCAACCGCCGCGTCGACGGCGCTTCCACCGGCTGCCAGGATCTCGCGTCCGGCCTGCGCCGCCAGGGGATTGGCGGCGGCGACCATGTCTTTCGTCGCCGTTCCAACCGACTTGGCCGCGCGCCCCGTGGGAGCTTCAGGCGCGGGGGCGAGAGCCTGCGCGAAAACCGGGCCGGGCAGGGCGATGCCGGCGAGAAGGCCGAGGCTCAGGAGATTTCGTCGAAGAGCGTGGTGAGTGATCATGCGGCGGGCTTCCTCTCTGGTTCTTCGGTCCCCATGGGGAAGATCAGCCTAACAAAGGATCATCCCTTTGCGCCACTTCCATCGGATCTACGAAAAGAAGAAAATCCGCGTTTGCTGCGATGCAATAACACACTCCTGTCACTCTTTTCCGGCAGGGTGCGATTCGTGATGCGAATAAGGGAGCAGGACATGCACTCATACAATCTGTTCCGAAGCACGAAACCGGACGGACTGGTTTGTGCCGTCCCGGAAGAGCGCTCCGTCCCTTCATTCGTCGTCGAGCCGCATTGGCAGTTCGGCGGTCGGATCGAAGGCCAGGACGCGCCTCTCGGATTCGACCGGAAGGCTGCCATGGAAGGCGTGCGCTTCAACGGTTTCTATCTTTTTGCGAGCTTTCAGAAGGACCGTCCGGGCCATTGAGGTCCGGTCGCTCCCCGCATGTCCGGCTGATCCGGTCGGGCATGCCGAACCGACTAAAGAACACCCCGTCGATTCCGATCGAAACTTGATCTTAAGCGGCACCTGTCTTCTATCTGACTGACCTTCGCGCCCGCTGCCTTCCATCTTCGATTCGATTGTGAACTCCTCCCTCGCCCTCATCTGGACCATCACGGCCGCAACCACCCTGCTGCAAGCCGGCAACGGTCTGCTCCAGGCGCTCATGCCCCTGCGCATGCAGGCCGAAGGGATCTCGGTCGCGTCCATCGGCGTCGTGGCGGCGGCCTACGGGCTCGGCTTCTCGACAGGCTGCTTCCTGGCCCCGAGCTTTATCCGGCATGTGGGCTACATCCGGGCCTTTGCCAGCCTCGCGGCGGTGGTGGCAGTCCTGATCCTCGCCATGACCCAGGCGCACTCGACCCTGGCCTGGATCGTTCTGCGCGGACTGACCGGCGTCACGCTCGCGTGCATCTTCACCGTAACGGATGGCTGGATCAGCGCCCGCGCCACGTCGAGCCATCGCGGGCGCATCCTGTCGATCTACATGATCTGCACCAAGGTCGCCCTGATGCTGTCGCCCCTGGGGATCGGCCTCGGCGATATCCGCACGGACGGCCTGTTCATGACCGTGAGCGCCCTGATCACGCTCTCGCTCCTGCCGATCGCCGCAACGACGACGAAGGAACCGGCCGCCCCCCAGGGCGTGCGGATCGAGGTCCGGAAGCTGTTCGCCACCGCGCCATCCGCCGTGGTCGGCGCTTTCGTCGTCGGGTTGGTCAATGGCCCGGTCATTGCCATTACGCCCGTTTTCGGCGTCAGCATCGGATTGGGCCAGGATCAGGCCGCGGCCCTTCTCTTCGCCCTGCAGGCCGGCAGCCTCGCCATGCAATGGCCGCTCGGGTGGCTCTCCGACAGGGCGGACCGACGCTATGTGATCGCCGGGTTGGCCGCAGGGACGAGTCTCGTGTCGCTTCTGATCCTCTGGGCCAGTGCGCAGGGGGCCAATCTGCTGGTTCTATGGTCATTCGCAGCCTGGGGCGGCTTGGCCCTCTGCATCTATTCGGTCTGCGTGGCCCATGCCTGCGACATCGTCGATCCGGGGCAGATCGTATCCACCGTCGGGACTCTGCTGTTTTCCTGGGCCGCCGGCGTCACGGTCGGGCCGCTGTTCGGCGCGGCCGCCATGGAGGTGATGGGGCCGAAGGGGTTGTTCATCTACTCGGGCGTGGCCTCGCTCGGGCTCGTCGCGTTCATCGTGGCCCGGATTCTTAAAGTGGACCGCTCTCCGGCCAAGGGAGGCTTCGCGGATATCGCGCCTACCAGTTCTGCCACGGCAAGCCTGACGCCCCGCGCCGACCTCCAAACCGTCGAAGAACAGGAGCCCGCGACAGACGGCGTGTGCGAGGCGGATAAATCCGGTCAGAAGGCCGAAGCGTCCGCCGTGGCACGGGCCGATACGGCCTCGTAACGGTTGAGGCGTTTGTCGATCATGCCGTCGATCCTGTCATAGACCTCGGCCACGCTGAGCTGGCGGGTCTTCTTGCCGTCCTTGGTGAAGAACAGCGACTTGTTGGACTTCGCGGCCGCCGGGAAAGCGTCCGGAGCGCTCTTCTTCGGGGTGTCGTCCACCAGGGCGATGAACCGGCTCGCGCTGTCCACGCCGAAGAAGTGGGACAGGTAGAACTCCGACCGGCTCAGCTGCCGCCCGAGCTTGGCTTCGATCTTGGCCTTGTCGCGCTTCATCATCTCGGCCGCCATGAGGGCCGAAATATAAGGGTTCCGGCGCAGGCCGAGGATGTGCTGGCGCATGGTGGCATCTGCTACGTCGATCTTCGCCCCCGCGCCTGAAATCGCCTCGGCTTCGGCCGTCAATCCATGCAGGGGGCCGAACGAGCGGACAGCATCAAGCCAGGTGCTGGTGATGAACTGGAACAGGCCGACGGCGGAGGACGTGGAAGCCTTGTTGCCGGGCAGAAAGCTCGACTCCTTGTCCGCCAGGGCCATCATGTAGACCGGGTCCGCTCCCGTGAGCTTGGACGCCCGCATGATCGTATCGACGATCCAGACGGGAACCCGCATCTCCTCGAACTCCATGAATTCCGTCAGTTCGCGGGACACAGGCTCCTCGTTCCTGGCGCTCTCCGAACCAGGTGCATCGGTCAGGGGAATAGACAGGATGATCTGCTTCTGAAGTTCCGCCGGCGTCGTGTCGGCGGCCGCGACCGGAACGATGGCCTCGAGCGGATCGGCCGCCGCCTCGCCGGACATGGAGAACGGCGCCGTCGAATGGGCGGGCGGCAACCGGATCGCATTCGGACCGGCATCGAGCGGCGGCGGCAATGCCGTCCAGGCTTCGGCGGCCGAGGCTGGCTGCGTGTGGACCGCCGCGCCGATGGCGATCGTCAGACATGCGCTGAGACCGAAGCACTTGGTGAGGTCCAGCAGGGTTTTCCCTCCCTGGGAGGGCAGGAGGCAGGCATCGACAAGCGACCGGAAGCCGGCCTTCTTTTCGTTCTCAAGGCAAATAGCCGTCTGCTGGCATGCGTCCTGAGACGCTGTCAGAGCGATTTGCATATGGATAAGTCCCCACAAATGCACCGTTTCTCCGCCACGGCGGGTGCACGGTCGTTATTCGTTCGATGGGGTAAGTATGTGATGGCCTGATATGTCCAGAATGGGTCAGCTTGGCGTTAAAAGTTCGATTATGTTCCAAGGTGCGACCATTTGCATACGTCTATTAATAAGCGTTCATCTTTGGAGAAGGATCGATCTTCAAGGAAAAGCTTTCTTATCGTTAAACATGACTGATGGCATGATGACGCAGGGGGAATAATACGATGTGACGAGATGACAATAGCTAAATAAACTTAACCTTGCGCAAGGTAATACTGACTTCTGGAAGGGCCCTTGGTCCAGCCTCACATGCGCCGGTCCCCGGTCTCCGGTCTGCCGAGCAGGCGGGCGTTTTCGCCCCTATCCCGGCATGATAGAGGATATGCGTGAGGGAGATCGAACAGGCTCAAAATGCTCCACCGCTCCGTCATAAGCTATGCAGCATGGGTTCTGCTGTCGTGTCCGGCCATCTTCGCCGCCGGTGCGCAGGCTCAGACAAGGCCGGAGCGGGTCGCCTCGCTCAATCTCTGCACCGACCAACTTCTTCTGGCCCTGGCCGATCGGAGCCAGATCTCGTCCTTGAGCCGTCTCGCCGGAGACGCATCCCTCTCGTTTCTGGCTGACAAGGCGGCCGGAAGTTCCCGGAACGACGGTGGCGCCGAGGCCGTCCTCTTCGCCAATCCGGATCTCGTGCTGACGGGCACCTATGGCCAGCGGGAGCAGGTCGCCCTGCTGAGGCGTCAAGGGCTGGATGTGCTGGACTTCGGGCCCTGGACGAGCCTGGAGGACGGTCGCGGGCAGATCCGCGCCCTGGCCCTCAGGCTTGGGCATCCGGAGCGTGGCGAGGATCTGATCGCCCGCATCGACGGGAGCCTGGAGCGGGCGGGAGGGATCGTCCCAAGGGGACGCAGCATCCTCGTCTATGAGCGAGGCGGCTGGGTCATGGGGGCCCGGTCGCCGCTCGGCGAGATCCTGGTCCAGATGGGCTTCAGGCTGCATCAGGAGGCCCTGGGGCTGAACCAGGGCGGCGTCGCGAGGCTGGAGGCCATCGTGACGACGCCGCCGGATTTCATGCTTGTCGATGCGGCGTCGTCACGGGCGGTCGACAACGGTACGGCGCTTTTCTCGCACCCGGCCCTGGCCGAGGCCGTGCCGGAGTCCCGCCGCCTGGCGCTCCCCGCCCGATTGACGATCTGCGGCGGTCCTGCGACACCTGCGGCTATCGATGCGTTGAGCGCCGAGGTGCGGGACAAGGTCCGGTGACGGGCGGGGCTATTCCAGCTTCAGTTGCAGGGGAGGGGCCGGCTTGAGCAGGATCGGGCAGCCTGCCGCTACAAAAACAACGGCGTCGCAAACCTCCGCGATCTGCTGGTTGAGACGGCCCTGCTCGTCGCGGAAGCGTCGCCCCAGGGGTGTCGCGGGCACGATGCCTTGCCCGACCTCGTTGGACACCAGGATCAGCGGGCCTCCCGCATCCCGAACGGCTTGGACCAGCAGATTCGACTCATGGGCCGGATCACGCTCGGCCAGGACGATGTTGGAAAGCCAGAGGGTCAGGCAATCGACCAGGACGGCCTGTCCGGGAGCGGTCTGGGCCCGAATGGCTGCCACGAGATCGAGGGGCGCGTCCACGGTTCGCCACGATCCGTCGCGCTCGGCGCGATGCTGAGCGATCCGCTCGCGCATTTCCTCATCGTAAGCCTGGGCGGTGGCGATGTAGGTCCGCTCCGGCGACACGCTCTCGGCAAGCTGCAGCGCGGTGCGGCTCTTTCCGGAGCGGGCTCCGCCCACGACCAGGACACGGCGGCAGGTGGACATGGTCGATCAGGCGGTCAGGCGGTCGAGCGGCAGGACCATGTGCACGCACAGGCCTTCCGGACGCCAGTCCCGATCGAGCGTGCCACCCAGCTGTCCGGTGATGCTTCGCTGCGACAGCTGGGTTCCGAACCCTTCAAAGGCCGGGGGCGCCTTGATGCGGGGACCGTGGGTCTCGGCCCAGTGAAGATCGACATACCCGTCCTGCAAGGTCCATAGGATGGACAATTCGCCCTCCGGGCAGGACAGGCAACCGTATTTGGCGGCGTTCGTCGCGAGTTCGTGCAGGACGAGGGCAAGGCTCGTCGTCGTGTTGGACCCAACGAGCACGCTCGGTCCTTCAATGACGATCCTGTTCTGGCCGGCCTGCCGGTAGGGCTCGAGAACGGCCTCGATCAGCCGTGCGAGCTCTACGTCCGAGCCCTTGCCCGGATCGCCCGCCGAGACCGGCTGCACAAGTTCATGGGCCCGCGACAGGGCGCTCAGGCGCCCGCGCAGGGCATTGGCCATGTCCTTGGTGTCCTTCGCCGTGCGGGCGGTCATCGAGACCATGCCGTTGGCGATGGCAAACAGGTTCTTCACACGATGATTGAGTTCCCGCGTCAGAAGCTTCTGCGTCTCTTCCAGGGCATGATGCTCCGTGATGTCGCTGACGACCCCATAGAGACTGATGGCGCGACGGGTATTGTCCTCGTTCGCATAGACAGCCTGTCCGTGAGAACGGAACCAGCGGAGCTTCCCATCCGGCATGATGGCGCGATACTCGCTATCGTACTTGCCGTCGGATCCGGGTGCCGCCGCCGCTGCGATCCGTTCCTTGACGCCGTCCACATCCTCCGGATGGATCATCGCCCAGGCGTCGTCCAGGGGCAGGCTGTACAATCCGTTATGGGGAATGCGGTACAGGGCGCATGAGCCCTCGTCCCAGGTAATCAGGTCCTTCTCCAGGTCGATCTGCCAAGTTCCGAGATCGGCGGCCTCGAGGGCGAGGCGGTACTGGCACTCGAGCAGGCGGATGGTCTCGTCGGCCTTCTTCTGGGCATTGATGTTGGTGCTCGTGCCGAACCAGCGGGTGATTTTGCCCGTGAGGTCCTGGATCGGAATGGCCCGGCTGAGGAACCATTCGTAATCCCCCGCGACGGTCCTGACGCGGTATTCCCATTCATAATCCTGCCCGGCGTCCAGGGAGCGGCGCCAATGCTGCAGCACTTCGGGCAGATCGTCGGGATGGACGGCCGCTTCCCAGCCGTTTCCTAGAAGCTGCTCGCTGGAAAGTCCCGTAAACTCACGCCACCGGCGGTTCACATAGTCAATGGATCCATCGGGGCGGGACGACCAGACGAGTTGCGGCAAAGACTCCGCCAGAACAGCAAATTGCGTTTCCGTTTCCTTGAAATCCACTCAAAACTCCCCGGCCCGACCCTGCGGCCAAGTCTCCGATGCAACGGAAGCATTGTTGTAGGCCTTTTTCGAGGCTGACAACCCACATCGGCCGTTCGCGGCGATTTCTCCGGCGAAAGAGTAGCGCCAACCTCTCGAAACCATTAAAAGGCGGCCGACGTCTGGCGGTTCCTTCAGCCAGGACATAGATGCAGGACAGCCCTCATACCCGATGCGACCTCTTCCACGCTGAGGCTGATTGACCGTTTTCATGAATGATTTGAGCCCCCGCCCGGTATCCGAGCCGGAGATGTCCTCTGCCGAAGCCCTTCATCCGAAGGAGCGCCGATCCCGCCGGTTCGCCTGGATCGGGATGGCGGCGAGCGTCCTCCTGTTCGGCGCGTCATTGGTGGTTCTCTGGCAGATCGTATCAGAAATCGACGTCAATGAACTGAAAGCGGCTTTCACGGCCGCCAGCCTGCGCCAGATCGGCCTCGCGGTCCTCCTCACGGCCATCAGCTACAGCCTGCTCACCTGCTACGATGCCATCGCCCTGCGGCAGCTCAAGCTGCAGGTTCCCTACCGAACGACCGCGCTCGCCTCGTTCACGAGCTACGCGGTGAGCTTCACGCTCGGGTTCCCCCTGCTGACCGCCGGCACGGTGCGTTACTGGATCTACTCCCCCAAGGGGGTCAGCCCGGGACGGGTGGCGAGCCTCACGGTGATCGCCGGGGTGACCTTCTGGCTCGGCATGGCGCTCGTCCTCTCCTGGAGCCTGATCAGCAAGGCCGACGAGCTGGCGAGCCTCGTCTATACCCATATCTGGATGAACCAGCTCGTGGGCCTGGGCGCCGCACTCTTCGTTCTGGGCTACATGGTCTGGGTCTCGATCAGGCGCCGCGTGGTCAAGATCCAAGGCTGGAAGCTGGAGCTGCCGGGCTTTCGCCTGTCCCTGGCCCAGATCCTGATCGGCGCGGGCGATGTCTGTGCCGGGGCCGGGGTGCTCTTCGTGCTCCTCCCCGGCGGGCACAATCTCGGCTTCGAGACCTTCCTGGCGGTCTATATCCTCGCCGTCATGCTCGGCGTGGCGAGCCATGCGCCAGGAGGGCTCGGGGTCTTCGAGGCCACCATCCTCCTGGCCCTGTCGAACTATCCCCGCGAGCAGGTCCTGGGGGCGCTGCTCCTCTATCGCCTCTGCTATTACCTCGTTCCCTTCGTGATCGCCCTCGCGATCCTCGGGGCGTACGAGATCCGCAACCGCATCCGGGCCGCCCGGCTGTCTTTCAAGCCGGACGACGAGGAGCTGGCGGGCGAGGTCGAGCTCGGCGGGAGATGACACCCGGGCCAGCCTCTCCTAAAGAAGGGAGACCGCGCCTCCGAGACATCTTCCCATGAGCGACCCCGACGACCTCTCGCCGGATCCCCTCCGACAGAGCGCCTCTCCGACCCGTGACGCTGCCCTGCGCGGGACGGTCGTGACCTGTTTCGTGCTGGTGTCCGTATCGCTGGCGCGGGGCCATGGGGACGGCTGGCTCCTGATCTGGGCCGCGATCGCCATCCTGGCGGGCTTCCTCGTCGCCGGCCCCAAGCGCGGCCTCGGGCTCGGAACCCGGATCACATCGCAGCCGAAGGCGAATTCGCGCTCAAGCGTGGCCGAGGCGGTTCTGGCTCAGATCCCGGATCCGGTCATCCTGGTGGACCAGCGGGCCGTGGTGATCGAGGCGAACCGGGCCGCCTACGAACTTCTGGCCGGGCTGAAGACCGGCCATCCCCTGTCCTTCGCCCTTCGCACCCCGGACGTGCTCGACGGGATCCAGGAGGTTCTGGAGAGCGGTCAGCCCCTCAAGGTGGAGTATTCGGAGCGCGTCCCGACGGAGCGGACCTTCGAGGTCCATATCGGTCCCCTTCAGGCGGACGTCCCGGACGCGGGTGTGAGCGCCGGCGTCGTCCTGTTCTTCCGCGATCTCACCTCGGCCCGGCGGCTGGAGGCCATGCGGGCCGATTTCGTCGCCAATGCGAGTCACGAGCTGCGCACGCCGCTGGCCTCGCTCCTGGGCTTCGTCGAAACCCTCCAGGGTCCGGCCCGCGACGATGCCAAGGCCAGGGAGCGGTTCCTCGACATCATGAAGGAGCAGGCGCAGCGCATGAAGCGCCTGATCGACGATCTCCTGTCCCTGTCGCGCATCGAGATGCGGGTCCATCTTTCGCCCACCCGGACCGTCGATCTCGCGGCCATCGCGTCCCAGATGGTGGAAACCCTCTCTCCCCTGGCCAAGGAGCGGGGCGTGGCCATCCAGGTGGCCCTCCCGGACCGCCCCGTCCTCGTCCTGGGCGACCGGGACGAGCTTCTGCGCGTCGCCGAGAACCTGATCGAGAACGCGGTTAAATACGGCGAGAGCGGGGGCAGGGTGGATGTGGAGGTCTCCCGGACCGGGGAGCCGGTGCCGCAGGTCGCCTTCTCCGTGCAGGATTACGGCCCGGGCATCCCGCCCGAGCACCTGCCCCGCCTGACCGAGCGGTTCTACCGGGTCGATGTCGCCCACAGCCGGGACAAGGGCGGAACCGGCCTCGGGCTCGCCATCGTCAAGCACATCGTCAACCGCCATCGCGGCCATCTCGACATCGCCAGCGATCCCGGGCAGGGCGCCCGTTTCACGGTCCGTTTCCCCGAGGCCGCGCCTCGCCCGTAAAACGGCGCAGCACCTCCCCGATGGATCCATCGGGGGTGTCATTTAATTGTCATTCAACTGTCGTAGAGGAGACATCCGTTGGGCCTAGCTGTCCCATCGCGTGACGCGGCCCAGGCTTTGAAGCGGGCTGTCGCGCTTGCTTGAACAGGAGACTTATCGTGAAGATTATGTCCTACGCCCTCGCGGCCGGCCTCGCCGTCGCCAGCCTTACGACCACGGCCTCTGCTGCTGACATCACCGGCGCAGGCGCGACCTTCCCGTTCCCCGTGTATTCCAAGTGGGCCGAGGCCTACAAGAAAGAGACCGGCAACGGCATGAATTACCAGTCGATCGGTTCCGGCGGCGGCATCAAGCAGATCCAGGCGAAGACCGTCGATTTCGGCGCCACCGACGCTCCGATGAAGGGTGAGGACCTCGACAAGAACGGCCTTCTGCAGTTCCCGACCGTGATGGGCGCCGTCGTCCCCGTCGTGAACATCGAAGGCATCAAGTCCGGCCAGATCAAGCTCACGGGCCAGGTGCTCGCCGACATCTTCCAGGGCAAGATCGCCAAGTGGAACGATCCCAAGATCGCCCAGCTGAACGCCGGCGTGAACCTGCCGAGCGCCAACATCACCCCGGTCTACCGCTCCGATTCCTCGGGCACGACCAGCGTGTTCACCACCTACCTGTCGCAGGTTTCCGACGCCTGGAAGGGCGAGCTCGGCGCCGGCACCACGGTCAACTGGCCGATCGGCCAGGGCGGCAAGGGCAACGAGGGTGTCGCCGCGACGGTCAAGCAGGTTCCGAACTCGATCGGCTATGTCGAGTACGCCTACGCCAAGCAGAACAACATCCCCTACACCCTGCTCCAGAACAAGGCCGGCAAGTATCCGCAGCCTGAGATCAAGTCGTTCCAGGCCGCTGCCGCCAGCGCCAACTGGTCGTCGGCTCCCGGCTTCGGAATCTCGCTGACCAACCAGGTCGGCGAAGACGCCTGGCCGATCACGAACCCCACCTTCATCCTGGTCTACAAGACCGCGGAGAAGCCCGAGCAGACCGCCGAGGTGCTGAAGTTCTTCGAATGGTCCTTCAAGAACGGCGACAAGCTCGCCTCCGACCTCGATTATGTCCCGCTGCCGGACAACGTCGTCGAGCAGATCCGCTCGACCTGGTCGAAGGACATCAAGACCAGCGCCGGCCAGCCCGTCTACAAGATGTAAGCTGGTTCCCGACCTGTAGATGGAGTAAGGCGGATGGCTGTCTTGTCTGATGAGATCATCGTGTCGAACAACATGCAGTCCATCCGCCGCCGCACTTCACCACTATTCGATCAGGGCTTCCGCTGGGCAAGCTACGGCTCGGCCCTGATCGTTCTCGCCGTCCTGGCCGGCATCATCGGCACGATGGTTTACGGCGGGTGGCCCGCCTTCCAGGAATTCGGTTTCGGGTTCGTTACTTCCAGCATCTGGAACGTGGGAGGCGAGCAATTCGGCGCCTGGGTCGCCATTGCCGGCACCTTGACCTCGGCCCTCATCGCTCTCGTGATCGGCGTGCCGATTTCCATCGGGATCGCGATCTTCCTCACGCAGCTCTGCCCGCCCTGGCTGCGGCGTCCGGTCTCGACCGTCATCGAGCTGCTGGCCGCGGTGCCCAGCATCATCTACGGCATGTGGGGCCTCTTCGTCTTCGCCCCGCTCTTCGCCAACTACGTGCAGATCCCGCTCACGAACATCGTGGAGGGCATGCCGATCATCGGAACGATCCTCTATGCGCGCGTGCCGTCCGGCGTCGGAATGCTGACCGCGGGGATCATCCTGGCGATCATGATCATTCCGTTCATCGCGTCGATCACCCGCGACATGCTGGACCAGATCCCCAGCATCCTGCGCGAGAGCGCCTACGGCATCGGCTGCACCACCTGGGAGGTCGTGCGCCACGTCCTGCTCCCCCAGGCGGGCGTCAGCATCATCGGCGCCGTCATGCTCGGCCTCGGCCGCGCCCTCGGTGAGACGATGGCGGTCACCTTCGTGATCGGAAACGCCAACCGGCTGTCCCTGTCGCTCTTCGACCCGAGCTCGACGATCGCGTCCCGCATCGCGAACGAGTTCAACGAGGCGTCGGGCCTGCATATGAGCGCCCTGCTGGCCCTGGGCTGCATTCTGTTCGTGGTCACTTTCATCGTTCTTGCTCTCGCCCGGCTTCTGATCGCCCGCGTCAAGACCCCCTGAGGTGAAGGATGGATACCGTCGTCGACAACCACGCCTCGACTGCTGCTCCCGCGCCCTGGGGGCGCGTGCGCCGCAGCCGCTACCTGGCCGATCGCGTGCTCAAGGTCGCCTGCACCCTGTTCACCCTGCTGGGCGCCTTCGTTCTCGGCTGGATCCTGCTGATGCTTCTCTATGAGGGTATCGGCGGCCTTTCGCCCGCAGTGTTCACGGAAACGACTCCGGGCCCCGGAACGCAGGGCGGCGGCATTGCAAACGCCATCGTCGGCAGCCTTGTCCTCACCACCCTCGGCATCGTGGTGGCAACGCCCATCGGCGTGCTCGCCGGCACCTATCTGGCCGAGTACGGCAAGGGCTCGGTTCTCGCCACGATCATCCGCTTCGTGAACGACATTCTGCTCGCCGCGCCCAGCATCCTCATCGGCCTCTTCGTCTACATTCTCATGGTGCAGCCGATGGGCGGCTATTCGGGATGGGCCGGCGGCGTCGCGTTGGCGATCATCGCCATTCCGGTCATCGTGCGCTCGACGGAAGACATGCTGCGCCTCGTGCCGGGATCCCTGCGCGAAGCCGGGGCGGCGCTTGGCGCGCCCATGTCCAAGGTGATCGTGAAGATCAGCTGGAAAGCGGCCCGCGCCGGCATGGTGACGGGCGTGATCCTCGCCACCGCGCGCATCGCGGGTGAGACTGCGCCTCTTCTCTTCACCGCCCTCAACAACAATTTCTGGTTCAGCCCGACCCTGATGGGCGGCGTGTCGAACCTGCCCGTCACGATCTACCAGTTCGCGCTGGCGCCTTACGAGAACTGGCGCGAGCTGGCCTGGGCCGGCGCCCTCATCATCACCATGTCGATCCTGGCGCTGTCCGTCGTGGCGCGCCTCGTCCTGAGGAAGGATAAAGTCCGATGAGCACGATTGCCCTCAACACGAGCAGCGCCATCGGAAACGCGGCGGCTGCGGATACCGGCGTGCCGGTGCGCATCGCCGTCAAGAACCTGAACTTCTACTACGGCGACTTCCGCAGCCTGAAGGACATCTCGATCGATTTCTACGACCGGCAGGTGACGGCCCTCATCGGCCCGTCCGGCTGCGGGAAGTCGACCCTGCTGCGCACCTTCAACCGCATCTACAGCCTGTATCCGGAGCAGCGCGCCGACGGTCAGATCCTGCTCGACGGGCAGAATGTGCTTTCACCCAGCATCGACGTGAACGAGCTGCGCGCCCGTGTCGGCATGGTGTTCCAGAAGCCCACGCCGTTTCCCATGTCGATCTACGACAACATCGCCTTCGGCATCAAACTCTACGAGAGGCTGCCGAGATCCGAACTCGACGGGCGCGTCGAGGAAGCCCTGCGCAAGGCGGCCCTCTGGGACGAGGTGAAGGACAAGCTGCGCCAGTCGGGCATGGGCCTGTCGGGCGGCCAGCAGCAGCGCCTATGCATCGCGCGCACCATCGCGCAGCGGCCGGAGGTGATCCTGCTCGACGAGCCGACCTCGGCGCTCGACCCGATCTCGACGGGCAAGATCGAGGAGCTGATCGAGCAGCTCCGCTCGGAATTCACCATCGTGATCGTCACGCACAACATGCAGCAGGCGGCGCGCATCTCGCAGTTCACGGCGTTCATGTATCTCGGCGAGCTCATCGAGTTCGGGCCGACCACCAAGATGTTCATGAACCCGACGAAGAAACAAACCCAGGATTACATCACGGGCCGCTTCGGCTGACCGAAGCGCTTCAAGGGAGGCCTATCCCATGGCGGAGCATATCGTCAGCTCCTATGACAACGACCTGCAGGGTCTCCGGCAGCGCATCTCCGAGATGGGCGGCATTGCCGAGAAGATGCTGGTCGATTCCATCGTGGCCCTGATACGCCACGACAAGACGCTCGCTCAGGTGGTCGTGGCCTCCGACAAGCGTCTCGACGTGCTGCAGCGCGAGGTGGAGGAGAGCGCCATCCTCACCATCGCCCGGCGGCAGCCCCTCGCGGTCGACCTGCGCGAGACCATCTCGGCGATCCGCATCTCCGGCGATGTCGAGCGCATTGGCGACATGGCGAAGAACATCGGCAAGCGGGCGCTCGCCATTGGCGACGATTTCCAGCCGCAGAAGATCGTCGTCGGCCTCCAGCATATGAGCGATCTCGTGCTCGGGCAGCTCAAGGACGTGCTCGACGCCTATGCGCAGAAAGACACCGCGAAGGCTCTCGACGTGTGGAAGCGGGACGGCGCCATCGACGCGCTCTACACCTCCTTGTTCCGGGAGCTTCTGACCTACATGATGGAAGACCCGCGCAACATCTCGTTCTGCACGCATCTTCTCTTCTGCGCGAAGAACATCGAGCGCATCGGCGACCACACCACCAACATCGCCGAGACCGTCCACTACCTCGTCACGGGCGAAACATTGGCCATCGACCGGCCGAAGAACGACCGTTCCATCGACGCGACGGTCGCACCCGGAGCCTGACCATGGGACCTCGCGTTCTGATCGTCGAGGACGAAGAGCCGCTGATGCTGCTCCTGCGCTACAACCTCGAAGCCGAAGGCTACGAGGTCGACAGCGTCTCGCGCGGCGACGAGGCGGAGATCCGCTTGCGCGAGCAGGTTCCCGACATCGTGCTTCTCGACTGGATGCTGCCCGGCCTGTCGGGCATCGAGCTCTGCCGCCGCATCCGTGCCCGTACGGAAACCGAGCGCCTGCCGGTGATCATGCTGACGGCGCGGGGCGAGGAGGGCGACCGGATCCGCGGCCTCTCGACCGGCGCCGACGATTACATCGTCAAGCCCTTCTCGGTACCCGAGCTGCTGGCGCGGGTCCGGGCGCTCCTGCGTCGGGCGAAGCCCGCGCATATCGCGACGCTCCTCAGGGCCGGCGACATCGAGCTCGATCGTGAGACCCATCGCGTGCGCCGCGCCGGACAGGAGCTCCATCTCGGGCCGACGGAGTTCCGTCTCCTCGAATTCCTGATGCAGAGCCCCGGCCGCGTCTTTTCCCGCGAGCATCTGCTCAACGCCGTCTGGGGCCACGACGTCTATATCGACGAGCGCACCGTGGACGTGCATGTGGGCCGCCTGCGCAAGGCCATCAACCTGCCGCGCCGGCCCGACCCCATCCGCACCGTGCGCGGCGCCGGCTATTCCTTCGACGAGACCTTCGCCCGCGAGGAGCAGGCGCTGAACGCATGAGGAATTCTGCGGCATAGGCTCCGTACCTTCTCGACGTCATGGCCGGCCCTGTGCCGGCAGCTCGATTGGAGAAGCGCCGTCGCCTCAATGCATCGAGATCACCGGCACAAGGCCGGTGATGACGTGAGCGGGAAACGGAAAAGCGCCGCGCTGATGTTCGTCAGCGCGGCGCTTTTCTTTGTAAACTCGTGATTTCAGGCGCGGGCCAGCTTCCGCTCGCGCTTGCGGTCGGCCACCGGCTGGTAGGCGATGCGGGCGTGGTGGGTGCAGTAGGGCAGGCCCGTGATCGAGCGGGCGCCGCAGAAGCGGAACTCGGGCTTCGTCGGGTCGCCCATGGGCCAGCGGCACATGGACTCGCGCAGGTCCATGATGGTCACGCGCTCGGACATGGGGATGGCGATGTCGTCCTCGACATAGGCCACGGGCTCCTCGGCCACGGGCTGCAGCGGGATCGGGGCCATCACCACGTTGCTGACGTGCGGCTGCGGCGCGATCGGGGCCGGGGCGCTCGGGGCGCGGGTCGCCTTGCGCGGTCGCGCAGCGACGGACGCGGCCGGCTTCGCATCCTTGGCGCGGCCGGACAGGCCGAGGCGGTGAACCTTGCCGATCACCGCATTGCGGGTGACGTTGCCAAGCTCGGCGGCGATCTGGCTCGCGCTCAAACCATCGGTCCAGAGCTTCTTGAGAAGCTCGACCCGCTCGTCCGTCCAAGTTCCGCCCGCATCCATCATTTTTAAACTCGCCTCCATCGTGACGGGCCGTCAAGCTCAGAATCCCAGATGCCTCGCGGACAGGTTTTGATGTCCGACCGCGTTGCGAGGGTCGCTCCTGAGGGTGAATGCCGCCGCACGAATGCTGTACTCGACTGCCCTGAAGTTACAGGATGGGTGGACTCCGGCGCAAGAGTCCCCGAACAGCCCCCGTCGTTTTCCCCAAGGAACTCTCCCGAGGCAAAAATTCCTTGTGATGAGTGACTTCATTTCTCTTGAATTGACAGGGTCTGCCACCTCGTTAGAATCCCCGCCGTGCCGCCCTCGATGGGGCGGCGCTTTCTTTTTCGGGCCCGGGTGCGACCTTGGGCCTCTCTAGGCGGAGACAACCCGTGACATCGCCATTGCTGCCGACCTTTGCCCGTGCCGAGCTTTCCTTCGAGAAGGGAGAGGGCCCCTGGCTCTACGGCCGAGATGGCGAGCGATACCTGGATTTCGGGGCCGGCATCGCGGTGAATGCCCTGGGCCACGCCCACCCGCATCTGGTCGAGGCCCTGACCGAGCAGGCCTCCAAGATCTGGCACAGCTCGAACCTGTTCCAGATTCCGGAGGGCGAGCGCCTCGCCCAGCGGCTGGTCGACAGCACCTTCGCGGACTTCGTCTTCTTCACCAATTCGGGCGCCGAGGCGAACGAGGCGGCGATCAAGATGGCGCGCCGCTATCATCATGTGAACGGCAATCCCGAGCGCTTCCACATCGTCACCTTCGAGGGCGCCTTCCATGGGCGCACCCTGGGGACCATCGCGGCCGGCGGACAGGCCAAGTACCTGGAAGGCTTCGGCCCCAAGGTGCAGGGCTTCGATCAGGTTCCGCCTGAGGACCTGGAGGCCCTGAAGGCCGTCATCGGCCCGCAGACTGCGGCCCTGATGATCGAGCCGATCCAGGGCGAGGGCGGGGTCAGGAGCGTCTCGCCCGCCTTCCTGCGCGAGCTGCGCGCCCTCTGCGACCAGCACGGCCTTCTCCTGATCTTCGACGAGATCCAGACCGGCGTCGGCCGCACCGGCAAGCTCTTCGCCTATGAATGGAGCGGGGTGGCCCCCGACATCATGACGGTCGCCAAGGGCATCGGCGGCGGCTTTCCCCTGGGCGCGTGCCTCGCCACGGCGGAGGCCGGCAAGGGGCTGACCCTCGGCACCCACGGCACGACCTTCGGCGGCAACCCGCTCGCCATGGCGGTCGGCAACGCGGTGCTCGACGTCATCCTCGAGCCCGGTTTCCTGGAAGGCGTCCAGCGCAAGGGCCTGCTGCTCAAGCAGCGTCTCGCCGAGCTGAAGGACCGCCATCCGAGCGTCATCGCCGAGGTGAGGGGGCAGGGGCTCATGATGGGCCTGCGCACCGTCGTGCCCAACACGGATTTCGTCAACGCCGCCCGAGACCAGAAGCTCATCGTGATCGGGGCCGGCGACAATGTCGTCCGGCTTCTGCCGCCGCTGATCATCACGGAAGCCGATCTCGGCCAAGCCATCGATCGTCTCGACGCCGCCTGCGCGGCCATCGAGGCTGAGCAGAAGAACACCGCTCAGCCGGGAGCAGCTCAATGAAGACCCGCCATTTCCTTGATCTCAGCGACTTTTCCGGCGCCGAGATCCGGCACCTCCTGAATATCGGCCTGGAGCTCAAGGCCAAGCGCCGCCGGGGCAAGAAGCCCAAGGACCGCCCGCTCGAGGGCAGGGTCCTGGCGATGGTGTTCGACAAGCCGTCCACCCGCACCCGCGTGTCCTTCGATGTCGGCATGCGCGAGCTTGGCGGCGAGACCCTGATGCTCACCGGCAAGGAGATGCAGCTCGGCCGCGGCGAGAGCATCGCCGATACCGCCCGCGTCCTCTCGCGCTATGTGGACGCCATCATGATCCGCACTCTCGACCATGCCATGGTGACGGAGCTGGCCCAGTACGCCTCGATCCCGGTGATCAACGGCCTGACCAAGACGACCCATCCGTGCCAGATCATGGCCGACATCATGACCTTCGAGGAGCATCGCGGCTCGATTCAAGGCCGGACGATCGCCTGGACGGGCGACGCCAACAACGTGCTGGCCTCCTGGGTCCACGCGGCGGCGCGCCTGGATTTCACCCTGAAGATCGCGTCCCCGCCGGAACTTGCTCCGCGCCCGGAGCTTTTGTCCTGGGCGAAACAGGAAGGGGCCAAGATCAGCGTGACCACCGATGCCTTCGAGGCCGCCGAGGGCGCCCATGCGGTCATCACCGATTGCTGGGTGTCCATGGGCGACGACGACGAGTTCCGTCGCCAGAACCTGCTCAAGCCCTATCAGGTCAACGGCAGGCTCATGGGCGTGGCCGACAAGGACGCGATCTTCATGCATTGCCTTCCCGCCCATCGCGGCGAGGAGGTGACGGATGAGGTCATGGACGGTCCGCAATCCGTGGTCTTCGACGAGGCCGAGAACCGGCTTCACGCACAGAAGGGCATCCTGGCCTGGTGCCTGGGAGCGGCAAACGCATGAGTTCAGCTTCGCTTGAAGGAAACGACGACGTCGTTCTGCCGTTCGCGGTCGAGCCTCTCGACGTGCGCGGACGCGTGGTGCGTCTCGGAGCCTCCATCGACACGATCCTGGCCCGTCACGGTTATCCCGACCGGGTCGCCCGGGTCATCGGCGAGGCCGCAGCCCTGACGGTCATGCTCGGCGCGTCCCTCAAGCTCGAGGGGCGCTTTCAGCTGCAGACCAAGACCGACGGCATCATCGACATGGTGGTGGTGGATTTCAATGCGCCGGACCGCCTGCGCGCCACCGCCCGGTTCGACAAGGACAAGCTCGAGGCCCTCGGGTCCGCTTCGCCCGCTACGGGCGAGCTCCTCGGCTCGGGCTATCTGGCCATGACCATCGACCAGGGCTCCGAGCGCAGCCGCTACCAGGGCGTCGTCGCCCTCGAAGGCCAGGGGTTCGAGGAAGCGGCGCATCAGTATTTCCGCCAGTCCGAACAGATCCCGACGCAGGTGCGCCTCGCGGTCGCCGAGCAGTTCGAGGACGGCCGCCACACCTATCGCGCGGGCGGCCTGATGATCCAGTTTCTGCCCTCCTCGTCGGAGCGCCTGCGACAGGCCGATCTCGATCCGGGCGACATCCCGGAGGGGCATCCCTCCAACGATCTGGCCGAGCCGTCCGAGGACGATGCCTGGCTGGAGGCCAAGTCCCTGGTCGGCACGGTCGAGGACCACGAGTTGGTCGACCCGACCGTCTCCAGCGAGACGCTGCTCTACCGCCTGTTCCACGAGCGCGGCGTGCGCGTCTTCGAGGGCCAGAACGTGCATGAGGAATGCACCTGCTCGCACGAGCGTATCATGGGCATGATGCGCCGCTTCCCGGCGGAAGATCGTCGCGACATGGTGGGCGACAACGGCCGCATCGGCATCACCTGTGAGTTCTGCTCGCGCTTCTACGACCTCGATCCCGCGGATGTGGAAGCCGAGATCGCAAAATCGGAAGCATCGGACTTATAACGCTTGAGTACTCACTGAACTCCTCAGTTCAGTCGCTTCCCTCCATCGTCATGGCCGGCCTTGTGCCGGCCATTCCGCTTCTATGAGGTGCTGCGTTTGTCCAATCGCGATCATGGACCCAAGGCTGGCGATGACGGTGCGTGTGTCATCCCCGGCGAGCGAAGCGAGGGAAGGGGATCCACGATCAAGCGCTGAGCTATGGATTCCCTTCCCCTCCGCTGACGCTTCGGCCGGGAATGACACCCACCACGTTATGGCTGGCCTCAGGAACTCGCGCAGGTCACCGCGAGACGCCGCATGAAGGCGAGGCCCGCATCGAGCTGTTCCAGCGTGATGTATTCGTCCGGCTGATGCGCCTGGTTGATCGACCCGGGACCGCAGACGACGGTGGGAATACCGGCCGCCTGATAATGGCCCGCCTCCGTGCCGAACGGGACGGTCTGCGTGTGGTTCTTGCCCGCGAGGCGAAGCGCCAGGACCTCCGCCGTCGAACCCGGATCGGGCGCGAGGCCCGGCACGTCGGCGTGAAGGATCGTCTCGATCCGCCCGAACTCACCGAAGCGGTTGAGGCGCTTCAGGGCCACTTCCTCGACGAACCGGTTGAGGCGGTCGGGGATCTCCTGCGGGTCGAGGCTCGGCAGGCCCCGGAACTCCCAATGGAAGGTGCAGCTCTTCGAGAGGATGTTGCGCGCCGTGCCGCCCGCAATCGTGCCCACATGCACTGTCGTGTAGGGCGGATCGAAGCGCCCGCTCGAATCGCCACGCTCCATCATGTCGTCGCCGATGCGGTTCAGCTCCGCGATCAGCTCGGCGGCCGTCATCACGGCGCTGGCTCCGAGATAGGGCTTCGACGAATGCGCCTCGAAGCCGTGCGCAGTGGTGGAGAAGGTCACGACGCTCTTGTGCGCGTCCACCACCTCCAGCATCGTCGGCTCGCCCACGATGGCGGCTTTCGGCAGGGGCAGATCGTGGCCGAGACGGCGAATGGTGTCGACGACGCCCAGGCAGGTCGTCTCCTCGTCGTAGGAGAGCATGATGTGGATCGGCGTCGTGAGGTTGGCGGCCAGAAACTCCGGCACCATGGCGAGCGCCAGCGCATCGAAGGCCTTCATGTCCACGGCCCCGCGCCCATAGGCGCGCCCATTCTCCACGCGCAGCGTAAAGGGATCGGACGTCCAGGATTGGCCGGTCACCGGCACCACGTCCGTATGGCCGGAGAGCACGATCCCGCCCCGGTCCTGTGGGCCGATGGTGGCATAGAGTGCCGCCTTCTCGCCCGTCGCGTCTGGCAGGCGCACGTAAGGCACGCTCCAGCTCTGCAGATAGCTTTCGACGAATTCGATCAGGGGCAGGTTCGATTTCGAGCTTACGGTGTCGAACGAAACCAGCTTCGCCAGCATGTCGAGCGGCGTCAGCCGCTGTCCGGTGGGAGACATCAAATACCTCAGTGCAGCACGCGGTTGGCGCGGGGAATGTCAAGCGAGAAGGCGGGAATGTCGGCGTCGAAGGTTTCGCCGGCGGCAGTTTCCATCAGGTAGGTGCCCTGCATGGTGCCGCTCGGCGTCGGCAGGGGACAGCCGCTCGTATAGCTGAAGCTTTCCCCCGGACCCAGGATCGGCTCCTCCCCGACGACGCCCGCGCCGCGCACCTCCTGGACCTGCCCGTGCTCGTCGGTGATCGTCCAGTGGCGGGCGCGGAGCTGGACCCGCTCCAGGCCCGTGTTGATGATCTCGACCGTATAGGCGAAGAAGTAGCGACCCTGCTCGGGGGAGGATTCTTCGGGCATGTAGCGGGGCGTCACCGTCACGGAGATGCCACGGGTCACAGCCTTGTACATGAGCCTGCCTCACGCCGGTCGAAGAATTCCATGAGCCCGTGGTACGGCGGCCTTCGGGTCCCGTCAATCGACCGGGTGGAAAGGGGCGGGCGGCTCCGGCCCGCAGGAATATCCCCAGGGCAGGAAAGCGATTGAGAATTCCGTAACAAGCCTTAGAGATATTGTCGGGCTCACCAATTCAATGAGGGCTACGTCCCTCGGAAGACAGTCATGGTTGCGTTGAAGGACGGGATTCAATCGGCGGATGCCATCATGCGCCTTGCCGAGGCGGGCGCCATCAGACCGGAGACCCCCTTCGCGTCCGACCAGGTCCAGCCGGCCAGTCTCGACCTGAGGCTCGGGCGCCGGGCCTACCGGGTCCGCGCCAGCTTCCTGCCGGGCCGCAACCACACGGTCCGGGACCGGCTCGACCAGCTGAGCTTCCACGAGATCGACCTCGCCAAGGGGGCGATCCTGGAGACGGGCAGCGTCTATATCGCCGAGCTGCAGGAGGAGCTGGCCCTGCCGGAGGACCTGTCGGCCGCCGCCAATCCCAAGAGTTCCACCGGCCGCATCGACGTCTTTACCCGGGTCATCACGGACCGCAGCCAGGAATTCGACACCATCGGGGCCGGCTATCGCGGGCGTCTCTACGCCGAAATCTCGCCGCGCACCTTTCCCGTGCTGGTACGAACCGGCACGCGCCTGTCGCAGCTGCGCCTGCGCAAGGGCGATGTGCGCCTGAGCGACGCCGAGCTTCTGGCCGTCCATGAGCGGGAGCGGGTCGTGACCTCTGCCGAGCCGTCCATCCAGGACGGCGTCGCCGTGAGCGTGGACCTCGCGGGCTTCGGCCCCGAAAACCTGATCGGCTATCGGGCCAAGCGCCATACGGGCCTCGTCGACGTGGACAAGCCCGGCTCCTGCCGCGTGGCGGATTTCTGGGAGCCGCTCTATGCGGATTCCAGCCGGACCCTGATCCTGGATCCGGGTCAGTTCTATATCCTGGCCTCCAAGGAGGCCGTGCACGTACCGCCGGATTATGCGGCCGAGATGGTGCCCTTCGACCCTCTCGTGGGGGAATTCCGGGTCCATTACGCGGGCTTCTTCGATCCCGGCTTCGGCCATGCCGAGGCAGGAGGGGAGGGAGCCCGCGCCGTCCTCGAGGTGCGCTCCCGCGACGTGCCCTTCATCCTCGAAGACGGACAGATCGTGGGCCGGCTTGTCTATGAGCGCATGGCCGAGCGTCCGAAGGTGCTCTACGGCGCGGGCGCCGGCTCGAATTATCAGGCCCAGGGCCTGAAGCTCTCCAAGCACTTCCGATGACCATACCGGCCCTCGGAGCATTGTGCGGGTCCGCACGATGCTCCGAGGGCGTCGTTCTTCGTGGAATACGGGTCCACTTGTGGCAGGCGGGCCCTTCGGGCCGCACGATACTCTAGTGGTGAGCAGTCCGCTTCTTGTGGGTGGTCTGATGCCGCTTAACGCTGCCGGTGCTCTGCGGGATACCGAGTACACCCTTCACTCCGCCGACGACACCTCCGGTAACGCCGCCAACCGCGCCGCCGACAGCTCCGCCGACAGGACCGGCGGCACGATTGCCGACAGCAGCTCCCTGTTCGGCACCGCGTACGATTCCCTGTGCCTGAACGGCAGCGGGGACGGAAAGAACGGCGAGGCCGATCGTGGCAAACAGAATACGTGCTTTCATAGGGTTTGCTCCTTTCTATGGAGACATCAAACCCAATGGACGGGGGAGGTTCCTTATCGAATTTCGGTTCGCGCTCGTGGAGTCATGATTTCTTTGTCGTGCCAATCGGAAGGGCTGGTGCCGGTGCCCGTCCTCACCCGGCATGAACGTCCGAGCGATCATCCAGGAATGCCTATCCGTTTCATACGGGTAGCGATCCCCGGGTTCGGATCATAAGAAGGCGTTTGACGCCAACGCCGCCACCTTGCTAGAAATGGAAGGTGCACAAACGGCCCATAGCGGCGTCGGCAGGATCTGCCGAATTGGCTAAGGTGCTGATTTTAAAAGTGTTTGCGGGCGTAGTTCAGAGGTAGAACGTCAGCTTCCCAAGCTGAATGTCGTGGGTTCGATTCCCATCGCCCGCTCCAATTCCCTTCAGACGCCACGGCACCGGGCTGGCTCCATGAACGCCGATGGCTTCCCGCCGTCGCCTTCCGGCCGGACTGATTTGCCCTCGCGAGAAGGGGGCTGGCCGGCTTCGCCCCGATCAGACGTAGTAGAGCGTAATTTTTCGTCCCTCCATGTCCTGTATCGTGACATCCATGTCGTAGACGTCCCGGATCACGCTGGCCGTCATCGTTTCGTCGGGAGTGCCGTGGCGGACGATGGCTCCGTCGCGCATGGCCACGATGTAGTCCGAGTAGCAGGATGCGAAGTTGATATCGTGGAGGACGAGGACGATGGTCTTGCCCAGGTCGTCGGCGGCCCGACGCAGCAGCTTCATCATGCCCACCGCGTGCTTCATGTCGAGATTGTTCAGTGGCTCGTCGAAGAGCACGTAGTCCGTATCCTGGCACAGCACCATGGCGACATAGGCCCGTTGCCGCTGCCCGCCGGATAATTCGTCGAGGAAGCGGTCCGCCAGGGGTTCAAGGCCCAGGAAGCCGATGGCCCTATCCGCCTGGGACCGGTCTTCCGGCGTGAGGCGGCCCTTGGAATAGGGATAGCGGCCGAACTCGACCAGATCGCGAACGGTCAGGCGCGCGCTGACCCGGTTGTCCTGGCGGAGAATGGACAATCGCCTGGCGAGACTATCCGACGGCGTCCGGGTGACGTCGAGCCCGTCGACCGTCACCGTCCCGGCGCTCATGGGCAGGAGGCGGCTGATCATCGACAGGAGCGTGGACTTGCCGGCGCCGTTCGGGCCGATGATCGAGGTGATGCCGCGCCGGGGCAGCGTGAGCGACACGTCGCGCACGACGATGGTGTCGCCATAGGCTTTGCTCACATGGGAGATCTCGATCAACGGGCCGTTCCTCTGATCAGAAGGGCAAGGAAGACGATCCCGCCCACGAATTCGATGACGATGCTGAGCGCGGTGTCGAAGGCGAAGATCCGCTCGAGCACGAGCTGTCCGCCGACGATGCAGATGATCGCCAGCAGGCTCGCGACGGGCAGGACGAAGCGGTGCTTGTGGGACCCGGCGATCTGGTAGGCGAGGTTGGCGACCAGCAATCCGAAAAAGGTCACGGGTCCGACCAGGGCGGTGGAGACCGAGATCAGGATGGCGACCAGCATGAGAACGATCGTTACGATGCTCCGGTGGTCGATCCCGAGGTTGATCGCCGCCTCGCGGCCCAGGGCCAGCACGTCATAGGCATGCATCAGCCGCCACCCTACGACCGACACGGCGACGACCGCTGCGGTCGAGACGGCCAGCAGGTCGCCATCGACACTGTTGAAATTTGCGAACAGGCGGTCCTGCAGCACGACGAATTCGTTGGGATCGATGATCCGCTGCATGAAGCCGGACAGGCTTCGGAACAGCACGCCGAAGACGATGCCGACGAGGAGCAGCAGGTGAAGGCTGCGGCTGTTGCCGGAGAAGAGCCAGCGATAGAGGAGGCTGGAGAACGCCACCATGGCGGCGACCTCGACCCCGAACAGCAGGCGCGGATCCAAGGCGCCCAATCCGGCGGATCCGAGGGTGAAGATCAGGCTGGTCTGAATGAGGCCGTAGAGAGCATCGAACCCCATGATCGAGGGCGTCAGGATCCGGTTGTGGCCCACCGTCTGGAACAGCACGGTCGACACCGCGATGGCGTAGGCGACCAGGATCATGGACAGAACCTTCGCGCCGCGAAAGGCGAGGATGAAGTCCCAGCGCCCCTTGGCGTTCAGCGTCATGAACAGCACGACCACCGCCGCCGCGACGGCGGCGAGGATCAGGAGCACGCGGATGGGCTGCAGGTCTGTCTTACGCAAGGCGCCCGCGCCCCTTCAACAGAAGAACCAGGAAGAGGGCGCCGCCGATGATCCCCATGATCGTCCCGATGGGGATCTCGTAGGGATAGTACACCACCCGTCCGACCACGTCGCAGACCAGCACGAGGCCCGCGCCCATCGCGGCGACCCAGGGCAGGGCGCGGCGCATGTTGTCGCCGATCATCATGCCGACCACGTTCGGCACGATCAGGCCGAGGAACGGCATCATGCCGACCGTGACGACGACGGTCGCCGTCACCATGGACACGATGACGAGGCCGAAGGACACGATGCTCCGGTATCGCAGGCCCAGATTGGTTGCGAAGTCCCGCCCCATCCCGGCCAGCGTGAGCCTGTCGGCGGCCAGATAGGCGAGAAGAGCCAGACCGAAAGTCATCCACAACAGTTCGTAGCGGCCGCGAAGGACTCCGGAAAAGTCCCCGGTCGTCCAGGCGTTCAGGGACTGCATCAGGTCGAAGCGATAGGCGAAGAACGTGGTGATCGCGCTGATGATGCCGCCCAGCATGATTCCGACCAGCGGCACCGTCAGGGCGGATCGCAGGGGGACGAGGCGAAGAATGCGCAGGAACAGGGCCGTGCCAGCCAGGGCGAAACCGGCCGCCGCCAGCATCTTGCCGATAACGGGCAGGTCGGGGGTGAAGAGCGTCACGGTCAGGAGGCCGAGGCCCGCCGACTCGACCGTTCCGGCCGTGGACGGCTCGACGAAGCGGTTCTGGGTCAGCATCTGCATGATCAGCCCGGCCACCGCCATGGCCATGCCCGCGAGGATGAGCGCGACGGTCCTGGGAATCCGGGACACCACGAGAATCCGGGTGGCTTGGCTGCCATCCTGTGGGGAAAGGAGGCCAGCCAACGATAGGTCGCTCGCTCCGATCAGCAGGCTGATCAGAGCCAGGGCCGTCACGGCCGCCAGGGCAAGGGAGAGTGATTTCACGGGCGCTCGGGGACTTCAGGAGGGCCGGTCGCTCAGGGAGCGACACTTGATCGATCCGATCCGGCCGGATGCGGGTTACTTCTTCGTCACCGCCTTGGCGATCTGGTCGACGCTGGCTTGAAGAGCGGTCAGCCCGCCCCCCACAAGGTACCAATCGACGGGGTCGAGATAGACGACTTGGTTCTGCTTCCAGGCCGAGGTCTGGGCCACGAGTTCGTTGTCCAGCACCTTCTTGGCTGCGCCACCATCCCGGCCGACCACCACGTCCCTGTCGATCACGAACAGCCAGTCCGGATTGGTCTTGAGGATGAACTCCGCCGACACGGCCTGTCCGTGGCTGGTCGTGGCCAAGCCCTCGACGGCGGGCGCGAGCCCGAATTCGTCGTGGAGGATCCCGAAGCGCGAGCCGGGCCCATAGGCACTCATCTTGCCCCCTGTCGTGAGGACCAGGAGTCCGCTGCCGGCCTTGGCTGCATTCCGGCGCAGATCGGCCATGGATGTCTCGAGCTTGGTCAGCTGTGTCTCGGCCTCTGCTTCCTTGTCGAAAATTTTGCCGAGAATCCGAACGTTGCGCTTCACGCCGCTCATGAAGTCCTTCGGATCGACCGTGAGGTCGATGGTCGGGGCGATCTTCGCCAGATCGGCATATTTGGCGCTGGAGCGGCCACCCACGACGATGAGATCAGGTTCGGCCGCGTTGACGGCCTCGTAATCGGGCTCGAACAGGGTGCCGACCTTCTCGTATTGGTCCGAACCATACTTTGCCAGATATTCCGGGAACCGGGCCGTCGGCACGCCGGAAACCTCGACGCCCAGAGCATTCAGCGTATCGAGCGAGGCCATGTCGAAAGCCAGAACCTTCCTGGGCTTCCGGGGGACGGTCGTCTCGCCCTTGGCATGCTGGATCGTCAGATCCTGCGCCTGTGCGCTGCCCGTCAAGGAGCCGAGTGCCAGGGCTCCGGCAAGAAGAGCTGCGAGCGGGCAGCGGGCCGCGAAGGTCATCATCACTTCAATTCTCCGGTTATCGCGTTTCCTTCGGCATGCGGGAGCCCAGTCGTCCACGTGCCGCCGACGCGGCCTCCCGTGGATATCCGTCTTGCTGTCCCGCATCATGCTTCGTGCAGTCCGTCGTTCGGTAAGGCGATATGACCTCAGAAGGTCGCCGACATGCCGATCCAGAGGCGCCGTCCCTCCACCACCGTGTTGTAGTCGGTGGGTTCGATCTCCTTGTCGAAGACGTTGTAGATGGCGGCGTTCATGGCAAGCTTCTCGGTGAAGTTGTAGGTCAGGCCCATATCCATCGTGGCGTAGGCATCGTACCTTCGACCGGCAGTGCCGTTGATGATGACAGGCGTACCGTTCGTGCCGATGCGTGCGCCGCCCACGATCTCCGCGCCGTGGTAGTTCACTTGGGTCCAGGTCGACAGGCCGGCTATCGGCGTATTCCAGTCCAGGCGCGCATTGGCCATGTGCCGTGGCGTGCGGGCGAGCGGGAAGCCCGCGAAGTCGCCCGTCCGCTGCTCGGAATCCGTCAAGGTGTAGCTGCCGCGGATCGAGATCGCTTCCGTGGCGCGCCAGCTCGCCGCCAGCTCGACGCCCTGGATGATCGCATCGTCGATGTTGTAGTTGTACCAGAGGCGGTAGTTCGGATCCTCCGACCAGCGCACCGGGTTGCCGGCATCGTCCAGGACCAGCGCGTTGCTGATCTTGTCCCGGAAATCCGTGTAGAAATAGGTTGCGCTCGCGGTGAAGCCGTCGAGATTGTCCCAGAGAGCGGCGATCTCGTAGCTCGTGCTCGTCTCCGCCTGAAGATTGGGATCGGCCAGGATGACCCCGCAAGTCCCGTTCGGCCCGTAGCTGCAGCCTGCGCCGCCGGTCGTATAGGCGTAGCCCGGCGCGATCTGGCGGACTTCGGGAGCCCGGAAACCGGTCGAGACGCCTCCCTTCAGGGTGAGGTTCTCGGTGGCATGCCACACCGCGTAGCTGCGAGGGCTGTAATGGGCGCCATAAATCTCATGATGATCCATGCGCAGCCCGTTCGTCAGCGAGAAGGTGCCGGTCAGACGCCACTCGTCCTCCGCGAAGAGAGCCCATTGGTTGATCGTGAACGTCTCGTCGATGCGCGTGCGCCGACCCGGATTCTGGTCGTTGAGCGAGGCGTTGGACCATTGGCCGCCCGTCACGAGCGTGTGGCTCCCGAAAAAATCGAACGGCGTCGTGAACTTGCCGTCGACGATCGTGTTGCGGATCTCGGGCGAGCGCGGGTTCTTGTCGAAGGCGAGCGTGCGCGGGTTCTCCGTGTAGCTCCTGCGCTCCGCCCATTCCTGCATAATCGATAAGGTTGAGGTCGTGGGCCCCCAGCGTCCCTCGTGTGTCAGCGACCAATACTTGCGGTCGTTGTGATTGTAGGTGTCGCTGGCGGTGCTCTCGAGCGTTCCCCATTTGGAAGCGTCACGTCGGATGCGGGTGAAGCCGCTTTCGAGCATGATGTCGTGGTTCTCGGTCGGGGTGAAGGTCAGCCGTCCGCCGATATTGCCTTCGCGGGCTCCCGTGATGCCGCTGAGAAAATCATCTTCGCCGCGGCCGAACCCGCGCCCCCAGAGCTGAAGCCCCAGCATGCGGTGAATGAGCGGACCGCTGGTGTAGAACGAGCCTTGCGCGGAGTTGCCGAAATACTCGCGCTGCTGGAGCGTACCGTCCGCCGTGATGGAGGTCGTCCAGCGGTCGGAAACCTTGCGTGTGATGATGTTGATGACGCCGCCCATGGCGTCGGAGCCATAAAGGGAAGACATGGGGCCGCGCACGACCTCGATGCGGTCGATGGCCGTGACCGGAGGAATGAAGCTCTGTTCGAAACCGGCATTGCCGTTGGTGCGTGCATCCCGGGTGCTCTGCCGCTTCCCGTCGACGAGGATCAGCGTGTAGGTGCCTGGAAGGCCACGGATGAAGATGTCCTTCTCGTTGGCGACACCGGTAACGGCAACGCCCTGGACCTCCCTCAAGGCATCCGTCAGATCACGGAACGAACCTCTCTCCAGTTCCTCCCGCGTGATGACGGAGATGCTCGCAGGCGCATTCTTGACGGTCTGTTCGAAGCCTGCGGCCGTCACGACGACCTGATCCAGGTTGATCACGTCATCGTGACCGGATGCCGGGCCGGCATCGACGGCCTGCGCCAAGGCAACTCCGGGGCTGAGAAGAAGAGTTGTCGACAGGCTCGTAAAGGCGAAAAGCATCGCGAGCCTGCAGCGCTCCTTGTGCCTCCGCAGCAAGTGCGGCGCGGCGGATTTCGCCCGTCCGACACGAGCCGGCGATGTCGGAAATCCTCTCCTGGAATCCTGCCGAGACGGCGTAGCAATGCCTCTCATCTGTCCCCGTGCCCCTCATCCTATGAAATGATGAGGCAGCTAGTAGGTTTGCGGTCCGATGATGGTCAACGGCTATGTTTGAGACTCATTCTGAGTTCAGAAAATCGCAAATTACAATGACTCTAAAGTTATCGTCTGCGGCTTGAAAGATCTTCTGGAATGGGGAATAGCCGTTCCACGTTCATGTGGCGCCGGATCATCATCCGGCCAATCCGTCATGGGTTTTGAAGACAGAAAAATCGTGACATCGACGACCGAAGAGACCTCCTTGAAACTCGGGCATCTCCGTCTGCTCCTGGCACTCGATGCTCTGCTGATGGAGGGAAGCGTCGGCCGAGCGGCCGAGCGGATGGGAATGGGCACGCCCGCCATGAGCAGGATCCTCGGACAGATCCGCGACGTCTATGGTGATCCGATCTTCATTCGCTCGTCGCGACGGCTCATTCCAACACCGTTCGCGGAATCCATGCGGCAGCGCATCCGTGCCCTGGCGGCCGAGGCGGAAGCGCTTCTGCGGCGGCAGGAGACGTCGCCCGAGACCATCGTCATCGGTCCTATGGACGTCTCAGGAGACCCTGTCATCGAGGCGGCGCCTTTGACGACGAGGCCGAGCATCCTGCTGGAGGGCGAGCCTCTTCCCGAGACCTTCGCGCGAAAACTCGCGGCGCTCGGGAAGGTCGAGGATGCTCGAAAGCGGCTTGCCAAGCACATTGCCACGATCGGAGCCGGCATCGGGCATAGTCGCCCCCTGACGATGAGCGAAGCGCAGGATGCCTTCTCCATCATTCTCGAAGGAAAAGCTGACCCGGTGCAGGTCGGGGCGCTGCTCTCCGTGATGCACTTCCGGGGAGAAACCGCAGCCGAACTCGCCGGGTTCGCTCAAGCAGCCCGGGCCCACATCGGTGTGATGGGCCAGGAGGCCACGGTCCATCTGGACTGGCCGGCTTACATTTCTCCGAAATCCAGAAGAATGCCCTGGTTTCTCCAGGCTGCCCTGCTGCTGGCGCAGTGCGGCTATCGGATCCTGCTGCATGGCAATGACGGCAGCGCCAACACCAGGGGCGCGCTCGTCTCGGCGGCGCGGGCCATCGGCATTCCCGTCTGCGCAAGCCCTGTCGCGGCTGTCGATGCAATGGCCGACGCCGGGATCGCCTATGTCCCGATTGCCGCCCTATCGTCGCAGATCCATCGTCTTCTGTCGCTCTACAGCGTGCTTGAGACGCGCTCCCCGATTCATTCCCTCATGCCGCTCGTCAATCCTTTCGCTGCCCCCGCGAGCATGATGGGCGTCGTTCGTCCCGCCTACCGTGACCTGCATCGCGATGCAGGATCGATCCTCGGATACCGGAACATGACCATTCTCGGGGCAAGCCGCGACGCCGCAGAGGCAACGCCCTTCCGCTCAAGCACGCTTCTGCGCCTCGTGGACGGCAGGGCCGAGGATCTCTTCGTTCCCGCGCAGCCGGAGCCGAAAGCCTATGCCCTGACGGGAATGACAAGTCTCGAATACTGGCACGGCGTATGGAAGGGCACCGTCCGGGACGAGCGTGCCGTTGCCATCATAACCCATACGGTTGCCGTCGCGCTTCTCACGATGAGCAAGAGTGCTGAATCCTTCGAGGAGCACCTGAGGAGGGCGCAGGAGCTCTGGCGCAATCGCCGAAGAGGATCCGCACGCGGGCGTCGAGGTGAAATCGAGCCCTGGGGATCCGGCAGCGGCTCCGTGGCAGACCCTGGGTGAGCAACAGGCGTGGTTTTGCGGCCCCTTTCGGTAGAAAACCGGGTCCCCTTTTCCGCAGGATGCGCTAGGCTTTGCGACGATCACCTGGATGGGGGGCCTTCATGACCGGTTATGGCGACACCTACTATGCCCGTACACTTGCGGATGATTCCCAACGGCCATCGCTCACCGGGACGATCAAGGCCGATGTCGCCATCGTCGGGGGCGGGCTCGCAGGCCTCACGGCGGCCCTCGAGCTCGCCCGGGCCGGTCGGTCGGTCGTGATCCTGGAGGCCGAACGGGTCGGCTGGGGAGCATCGGGGCGCAATGGAGGTTTCGTCGGTCCGGGCTACGCGACGAGCCACGCCAACATCACCCGCATGGTCGGCGGCGAGCGAGCCCAGGCCCTGCATCGCCTCTCGATCGAGGGCGTGCGGATCGTTGAAGGAAATCTCGATGCTCTCGGCATGACCGAGAACAAGCGCATCTATGGCAAGATGAGCGTGCTCCGGTACGACGATCCTGATGGTCTCTCGCGCCAGTGCGAGATGCTGAAGAAGACCTTCGATTACCACGTGGAGGTGATGCAGACCGATGCCGTGCGAGCCGTCCTTCGCTCTCCCAAGTATTTTCAGGCGCTCTACGACCCGGCATCCTTTCATTTCCACCCCCTCAACTATGCGCGATCCCTGGCGAAGGCGATCGAGGATCTGAACGGAAAAATCTACGAAGGCTCACGCGTGACCGGCTGTGACTTCGACGGCGCGGAGAAGGTCGTCAGGACGGAGCGCGGCGAGGTCAGGGCCCGCGACGTGGTGCTGGCGGGCGGCGGCTATACGGATGATCTGGTGCCCCGCCTTCGCCGCAGCATTCTGCCGATTGCAACCTATGTTCTTCTCACGGAATCGGCGCCTGAGAAAATTTCGGACGCGGTGCGGACGCCGATGGCGATCGGCGACAACCGCCGTGCAGGTGATTACTACCGCGTCGTCGACGGAGGGGCGCGGCTTCTCTGGGGCGGGCGGATCACGACGCGCACGACGGAGCCGCGTCGTCTCGCTGAAATGATGCAGAAGACGATGGCCTCCACCTATCCCCAGCTCGAAGGCGTACGCGTGGAGACGGCATGGTCGGGCCTCATGGCGTACGCCCGTCACCTGATGCCTCTCATCGGAAAGCTGCAGCCGGGCGTCTGGCACGTGTTCGGCTTCGGCGGACGCGGCATGAACACGACGGCCATCGGCGGGCGGGGGATCGCGGGAGGCATCCCCGGCCCGAGTGATCGCTACCGCCTCTACGAGCCCTTCAGTCTCGCGTGGAACGGGGGCCCGTTCGGGGTTGCCGCGGCGCAGCTCACGTATTGGACCTATCAGGCGCTGGACCTTGCAAAGGAGCGTCGGGCGGCGCGGGCCGCCTGACCGGCTTGCCGCCTCGCATTGGGTGAACCGGAGCGCAGGTCATCCACAAGGCGATATGGGGAGCCGCGGACGGAGCTCTGTCGCGGTTGCGGCGGTCTTGGTAATGCAACGACCTTGAGGTGGTGGTGGCAAGACCCAGGGAGGTTCGAATTTCGAGCGAGGAACTTTTGGCCTCGGGATCGTCGATGCCTGTCCGGATCGGGCTGGCCCAGGACTGACACGACCTCATGGTGCCCACCTATGGGCGGCTGCGGCGTCCTCCCATCGGTGATTCTTGGGATGCGTCGCCAGCAAGAACGAGATCACGGGCAGCCCGAGCCGTGTTCTCGTCGCAGATGACCACAGAGGCGAGGTGGGCCTTCAGGGCTGCCGCGATGGCAGGAATCTTGTTGCGTCCGCCGGATGCGAGAATGACCGTTGGAATGCGCGAGAGTTCACTGAGCGGCAGCGCGATGGCGCGAAGGTTCAGGGGGTGGTCGATAACCCGGCCTTCTGCGTCATAGAACTGACCGAGTATGTCGCCGACGGCGCCGAGCGCCAGAAGTTCCTCGGTGGGCACGTCTCGCGGCAGGCCGTAGCGGATCAGCAGGGAGCGGAGCGACAGGTCGCCGATGCTGAGAACCGCGACATCGTTCGCCGAAATGCGCTCGAATGCCTCGCGAAACACGTCCTGAGACAGGATGATGTCGCGTGATGCGGGACTTCCCGCGTAAATGGGCGCAGCCAGATACTGGCACTCGGCGCTCAGCCGGTTGGCAAGGCTGCTCGCCGTCTCGAAGGTGTTGAGCTCCAGCCCGTGTGTCAGCCCTCCCATCATCGAGTTGACGCATAAATCCGGGTAGCGGCCCGGGCGCATATTGCGGATGGTCTCGCGAAGGGTCGCGCCCCAACCCAGGCCGAGACCCTTCACGCGATTCGCTTCGAGAAAATTCGACAGGTACTCTCCCGCCGCCTGCCCGAGCAGAACCGGCACGAGATCAGGATCATCCGGCGTCGGGATGATCACGGCATCCTTCAGACCGAACTCGCGGATGAGGGCCTGTTCGAGTTCGACGCAGGTGGCAAAGCGCGAATTGAGGGTGATGCTGATCAGGCCGCTCGTGCGTGCCTCCACGAGCATCCGGTTCACGCGGAGCCTCGTCATGCCGAGCTTCTCCGCGATGTCGGCCTGCGTCATGCCCTCCATGAAATAGAGCCACGCGACCCGGGCCTCGAGAGAATTGTCATCCGTGTTCAGCATAGTCGCGCGCCTGAAGTGGTTGTCCGAAGCCTGTGTCGAGTCCCCGAGGCGCCTTCGCGGACCGGGATCCACCCGCAGAATCCGACGCAACGTGTTTCGATCATGACAGGATTGTCATGAGGTGGAACAGAGTTTCGGCGCAATCATCGAACGAATCCACCCGTGGGGGCAAGGGCGCAGGCGCCCCGTTGCCATCGTCATACAATTGTAATATCTAATATGCAAATGTATCGCGAGTGAGGGGTCAATGACAGGTCAGGCGCAGGTTCTCAACGAGGCGGTACGGAAGGCAACGACGACCCGTCAGGTGTTCGTCTCCTCCTCGGCGCTTGCCTTCCTGCCCGATTCCGTTCGCGCTGTGGGCGATCGCGCGCCGATGATCGTCGCCGATCAGAACACGATGACGGCCGCCGGTTGCGATGCGCTCGCGGTTCTCGAACAGGCCGGTCTTCCGGCCATCGCGCCGGTCATTCTGGAGGCAGCGCCGCGCGTGAAGCCCCATGCCGCCCTCGCGCGGGACATTGCCGAAGCCATCAAGGGGCAGGGGACGATTCCGGTCGCCGTCGGATCGGGCGTGATCAACGATCTCACGAAGTACGCGGCCGAACTCGCCGGTGTTCCTTACATATGCGTCGCGACGGCCGCCTCGATGGACGGCTATGCGGCCTCGGGCGCTGCCTTGCTCGATGACGGCTTCAAGCGCACGCTGGATTGCGCGCCACCCGTCGGCATCGTGGCCGATCTCGACGTGATCGCGCGCGCCCCGGCCCGCATGGCAGGCTGGGGCTATGGCGATCTCGCCGGAAAGATCGTCGCCGGCGTCGATTGGAAGCTGGCCGATCTGCTCGGCGAAGAGTCGATCAAACCCGAACCCTTCGCCCTCGTGCAGGACAATGTGCGCGGATGGTTGTCGCAGCCCGGCGCTATCGGCCGCGCGGATCCCGCCGCACTGGGCGACCTCGTGAACGGCCTGCTCGTATCGGGCTTCGCCATGCAGGCGCACGGCAATTCACGGCCGGCAAGCGGGGCCGAACATCTCATTTCCCACGTGTGGGAAATGGAGCGCCTGACCTACCAGGGCGAGCCCGCGGCGCATGGCGCCTGCGTGGGAATCGGGACCGTTGCAATTCTCGCCTTGTACGAGTGGTTCCTGGCGCAGGACATCGACGAGAACGTCATCATGCAGGCGCGTGGCGTCGTGTCCTCACCCGAGACGATCGAGGCGGAGATCGAAGCGGCGTTCTCGGATCAGCACATTGCCGACAGCGCGCGGACGGAGATGAGCGTCAAGCTGGAGCGAGGGCCGAGCCGGGCAAAACGCCTTGCGACGCTCGCCGCGGATTGGCCCGCTCTGCGCGAGGAACTGCGCCGGTACTGCATTTCTCCCGACGAAATGGAAGCCTGGCTTCGCGCGGCCGGAGCCGCAGCGCATCCTGGCGACCTCGGGGTGCCTCTGACGCAACTGGCGAAGGAATATCGGCGCGCGCGGCTGATCCGCCGGCGCTTCACCATCTTGGATCTTCTCGAGGATCTGGGGTGGCTCGACAAGGGAATTGCCGCACTCATGGCCGATGGAGGCTTTTGGGGAAGGCGTTCGAAAGGGCAGGGGATCGCTATCTCGACGCCCTGAAGCGGGAGAGAAGGATCATATGGGAGGACATCATAATGAGAAGTGACAAGACGATACCGCGCATGGCCGCCGGAGCGCTGGCGCTAATTCTGTCCGGTGCCGCCTATGCCGAGCCTGTCGAGGTGCAATGGTGGCACGCCATGAACGGCGTCAACGGAGAGCGCGTCGAAGAGCTTGCCAGGAAGTTCAACGAGTCCAACGACCAGTACAAAGTCGTTGCGGTGAACAAGGGCAATTACGACGAGGTCATCAACAGCACCATCGCAGCCTATCGCGCCAAGCGTCCTCCTCACATCGTGCAGATCTACGAGCGCGGCTTCATGACCATGCTGCTCTCGGACGCGATCGTCCCGGTGCAGGAGCTCATGGACAAGACCGGCCACAAGATCGAATGGGCCGACTTCATCAAGCCGGTGGCGGGGTTCTATTCCTATAAGGGCAAGCTCGCGGCGATGCCCTTCAACTCGTCCTCGCCGATCCTCTTCTACAACAAGGACCAGTTCCAGAAGGCCGGGTTCGACAAGCCGGCAGAGACCTGGGGCGAGTTCGAGAAGCAGCTCTACGCCATCAAGAAATCTGGCGCTGCCGAGTGCGGAACGGCGTTGGCGACCGACTATCACTGGAGCCTCATCGAGAACTACAGCGCCATCAACGACCAGCCCTATGCCACGAAAGCGAACGGCTACAATGGTCTCGATACGGAGTTCGTCTACAATAAGACGCTCGTGGTGCCGCAGGTGGCCCGCCTGAAGAAATGGCTCGATGACGGCGTGCTGCAGATTGCCGGCCAGGGCTTCAGCCCCGAGCAGCTCTTTACCTCCGGAAAATGCGCCACCTACTTCGCGTCGACCGCAGCGCATAGCGGCATCGAGCGCAATTCGAAGATTGCCTGGAGCGCGACCTTCATGCCGTGGGAGGAAGGTAAGCAGCCGAAGAACAGCACCATCGGCGGCGCTGCCCTGTGGGTGATCAAGGGTCACAAGCCGGAGGAGGAGAAAGCGATCGCAGCCTTCTTCGACTATCTCGCGAAGCCCGAGACGCAGCTCTGGTGGCACAAGGCGACGGGATATGTCCCGCTCACCAACAAGGCCTACGAGATGGCCAAGTCCGAAGGCTACTACAAGGAAAGCCCAACGCGCGAGATCGCCATCCAGCAGCTCAACCGCGGCACGCCGAGCGACAACTCTCTCGGGTTCCATTTCGGCAACTTCACCCAGTCCATGTTCGCCCAGCGCGAGGAGGTCGAGGCCCTGTTCGCCGGTAAGAAGGACGCCCAGCAGGCGATGGACGACGCCGTGAAGCGCGGCAACGAGGTTCTCCGCCAGTACGAGCGTCTCAACAAAGGCAAGTACTGACCGAAAGAAGCGGCACTGGTCTGTCCTCGGACCAGTGCCGCATCCTGTCTGTCGAGCGGAGATTTGACGTGGTCGCAACCACTCACGAACCCGGTCTGAAGCATGCCCATTTTCAGACCGCGGGCCTGCCGGCCCTGCTGCTTCTGCCGCAGCTCCTCATCCTCCTCTTCTTTTTCTTCATCCCTTCGATCCGGGCCCTCCTGCAGGCGTTCCTGCTGACGGATCCGTTCGGAGCAAGCGTTCACTTCGTCTGGTTCGACAATTTCACGGCCCTCTTTGCGAGCGACAGCTACCGCAACTCCATCTGGGTGACGATCTGGTTCACCCTGGCCCAGAACGTGGTGACGATTACCGTCGCGCTCGTACTCGCCTTCGCGACGGATCGGGTGGTGCGCTTCCAGTCCGGCTATAAGAGCGTCATTCTGCTGCCTTACGCGATCGCGCCCGTCATCGCGGGCGTCATGTGGGCGTTCCTGTTCAATCCGGCCGTCGGCCCCATCGCGTTCTTCATCAAGTCGCTTGGGATTGCGTGGGATCCAAACCGCAACGGCTATGACGCGATGCTGCTCGTGGTTCTGGCGGCGTCATGGAAGCACATCTGCTACGACTACATCTTTCTCGTCGCGGGTCTCCTGGCCGTGCCGAAATCCCTGATGGAAGCCGCCGCCGTCGACGGCGCGGGGCCGATCCGGCGCTTCTTCCAGATCGCGCTGCCGCTCCTCGGACCGACGCTGTTCTTCCTCACGACCATGAACTTCGTCTACGGGTTCTTCGAGACTTTCGCCATCATCGATGCAGTCACCCGAGGCGGCCCGGCGGGCGCCACGAACATCCTCGTCTACAAGGTCTATCAGGACGGCTTCGTCAATCTCGACCTCGGGTCTTCGGCGGCCCAGTCGGTTCTCCTGATGACATTCGCCCTCCTCCTGACTCTGCTGCAGTTCAAGTATGTTGAACGCAAGGTCAATTACAGTATCTGATCATGGTCGAACGCTCCCCCATTCTCACGGCGATCTGCCATCTGATCCTCATCGGCGGCATCGTGCTGGTCTGCATGCCGCTCTACTTCGCCTTCATCGCCGGTTCGCTGACGATGGAGGAGGTGCAGCAGGTGCCGATGCCCTGGTTGCCCGGTGACCACTTCCTGGAAAACCTGGCGACTGCATGGATCAAGGCGGATTTCGGGCAGCTTCTCCTGAACTCCTTCATCGTGGCGATCGGCATCACGGTCGGAAAGGTGGCAATCTCGCTCCTGTCCGCATTCGCGATCACCTATTTCCGGTTCCGGTTCCGTATTCTGGCCTTCTGGCTGATCTTCATGTCGCTGATGCTTCCGGTCGAGGTGCGGATCGTGCCGACCTACGAGGCGGTCGCGAACGCGGCGCTGCCGGTGCAATGGCTGATCGATCTCCTCAACATCCAGGGACTCTGGGAGTGGATATCCGGCAACAGGATCGAGATCGCCCTCGAATGGAACATGCTGAACACCTATCAGGGGCTGATCCTGCCGCTGATCGCCTCGGCATCCGCCACGTTCCTGTTCCGGCAGTTCTTCCTCACCGTTCCCGAGGAGCTTCTGGAGGCGGCGCGTCTCGATGGCGCATCGGCCATGCGCTTCTTCTGGACGATCCTTCTCCCGCTCTCGCGCTCCAACATCATCGCCCTGTCGATCATTCTCTTCCTCTACGGGTGGAACCAGTACCTCTGGCCGCTGCTCTTCACGACCGAGAAGGACATGGCCACGGCCGTCATCGGCGTGAAGCACCTCATCCCGCGCTCCGACACGGAGCCTGCCTGGAACGTGGCGATGAGCGGCGCTCTCCTGGTGATGCTCCCGCCCGTCCTGGTGGTCCTCGTCATGCAGCGTTGGTTCGTCCGCGGCCTTGTCGACAGCAGCAAATAAGGAACTCTCCTCATGGTCATGATCATCGGTCATCGCGGGGCGCGTAATCTCTGGCCCGAGAACAGCCTGGAAGGCTTCCGCAGGCTCACAGAGCTTGACGTGGAAGGGGTTGAATTCGACGTGCATCTGACGGCGGACGGCAAGCTCGCCGTGATCCACGATCCGACGCTCGAACGGACCACGATGGGATCCGGCTCCGTGGGCGCCCGGACCTTGGCCGAGCTCCAGGCAACTCCCCTGCGGGATTGCCAGGAAGGCGTCCCGAGCCTCGCTCAGGTTCTGGAGCTGTTGGGCAACAGTTCGCTTGAGCTTCATATCGAGCTGAAGACCGACGCCGTCGGCACGGCCTATAAGGGCATGGAGGCCAAGGTCGTGGAAGCCGTGCGCCGCCATGGCCTCGAGACGAGAGCAATCTTGACCTGCTTCATGCTGGAGGTGCTCGAGACGGTTCGCAACGTCGATCCCACCCTTCCCGTGCTGGCGTCCGTCGATCGGCGTTCCTGCGAGATGCTCGGTGGGCTGGACCGGGCCATCGAACGCTTGAAGGCGATTCCCGGGATCTATGTAGCGGTTGAAAAGTCCCTGCTGATCCACACTACGGAGCGGTTCACCGAGGCGTTCGGAGCCGACAGGCTCGGCACTTGGGTGCCGAACGATGACGGGGATCTGCGCTACTGGTTGGGCCAGCCTGTTCGGCAGATCACGACCGATCGGCCCGATCTCGCGTTGCGGATCAGATCCGATCTTCAGAGTGCTTGAGCGGGCAGGGAGCCGGGCCAGTCGGGGCGGATGGGATTGCCGCCGGGTGGGCGATGTTTCAGATGGCGCCCAGACGCTGCATCAGGAACGACGCTGAGACCGGGACGATCCTTGCGGCGAAGCTGCGCGGGTTGGGTTGCATCGGGCCCGAGCCTTGTCGAGCAGAGACTTGACATGTTGCCTGACGGCGCCTTCGCTCATGGACAATGCGCTTGCGATGTCGCCGTTCGTTTCGCCGCTCGCCACGAGGCAAAGCACGTGAGCCTCTTCCTGGGAAAGGATCGGCGAAGGTGCCCCTGTGCCGGGCTGTAGATGAGATCGACGCCTTCGCCTGCAGCGAAGGCAGATGAGATTTCCTGTCATGGCGGTTGCCCCCCAGCAACGCTATTTCAACCGATTATAGACTCAAGAGGGGCGTCTCACTTTGCCGGACGACGCAATCTCTGTGCCGTCTGCCTCAAGCGAGTAATCGATGTCGGGAGGGTTAATCACACCCGCAGATCGCGAATCCACTGTGCCACGATCGGCCCGCTCGAACCCGATCTGTGGCGCTGGACCGCGAGTTGGGCCAGGCTGCCCTCGGCGCGGGCCTCCCGAGGTGACATGTCGAACATGCGTCGGAATGCACGGCTGAAGGCCGCTTCATTGCCGAACCCCCACGAATACGCAAGATCCGCGATCGAGCGATGCGACGGGGATGGGGAGGTAAGTTCGGCAAAGCATCGAAACATCCGGCGCTCCCGGATGTAGCCGCTCAGTCCGCCGAGAGGCGCGAACATGCGGACGAGGGTCGCTCGCGACACGTGGAACTCGCGGGTCATGCTCTCGGCCGTCAGGCCCGGATCGGCCAGATTTGCTTCGATGTAACGCTTGATGGTCAGGAGCAGGGCGCCCCTCTTGGCCGTCGCGACCGTCTCCCGTGAATCGGCCGATGGGCCGAAACAGCCTGCGATCAGGCTTGCCGTCGCTTCGGAGATCGCTGCTCCATCCTCTGCGCTCAGCGAGCCAGCCGTCTTATAAATCGTCTGCATGTAGGTGCCGAGGACATGGCCGAGCCCGGTCCTGCCGGACAGCACGGTTCCGTGCAGTCCGTCGGGATGCCTGAGAAGGGGCTCCAGCATGGTTCTCGGAACGATGCAGTTCAGGTTATGGAAGTGATCGGCCTGTGTCTGCAACGTCTGTGAGAGGTCGAGGATGCTGATGTCGCCCGGCCTCACTCGGATATTCCGCCCATCGACCTCTCCGGCATAGCCGCCCTGTGAGTATAGCTGGACGACGTAATGATCGACACCACTGCGGGCGATCGTGAGCGGCGAGCGATGAAACCGCTGCGCGTTCGCGCTCACGCTCCCGAAGACGAGAGGACCGAGATGGTAGCTGTCGACTTTGACCTGGAAGGCGTCGACCGTCTGTGAATCGGGCATCGACACATCGAACAGGGGAGACGCTATGCTGCGCCATGTCCAGAACGCCTCTTCGGCGGATGAAGCTGCGGAGCCAACGAACAAAAATGACGGCAGGCCGGACATGATCGATGGGGCGCCCAGGTTCAGATAATGTCGTTCCTTGAACCGGAGAGAGGCTACTGGACTGAGGTGGAAAAGGAATACGTATTGTCCGCAGGTCCGGAAAGAATTTCGGTCCCGGCCGGAAAATCATCGGCAGAAGGCTACCCGATATAAGGAAGCCTGAAGTGGTCATTAACTCTTTGGTGACCATGTCCCTACTTGCCGGATTCCGCCTTGAACAGAGGCCGCCATCGACCGTTAACCGCACGGATGTGTTCAGTGAGGTTGCGTACATGGCTCCAATGCTGTCCCCTTGGACCCGCCCCAAGCCGTCGAGGCAAGCAGCTCCCAAATCGCTGCGTCAGCGTGTTCTCGTCGTCGAGGATGAGTTGATCATCGGAGAGCTCGCGGCCGAATCGCTCATCGATGCAGGCTACGAGGTCTTCACGGCGGCCAGCGCGGAGGAGGCCGAGATCCTTCTAAGGGAGATGTCGGTGGATATTCTGTTCACCGATATCGATCTGGGTGGCCGAGACGGCTTCGAGCTGGCGCAGACCGCGCTGTCGCTCCAGCCGCTCTTATCCGTCGTCTTCACCTCCGGCCGCTCTCGGATCTGCCACGGTCGGTGCGCATCGGTGGGAGTGCCTTTCCTCGCCAAGCCTTACCGCCTCGCCGAATTGGTGGAAGCAGTCGAGCGCGCCTTGAAGCCGAGATCGACGCAGTGACAGGCCTTCCTCATAAGCGCCAGCCCCGACGACGGTCTTGCCGCCTCATCCGGTCTCTGACGCGCTGCCCGGGCGCTTGCCTGTGCGGAAAGCGTGTGCATAGATTTTTCTTGTCAGTTCGGAGGCATGCTGAATATTAGCCCTCGAACGCACACAGGGCATCTATGGAAGCGGAGAAAGCCCCCCCAGAGACGTCTTCGGATCGTGAAGACCATCTGAAACGTGACCGGACAACGCGAAGCTTCGTAACATCCGAGGACGTAGCGCGGCTCGCTGGCGTGTCCCGCTCGGCCGTTTCGCGCACCTTTACGCCTGGCGCCAGTGTCTCGGCAGATGTGAGGCATCGCGTCCAAGAGGCTGCCAAGACCCTTGGATATCGGGTCAATCGCTTGGCCCGGAGCCTGATCAGCGATCAGTCCAACTTGGTTGGGGTCGTCGGCGCCAACTTGTCCTTGCCCTTCATGGCGCGCCAGCTCGACGAGCTGAGCCGAGAGCTTCTCAGGCGCGGCATGCAATGCCTGCTCCTGAATGCCGCCGAGGCGGAGCAGGGGATCACGCCGCTGATCGAACTTATCCTCGAGTTCCGGGTCCGGGCCATCGTTGTGATGTCCGGTTCGCCGCCATCGTCGATCATCGACGAGTGCATGGCCAACGGCGTGCGGGTGATTCTGGTCAATCGACAGGCGGACGACACCGAAGCCGATACGATCATCAGCGATGACCTCAGCGGAGCCCGCATCGCGGCTGAGCGCCTCGTCCGTGCGGGCTGCCGGCGGATCGGCGTTGTGGGGAGCGGGGCTCAAACTCCGACCCAGATCCGCCGTCGGGGCGCCTTCGTGGACCGCGTCAGAGAGGCCGGGATCGAGCCGGCCGTTTGGGCTTCGGGCGAAACTGCCTACGAGACCGGAATCGATGCCGCGAGAGGCTTGCTCTCGGCTCACGACCTCGATGGCGTCTTCTGCGTCACGGATCTCATGGCACTGGGCTTCCTCGATGGCGCGCGCGAGATGGGCCGGCGCATTCCCGAGGATCTGTCGATCATCGGCTTCGACGATATCCAGCAATCGGCCTGGGCCGCCTATCGCCTGACCACTGTCAGGCAGTCGATGAGCGATCTCACGGAATCTGTTCTGGCGGCTATCGAGCGAAAAATGACCGGGGAGAAGGGTGACCTCGCGCACGAGGTCCTCCCCGTCGAGCTCGTCGAACGAGCGACCGTCCGTTCTGCTCCCTAATCCAAAGGCAAATTTCTTAGTCGGAAGGCTCTTGCAGCCTTTGCACACGTGTGCAATCTTGTTGAGACTTCACCCTTACGTTGGGGGAAGTTCAGCGGACTGACCGCCCTTCCGGCCCGACCGGATGAGAGCATTCGAACATCAGCCGCAACGAGGAACGCTTTTGGGCCGCCATTCGGCCTTGGGAAGGATGTAGCGGAATGACGAGCTCGGCGGCGCCAGTGCAGACCTCATCGCGCATCTCCTCGGCAGGAGCCGTTGCGGGCCGCCTCTGGCACTTCCTCACTCAGCCCGAACGCCTTCTGGGCATCCTCCTGGCCCTCGTGTTGGGAGGGCTGGTTCTCGTGCCGCTGTTCGAGCTGATCCGCGAGACTTTGACCGTTCAACCGTATGATCGCGCCTATCTGCCGAAAGCGCAGCCGGGCGAGTTCACATTGTTTCACTACGAGCGCGTCTTCGCCGGGCGTCTATCCTGGGCAATATTCTACAAGCCGTTCTTCAATTCCCTTGTCACGGCATTCGCCGCCACCATCATCTGTCTGGCCGTCGGCGCGGGGTTTGCCTGGCTGATCGTGCGAACAAACATTCCGTTCCGGAATTTCCTGCACACGCTGGTGATGATCCCCTACATGCTTCCGTCGTGGGTGATGGCGCTTGCCTGGATCACGTTCTTCAAAAACGACCGCATCGGTGGAGCATCCGGCGCCTTCGCGTATTTCTTCGGCGTGCAGCCGCCGGACTGGATCGCCTATGGCCCGATTCCGATCATTATCTGCCTGTCGCTGCATTACTACGTCTACGCCTACCTCTCAGTGTCGAGCTCGATTACGAGCGTCGACAGCCAACTCGAGGAGGCTGGAGCAATGGCGGGACTTTCCCGTCTCAAGCAGTTCCTCTGGATCACGGCTCCGCTGCTGCTGCCCGCCATCGGCTCCGCGGTGGTGATGACCTTCATCCGCGTGGTCGGCTCGTTTGGTACGCCTGCCGTCCTCGGCATGCCTGTGCGTTATTATGTGTTGCCGACGCAGATCTATGCCGCCATGGGGACGCGCAATGCGGGCGACGGCTTCCTGCTTGCTTTGGTGCTCGTCGTACTCGCTTGCCTGTTCATCTTCATCAACCAGCGCCTCATCGGCGTTCGTAAGAGCTTCGTGACCTTGTCCGGCAAGGGATTTCGCAGCAAGGAGATTGACCTCGGGTCCTGGCGGTGGCCGCTTTTCATCCTCGTCATGCTGCTCATGGCGGCGGCGGTCGCATTCCCGCTCGTCCTCCTGATCCTGCAATCGCTGATCAAAACGGCGGGCAATTACAGCCTCGGGAACCTGACGCTGCATTACTGGATCGGCGGCGGAGGCGAGGGCGTCGATCAGCTGCAGGCAGCCCTCGTCGACAACGGCAATATTCTCGACGCCACCTGGAACAGTCTCAAGCTCGCGTTCCTCACGGCCATGACGACAGGAATCTTCGGATTCCTCATCGGCTATGTGGTGGTCAGGACCCGTGGCTCGCTTACCTCGCGGGCACTCGAGATGGTGGCCTTCCTGCCGTACATCTTCCCGGCACTTGCCTTCGGGGCGATCTATATCGGCATGTTCGCCCGTCCATTCGGGCCGGTCCCCGCTCTCTACGGCACATTCGCGCTGCTCGTCCTGATCTGCTCGGTCAAGACGCTGCCCTTCACCTCGCGCACCGGAATCGCGGCGCTGCTGCAGATCGACAAGTCGCTGGAGGAGGCTGCTCGCGTCCAAGGCATCGGCTGGATCCGCCGGATGATCCGGATCATCGTGCCCATCGCGGCCGGCGGGCTTCTCTCCGGCATGCTGCTGAGCTTCATCAGCATCATGCGCGAGCTGTCGCTCATCATTCTCCTCGTCACGCCTTCGACGAATGTACTCGCAGGCGTCATCTACAATTACCAGAACCAGGATATGCCGCAGCTCGTCGGCGTCGCCACCGTGCTGCTCGTCGCCATCGTGATTGCGGTCAACCTGGTCGTCCGTGCCTTGTCAACGAAGACGAGGGTTGGAGCGGTCTAAATGCTCCGATCCAAATCGTCATAACGAGAAGAAGGAGGAAGCCCATCATGACACCGACATTCCGCAGCGCAAAAGCCTGGCTTGCGGCTGGCGCCCTGACCCTCTCACTGGCGGCGCCGGCTTTGGCGCAGAAACCCGATCCCAAGTGGGACGCCTGGCTGCAGAAGAGCCAGCTCGGCCCTTACCAGAAGAACGAGAATTGGGACGAGGTCATCGCCAATGCAAAGAAGGAGGGAGAGGTCGTTGTCTATTCCTCCACCGGAACGATGATGAAGGTGGCCGAGGACTTCGCGAAATTCTATCCGGACATTAAGGTCAAGGCCTACGATCTCGGCTCCGAGAAGACGATCGAGAAGGTCGTTCGAGAGCATCAGGCCGGTGTGTATGCGGCGGATGTCGTCTACTCGGGCGGAACCGAACAGATGGTGTTCGACCTGCTTCCGAACCACCGCATCGTCAACTATGTGCCGCCCTACCTGGCGGACAGGATTCCGGCCGAGCATCGAGAGCCTCTGCTGACGCATGTGATCGAGGCCTATGGCGTCTTCTACAACTCGGAGGCTTATCCGCAGCCGCCGATCAAGACGATCTGGGAACTCACCGAACCGCAATGGAAAGGCCGCTTCTCCATGAAGTCGCCGGCTGGCTCTCTCACGACGCTGATGATGCTGGCAGCCATCGTCGAGCATTCGGACGAGATGCGGAAAGCCTATGAGCAGCATTATGGAAAGAAGCTGGAACTCTCACCGGGCGTCGAGAACGCAGGCTATGAATTCCTGCACCGGCTGATCGGGAACGACATCGTCATTTCGGACAACAGCTCGAAAATTGCGACGGCAGTCGGCCTCCGCGGCCAGGCCAAGCCCCCGATGGCGTTCTCGGTCATCCACTATCTTACGAAGAACCAGAGCGATAATTACGCGAATGCGATTCCCTACGACCTGACGCCTTCGGCCCTGTTCTCCTATCCGACCTATGTGGCGGTCGCCGGACAGGCGCCGCATCCGAATGCTGCGAAGCTTTTCGTGGCGTTCCTGATGGGCAGCAAGGACTTGAACAGCACATCGGAACTGAAAGCACCGTTCCGTTCCGGTCCGTCCCTGGACCTCCTGCAGGGCATGGCCGCCTTCTATCAGGTCGGCACCTTCTCGCCACGCACCGACGTTCCGCCGCCGCCCTACAGCGAGATGTGGCCCAAGGCCCGGAAGCTGACGGCGTCGCCTGAGTTTGTGAAGGACAACATCGCGAAGATCAGCGACTTCTGGATGGCCGAGACGAGCCGCTAATCCGACCCGAATGGCTTCCGCACGAGAGAGTGCCCATGTCTGAAATCACCCTCAGAAGCATCACCAAGTCGTACGGAAGCCATCTGGCCCTTCCGAGTCTCGACCTCGACATCCCAAAGGGAAGCTTCGTGACCCTCCTCGGTCCGTCGGGCTGCGGCAAGACCACGACCCTGCGCGTCATCGCCGGCCTCGAGCAGGCGACCACCGGAGAGGTCGTGCTCGGTGGAAAGACGGTTTATTCCAGCGGGACAGGTGTCTTCGTCCCGCCTGAACGGCGCGGCCTCGGGTTCATTTTCCAAAGCTATGCGCTTTGGCCCAACATGAAGGTCGACCGGAACATCACCCTGGCGCTCTCGGAGGCGAAGAAGCCGGCGCAGGTGATCGAGGAGCGGCTTGCCGAAGCCCTCGCGAAAGTCCAGTTGACAGGGCTCGCCGACCGCTACCCATCCGAGCTATCGGGCGGTCAACAGCAGCGCGTCGCCGTAGCCCGCCTGATCGCCGCCCGAAACTCGATCCTGCTCATGGACGAGCCTCTGTCGAACCTCGACGCGAAGCTCAGGACGGAGATGCGGACCGAGCTGAAGCGCATGCACCGCGAGCTGCAGGCGACCACGGTCTATGTCACGCACGATCAGGTCGAGGCGCTCACCATGTCGGATATCGTCGTGGTGATGAAGGACGGCGTCATCCAGCAGCAGGGATCGCCTTACGAGATCTATCATAACCCCGCCAATCTCTTCGTCGCCGAGTTCATCGGCGATCCCAGGATCAATCTTTTCGATGGAGTTCTGAGTAGGAGCGGGAGCGAACGCGTCATGCGCTTCGAGGACAGCGTCATTTCCGTTCCCGCGGGCCTGCAGCGCGGGGATGGTCCAGTGACGTTCGCGATCCGTCCCGAGAACATCACGATCGTCGAGCGGCAGGGCCCGTTCAGTCTGCCGGCGGAAGTCGACATCGTTCAGCCTACCGGATCGCAGACGATCATTTCGCTCTCGGTCAAAGGTCACCGGGTCACGGCGCTCATCCCGCGCTTCGAGACCTCCCTGCCGAAGAAGAACATCTGGATCGAATTTCCAGCCGACCAGCTCACCTTCTTCGACAAGGGAACCGGCAATCGTGTCCCACTGGGGGCGCCCGTTCTCGGTGCATCCCATGCTGCATGAACGCAGACACAAGGCCCATCTGCCGCGGCAATACGTTGATGAATTTAGGATTTGAGATGGCAACCCAATTCAACTTCCCCCGTCCTCCGATGAGCCTGATCGTCGACGATCTTCCGCCATTCGGCGTCAAGCTCTATGTCGGGGACGCAAATGCGGCATCGGACCGGGAGATGCTCGAGAGCAACGACATCGCCATCGTGGTGAACTGCGCCGTCAATCTCGATATCGACTACACGGCCGGCGTAGGAGCCTCGGATATCGCGTCGCCTCATGGGCCCGTTCGGAACTACAAGCTGGGCCTCATCGACGATGCGGGCAATCCGGACACCATGCTGCTTGCAGGCTACTACCTGCTCGACGGTGCCCTGAACCAGCAGCTGCCGGACCGCTACACCTATCCGCATCGGCGTCGCGGTAATGTCCTGCTCCACTGCCGGGGAGGCCGCAGCCGGTCCGTGATCCTCGCGGCCTTGTATATTCACATCCAGATTCCCGACCGCTTCCCAACCCTCGATTCAGCCATCGATCACCTGCGCGTCACGCGTGAACTCCACCCTGACGAATGGATGGAGACGCCGAAGCCGATGCTGATCGGGGCCGCCCGCCACGCTGCTGCGTGGATCCAGCGGATCGAAAGCGACAAGCATCCGGTCCCGCGGGCCGTCTCCTCCAGCCGATAACAGGATAGACCCTTATGGCCTTCTCGAACATTGCCAGGGCTTCGGATGCCGTTTCTTTGCCTGTGGCGGAGAAAGCCGATCTCAGGTTCTCCGTCGCATGCGCGATCGCGCGCGAGGCGGGGGCCTTGGCTCGCCGCCGTTTCAATGGGCGTCCCGGTACCGCCGGGATCAATCTCAAGGGCCATCAGGACTACCTCTCGGCTGTCGACGCAGAGGTCGAGGGCCTGATCCGGATGCGAATGCTGGAGAGCTTTCCTGAGGACTCCTTCTTCGGCGAGGAGGGAGGGGGATCGTTCGACAGCGATGTCTGGGTGGTGGATCCCATCGACGGCACGGCGAACTTCGTGCGCGGGATCTCGCAGTTCTGCATCTCCATTGCCTATGTCCAGAATGGTCAGACGCAGATCGGGATCATCTATGATCCTATGCAGGACGAGTTGTTCGCGGCCGAGCGTGGCCGGGGAGCAACCCTGAACGGCGAGCTCATCCGGGTCAGTGGATTGTCAGATATGCAATCGGCGACGATCGAGGCGGGCTGGTCGACCCGCCTGCCGCTCAGTCGATATGTCGAGCTTGTAGACAGGATCCTGACGGATGGCGCCGGCGTCCGGCGCGGCGGCTCGGGCGCGCTCGCTCTTGCTTACGTGGCGGCCGGCCGGATCGACGGCTACTGCGAACTGCACATGAATTCCTGGGATGCCTTGGCCGGGCTGCTGCTGATTGAGGAAGCCGGAGGCTGGGTGAACGATTTCCTGGCCAATTCCGGACTGTGCGACGGCAACGTCGTGCTCGGCTGCACATCGGGTCTGAAGATCCCTCTCGTCCAAGCGATGGGAATGGACCGACCGAATTCGACCCCTTGATCCTGGATGGCGACGACCCGATCCCGCCCGCCAAACGCAGACTCGGCTCTTCCCGAGATATATGAAAGCGCGTCCCGATGCCGTTCTCGACCCATGATGCCGAAGCCGTGGATCAGCTTCTCCGCGACGTCGCAAGGCTCGAGATCATGCCCCGCTTCCGCAATCTGGCAGCCCACGAGGTTCGGCAGAAATCCTCTGCCATGGACCTCGTAACGGATGCCGACGAGGCTGCCGAACGAATGATCAGCCGCGGGCTGCGGCGAATCTTTCCCCAGGCTGTCATGATCGGCGAGGAGGCCACGGAGAGCGACCCGTCCCTGCTGAACAGGCTGGCGGATGCGGAACTTGCCTTCCTGATCGATCCGGTGGACGGCACCAAGAATTTCGCCTCGGGTCTTCCCTTGTTCGGAGTGATGGTGGCAGCCGTGATGCGAGGGAACATCGTCGCCGGTTGGATCCATGATCCGGTCGGGGACGACACCGCGACAGCCGTTCGCGGGGAGGGAGCATGGATCCGGCGCTCCGGCAAGCGCGTCGACCTTCGCGTCGCGGCTCCGGTTCCCGTCCGGGACATGTCGGGCTGCGCGTCCTGGAACCATATGCAGGAACCCATGCGATCGACCGTAGCGGCGAACCTGACGGGTTTCGGAGCCGTCGCGTCCTATCGCTGCGCGGCACACGAGTACCGCATGGCAGCCGCCGGACATTACCACTTCCTTGTTCACTCGAAACTGATGCCGTGGGACCATGCGGCCGGCTGGCTTCTCCATCGTGAGGCCGGCGGATATTCCGCACGGTTCGACGGATCGCCGTATGACCCGACCCGCCATACAGGTGGCATCATCTGTGCCCCCGATGCGGACAGCTGGAGGACGATTCAGGAGGCGCTGTTCTGGCGGCCCGTCGTCGCCGGCTAGGCCGAATGACGTATTCGGCTTTCTGAAGAATGACTTGATCGGCCGGTCGGTCTCGGGCCTATGATGCAGCCCGACACTGGCCGCTTCACCTGTTCATGCTTCGCACAATTCTCATCTGTCTGGCTGTATTGCTCGCCCATGCGGCCCCTACTGCGGCGACGGCCGTTGCGGCTGAGAAGGTGCGCGTCCTGACGTCTTTTCCGCCGCAGGTTCTCGAATTGTTCCAGGGTGCCTTCCAGGCCCGCTACCCCGCGATCTCCCTCGAATTCGTGCAGCGCAAGACGACGACGGCGATCGCCGATATCTCCGGCGGGAGGCACAGGGCCGACATCTTCTGGGCGTCGGCGCCGGATGCCTTCGAGATCCTGAAGCGGGCGGGACGGCTGGCCGTGCTGAAGCCCCGTTCCACGGGAGCGCCGGACCTCATCGCCGGTTATCCGGTGAACGATCCTGACCTGACTTATCTCGGCTTCGCCCTGTCGGGCTATGGGTTCGTGTACAATCCCGATTATGTCGAGCGGCGAGGACTGCCGGTCCCCAGACGCTGGAGTGATCTCGCCGCGCCCATCTATGCCGGGCACATCGGCATCAGCTCCCCGTCGCGCTCGGGCACGATGCATCTCATGGTCGAGGCCATTCTTCAGGGCTACGGGTGGGATCGCGGGTGGGCCATGTGGTCCGAGATCGGCGGCAATCTCGCGACCGTGACCGCGCGCAGCTTCGGCGTCTCTGCAGGAGTTGCCCGTGGACGGTTCGGGATTGGTCCCTCGATCGACTTCCTCGCGAACCCGGAAGGTATGCCGAAGGGATCGACAAGGTTCGCTCTCCCGGAGGAGACGCTGTTCGTGCCCGCCAGCATCGCGATCCTGACGGATGCGGCCAATCGGAGCGGGGCCGAGCGCTTCGTCGATTTCGTTCTGTCGCCCGAAGGCCAAGCTCTGCTGCTCAATCCCACGGTCGCGCGGCTGCCGATCTCTCCCGCCGCCTATCCGGCCGACGGGGCAGCGGACGGGAATCCCTTCCGACAGACCGGCTTGTTCGCCAGGGGGCTGTTCGACGCGGGCCTCTCGGCCGCACGCTACGAGCTGGTCAATATCATCTTCGACGAGATGTTGACCTTCCGGAGATCCGAGTTGGGACGGTTGTGGCGGTCCGTGCGCTCACTGGAGGCGTCCTTATCGGAACGGTCGGATGCGGAATTGGCTAGGCTCGTGAGTGAGGCACGCGGTGCCCTGACCCGCCCGCCTCTGAACGGCGCCGAGGCCATGGAGCTGGAGCGCTGGAGAGACCTCGTGCGTGTGCGGCGGGGGCTTCCCACGCCCGAACCCCAGGCCCGGCTCGAAGCGCGCATCAAGGCGCGGATCGACGACAACATGCGTGTGGCGACACGCGCCCTGGCTGCTGCGTCCGCGAGAATGGACAGTGCCGGCTGGGATGCGACCCCGGAGGCTGCGCGGCCATGATCCGGCGGACGCGGCTCGGAATCGGTGGACGCCTCATTATCGCCTTTCTCGGCGTGGGCGGGCTCGCGGTCGGTGCCTGCATCGTGGGCTGGCTGTCTTATGCTCGCCTCAGCGAGGAGTTGAATTCCGTCGCGACGGCCCATCTCCCGGCACTCGCATTCTCCGCGCGCCTCGCGGAGGCAGGTGCGAACGTGATCGCCAGCACTCCCGATCTTGCGGTGGCGGAGCGGCGCGAAGCCTATGACCGCATTCGCCAGACGCTCGTCGAACGTCTGGCCGTGCTCCGGTCGGTCCTCAACGAGCGTAATGACGAGCACTCCCTCTCGCCTGCGCTTCTTGTGGTAACGGAGGGAATCGAAGCCAACCTCAAATCCATCGACCAGATCGCCGACCGGCGCTTCCCCCTGCACGAGCGCTCGCGGGAAATCGGGGAGGAGCTGCGATGGCTGCAGGCCGACCTGATCGAGGAGATCGAGCCGCTGATCGATGACGCTCGGTTCAACATGGAGACTGCCATCGGCAGGGCCGCGCCGGGTGAGGCAGCCGAGGCCGGCCGCCGGACGCTGCTGGAAGAGAGCCGCAAGAGCGAAGCTCTCCTGACCATCAATGCCCATGCCAACCTGATCGTGGGACTGCTGGGGCGGCTTGGTACCGTGCCGACGGTCGAGGATCTCCAGGAGACGAGCAACTTTCTCGGTGAGATGACGGATCAGCTCGACCTGGAGACCAAGGCGCTCGCCAGCTGGACGGATACGATCACGATCAGTCAGATGGCCGCGCGCCTGCTGGCCGTTTCCGACCCGGCATCAGGCCTTGCGGCCGTTAAGCGGGCCGAGCTCGCGGCCATTGCTGACGCGCAGGCGCTTCTCGCCGGGAACCGGCGTCTCGTGACCCAGCTCGGCACACTCGTGTCGCAGGAGGTCAGTCGCACGGAAGCGATTGCACGCAGGGCCGCGGAACGCTCCGCCGACGCCATCGTGATCGGACGAAATCTCCTTCTGGCAATCGCCGTCGTGTCATTGGCCATCACAAGCGCAATCGGCTGGTTCTATGTCCGCCGGAATCTCGTCTCTCGCCTCCAGGGGCTGACGCTGGCCGCGACGACCATTGCGAGCGGTCCCACGATGCCGGTCCTTCCCCCTCCCACCAACGACGAACTTGGCGATCTCGCCCGGGCCCTCGCGGTCTTCCGGCAGACTCGAGACGATCTGGTCCAGGCTGCCAAGCTGGCGGCGCTCGGCCAAATGGCTGCGGGCATCAGCCACGAGCTCAATCAGCCCCTCGCGGCGATCCGCTCGCACGCTTATAACGGTGCCGTGCTGCTCCAGCGCGGCCGCACGGAGGAGGCGAGGGCGAGCCTGGACCGGATCCAGGGCCTGACGGCCCGCATGGCCGAGCTGATCAAGCATCTCAAGCGTTTCGCCCGTCGCCCGGCCACGAGTCTCGAAGCTGTCGATCTCCAGGCGGTGGTCCAAGGAGCGCTGAGCCTGTTCGAGCAGCGCATCGACGAGGAGAAGGTCGCAGTGCGGATGATCTTTCCCGACATTCCTCTGTCGGTTCTGGCCGAGGAAGTCAGGCTGGAGCAGGTGGTCGTCAATCTGATCTCGAATGCGCTCGATGTCCTGGGCGGACAGGCGGACCGGCGCATCGAGATCAGCGCCGAAGCCCGGGGAGGGCGTGTTCACCTGGCCGTAACCGATAACGGGTCAGGCATCGCGGATCAGCACCGCGCCGCCATCTTTGACCCGTTCTTTACCACCAAGCCAGCAGGCCTGGGGCTCGGCCTCGGGCTCTCGATGTCGTACAACATCGTCAAAGATTTCGGAGGAGACTTGATCTTGGCGAGGACAGGGCCGACGGGAACGACCTTTGCGATCCATCTGGCGGCGAGCAGATCATGAATGCGGAGTCTAAGGTCGTCCTGGTGGACGACGATCAGGAAGTCCTCGACGCTTACCGGCAGACGCTGGAGCTCGATGGGTTCGAGGTTACGGCCGTCGGCTCGGCCGAGGCCGGGCTTGCGCTCCTGTCGCCCGATAGTCCCGCCGTCATCGTGAGCGACGTCCGGATGCCGGGGCTCGACGGCTTCGGGCTTCTCGATGCGGTCCGTTCAGTCGATTCCGAGATCCCGGTCGTCCTCGTGACCGGTCATGGCGACGTGCCGATGGCCATCAAGGCGGTTCGAGCCGGAGCCTGGGATTTCATCGAGAAACCGGCCGATCCGGTGAGGCTCGTCGAGACGATCAGACGCGCCCTTGCGCACCGGAGCCTCATTCTCGAGAACCGGTCCCTCAGGGCAGGGGGGGGCGATCACGATTCCATCGCGGGCCGGCTCATCGGCCGCTCCGGCGCCATCGAGCGGCTGCGGCGCAATCTCCGGACCCTCGCGGATGCCGAGGCCGACGTGCTCCTCCTCGGAGAGACCGGCACGGGAAAGGAGGTCGCCGCCCGCGCCCTCCACGATTTCGGACGGCGTCGGAATGGGCGGTTCGTGGCGGTCAATTGCGGTGCGATGCCGGAGACCATGATCGAGAGTGAGCTCTTCGGTCACGAGCCAGGCGCCTTCACGGGAGCCCGCGAGCGACGGATCGGCAAGATCGAACATGCGAGCGGTGGCACGCTCTTTCTCGACGAAATCGAGTCCATGCCCATGACGGCGCAGATCCGGCTGCTGCGGGTGCTTCAGGAGCGCACCATCGAGCGGCTCGGGTCGAACAAGGAAATTCCCGTCGATATCCGTGTCATCGCGGCCACCAAGGCTGATCTCACCGAACTCGCCGGCAAAGGCGCGTTCCGCGAGGATCTGGTCTATCGGCTCAATGTCGTCACGGTTCGTCTCCCTCCTGTCCGCGAGCGGCGGGAAGACGTGCCGATGCTCTTCACCCATTTCCTCCACCTCGCGGCCGCCCGGCAGGCGAGGGCGGCGCCGGCGCTCGGACCATCGTTCCTTGCAAGGATCCAGCAGCAGGAATGGCCAGGCAACGTGCGCGAGCTGCGCAACGCGGCCGAGCGTTATCTTCTCGGCCTCGACGAGGACGAGCCGCCTCACGCGGATCTGAACTTTCATGGCGCACCGACCCTGGAGCGGCAGATGGAGATCGCAGAGCGCCGCGTGATCGAGGAAACACTCGTGCGCTTCGGCGGGCGCATCGGCGCCACTGCGGAGGCGCTCGGGATCACGCGCAAGACCCTCTACCTGAAAATGAAGAAATACGATCTCGGGCGGACGGGAGAGGTCGAGGCCTGACGTTACACATGCGCCCCATGGCAGGCGGGGACCGTTACCATCCTTTCCCCTATGGCTGCCCGTTCGGGCGTTGCACCTGAAAATTCCTCCTTGAAACGGGCGCGAAGCGGCAAGGCCAAGTTTGGCACGATTATTGCTCTAGGCATCGCGGCCGCCTTCGCGCGGACCCAAGTCAAGAGCCATCGAGCTGGAGGAAACCTATGCTTCGCCATTCTGTCGCCGCGGCGGCCTTATTCGGTACTGCCCTGTTCACGGGCGCGGCCTTCGCCCAATCCGGCAAGGTCACTGTCGTGACCTCGTTCTCAAAGGACGTGACCGACCCGTTCAAGCAGGCCTTCGAGAAGGCGCACCCGGGTGTGACCCTGGACGTGCAGAACCGTAACACCAACGCGGGCGTGAAGTTCGTCGAGGAGACGAAAGCCAACAATCAGGTCGACGTTTTTTGGGCTTCAGCCCCGGATGCCTTCGAGGTCCTGAAGGGCAAGGGCCTGCTTCAGAAGTACAAACCGAAGGCCGAGGGCATTCCTGACAAGATCGGTTCCTATCCCATCAACGATCCGGAGAATTTCTATTCCGGCTTCGCGGCTTCGGGCTACGGCATCATGTGGAACGACCGCTACGCCAAGGCGAACAAGCTGCCCGAGCCCAAGGACTGGCAGGATCTCGCCAAGCCGGTCTACTTCGATCATGTTGCCATGGCGGCGCCTTCTCGCTCCGGCACGACGCACCTGACGATCGAAACGATCCTCCAGGGCGAGGGTTGGGATCAGGGCTGGCGCACCCTGAAAGAAGTGTCCGGCAACTTTCGCCAGATCACCGAGCGTTCTTTCGGCGTTCCGGAAGCCGTCAATTCGGGGCAGGTCGGTCTTGGCATCGTGATCGACTTCTTTGCCTTCTCGTCCCAAGCCTCTGGCTTCCCCGTGAAGTTCGTGTATCCGACGGTCACGACCATCGTGCCGGCGAATGTGGGCGTCATCGCCAATGCGCCCAACAGGGCAGCGGCCGAGGCCTTCGTCGATTATCTCGTCTCTCCCGCCGGTCAGGAAGTTCTCCTCGAGCCGAGCATCCGCCGCCTTCCCGTGAACCCGGCCGTCTATTCCAAGGCTCCGGCCGATTACCCGAATCCCTTCAAGAATCCGTCCCTCGGGGCGCGGGTGAAGTTCAACGTGGACGTCTCGGAGAAGCGCACGAACGTCGTCGACGTGCTCTACGATCAGACCGTGACGTTCCAGCTCGACGCCCTCAAAGCGGCCACCAAGGCCATCCAGGACGCCGAAGCCGCGATCGCCAAGAAGGACAATGCCGACGCCAAGGCCCTGGTGAAGGAGGCCCGCGACCTCGTGGCCGCCATGCCGGTGACCGAGCAGGAGGCCTCGTCGCCTGAAATCGCCGGAGCCTTCACGGGCGGCAAGGAGAAGGGCGCGCGCCAGGCCGAGCTCGAGCAGAAATGGGCTGCCTTCGCCAAGGGGCGTTATCAGCAGGCTCAGGCCAAGGCTGAGCAGGCCCAGAAGCTGGCCCGCTGATCGTCCATCGGGCGGCTCGGCCTTGGGCCTGAGCCGCCCGTCAAAGTCATTTATCGACTGTTGAGGAGAGCGTCCATGGCTGGCGCCACCACTGCCGGGCGAGCACGAGCGCCGTCCGTGTCTTCCAAGTATTTCAAAACGCTGTCGGCATCGCCGGGGCAGATCGCCCTGGCCTTCGGAATTGCCATCTTCCTGCTTCTTTTCCTTGTCGTCCCCGTCGCCACGGTGATCTACGTCGCCTTCACGGAGAAGGGTACGGGCGAATTCACCCTCGTCAACTTCCTCGATTTCGCGCGGACAGACCTGTTCATCCGCTCGTTCTGGAATTCCGTCTATGTCTCCGCGATGTCGGTGGTCGTCGCATCGGTCTTCGCGTTGCCGCTCGCCTACATCACCACGCGCTTCGAGTTCCGCGGCGCGATGCTGATCCAGACGCTCGGCTTCCTCCCTCTGATCATGCCGCCTTTCGTCGGAGCGGTCGCGATGCTGCTGCTGTTCGGCCGCAACGGGACGGTGAACCTGCTTCTCGACGATTGGTTCGGGGTCAAAATTCCCTTCATGGAAGGCTTGAACGGCGTCATCTTCGTTCAGGCCGTGCATTATTTCCCGTTCATCCTGATCAATCTCTCGGCGGCATTGCGCAACATCGACCGGGCCATGGAGGAAGCGGCACAGAATCTCGGCAGCTCCGGCTTCCGCTTGTTCCGCCGCATCGTATTTCCGCTCGCCATGCCCGGCTACATCGCGGGAGCATCGCTCGTCTTCGTCAAGGTCTTCGACGATCTGGCCACGCCATTGCTCCTGAACGTCAAGGATATGCTCGCCCCGCAGGCGTATCTCAGAGTCACCTCCATCGGCATCGCGGATCCGATGGGATACGTGATCTCCGTGGTGCTGATCTGCATGTCGATCCTGGCCATGTGGATCTCGGCGCGGGCCATGCGCGGGAAGGACTACGCCACGGTGCAGCGCGGTGGCGGCGGTCTGGCCAAGCGCCGGATGCGGCCGTGGGAAAGCGCCATCGCCTATGGGGCGGTCCTGCTTATCCTGTTCCTGGTCCTGGCGCCGCATCTCGGGCTCTTGCTGCTCTCCTTCGCAACCGTCTGGTCCTTCAGCCCGCTGCCTGACGCCTATACCCTGGCTCATTACGGGCGCGTGTTCGGCGAGAGCTTTGTCTATGTCAAGAACACGATGATCTATGCATCCATCGCGGGCCTGATCGACGTGGTTCTCGGCACGGCCATTGCCTATCTCGTGCTCAGGACGAAGCTGATCGGTCGCGAATGGCTCGACTGGGCGGCCACCGCCGCGCTGGCAATCCCGGGCGTCGTGCTCGGCATCGGCTATCTGCGCACCTTCTACGGCGTGCAGCTTCCCGACGGCACGCCGCTCGCGGCCTTGTGGATCATGATCGTGCTCGCCCTGGCTATCCGGCGCCTGCCTTACGCCCTGCGCGCCTGTTACGCGGCCCTGCAGCAGATCTCGGTCTCTCTCGAGGAGGCGGCCGAGAATCTCGGAGCCACCAAGCTGCATACGATCCGCCGCATCGTGCTGCCGCTGATGGGCGGCGGCATTCTGGCAGGCTTCGTCACGAGCTTCGCCACCGCCGCCGTGGAACTCTCGGCGACGCTGATGCTCGTTCAGTCGAACGCGGACGCGCCGCTCGCCTACGGGCTATACGTCTTCATGCAGTCGCCAGCGGGCCGCGGTCCCGGCGCGGCCTTGGGCGTTATCGCCGTGCTTCTCGTCGCGCTATGCACCTTCGCGTCCCACCTGATCATCGAAAAAAGCCAAAAGGCCAAGGCGGCCGGACGCTGACCGCGTCCGCCCCGGAGGAAACCACAGCCATGAACCAGCCATTTCCCATCTCGTCACTCGAAACCAAAGCGGTCGACGTCGATATTCGCAATGTCGACCTGTCCTACGGCAGCAACCATGTCCTCAAGGGCATCAACCTGCACATCCGGCCCGGTGAGTTCTTTGCCTTCCTCGGGCCTTCCGGCTGCGGAAAGACGACGCTCCTGCGTCTCATCGCAGGATTCAATCAGGCCGATGGCGGCGAAGTCCTGGTCGGCGGCCGCGACGTGGCCCACCTTCCGCCCTGGAAGCGCGACGTGGGCATGGTCTTCCAGTCCTATGCCCTGTGGCCCCACATGACCGTGAAGCGCAACGTCGCATTCGGCCTGGAGGAGCGAAAGGTTCCGAAGGCCGAGATCGACAGGCGCGTCGCGGCCGCGCTGGAACTCGTTGGGCTCGCCCACTTGGCCGACCGGCGCCCGTCGCAGCTCTCCGGCGGGCAGCAGCAGCGTGTCGCGGTCGCGCGTACCATCGCCATCGAGCCGAAGGTGCTGCTCCTCGACGAGCCTCTGTCCAACCTCGATGCGAAGATGCGCGTGCAAGTGCGCAGGGAGCTGCGCGACCTGCAGCAGCGCCTCGGCCTGACGACGATCTTCGTCACGCACGATCAGGAAGAGGCCAACACGATCTGCGACCGGATTGCCGTCATGAACGACGGCGTCGTGCAGCAGGTCGGCACGCCCATGGAGCTCTACGAGAAGCCTGCCAACCTGTTCGTGGCGAACTTCCTCGGCACGGCGAACATCCTGCCGGGGCGCGTGGCGCGCGAGGGGGGCGAGCGCTTTTTCGACATCGACGGCGGGGTTCGCCTGCCGATCCCGGCGCACGTGGTCGTGCCGGATGGGGCCAAGCTCGTGTTCCGGCCGCAGCACGCCTCTCTGGGCAGGAGCGGCGCCGGGGATATCCTTCTGCCGGGCACCATCGTGCATAGCGAGTTCCTGGGCTCGACCCTGCGCTATGGGGTTAGGATCGGGGCCGCGGAGGTCTCCATCGACACGCCTTTCCATTCGGGAGAGGCGCTTCGCCAGACGGGCTCGGCTGTCGAGATCGGCCTTTCCCTGCGTTCCGCCCTCTGGCTCGCCGCCTGAGGTGGCCTGCAGCGACGTTGCCGCCTGGCGGAAGGGACGCATCCTTCCGCCATTGTCACGACATTCCCCAAACGCTAGTACCGACCGCATGTCTCTCTTGAAAGCCATCATCTTCGATCTGGACGGAACCCTCGTGGACAGCGCCCGCGATCTGAGGGACGCAGTGAATATCCTCCTGGTGCAGGAAGGCCTCCGGCAGATCGACCTCGGCGAGGTCAAATCCATGATCGGCGACGGGGCTCCCAAGCTCGTGGAGCGGGCCATTGCGGCGACAGGAGGGGACTTGTCGCGCCTCCCTACGCTGGTCACGCGGTTTCTCGAAATCTACGAGGCCAATGCGTCTCGCCATACCGAGGCCTATCCCGGTGTCGCGGACACGCTGGCAGGTCTGCGCGCTCTTGGGCTTCCGCTGGGGGTCGTCACCAACAAGCCGTTTGGGGCGACCATCGATATTCTCGAGGCGCTCGGCCTGCGGACCTATTTCGATGCAGTCATTGGGGGCGATACGCTTCCCGAGCGCAAGCCTCACCCCGCTCCGATCCTTGCGGCATTGAAACAATTGGGCGTCGCGCCCGAGGCGGCGCTCATGATCGGCGACAACTACCATGACGTGCAGGCGGCCCGGGCAGCCGGCGTGCGCACCTTCGCTGTCACCTACGGGTACAGCCACAAGCCTCATGCGGAACTCGGCGCGGATCGTTTGATCGACACCATGTCCGAGCTGCTGCCGATCGTGGCGAACACCGCAGCCGCATGAGCATCTGAATTCAGCCTGGAGATCTTAGACCTTGAGACTGATCCTCTTGCGTCACGGCGAGACCGTGTGGAACGCGGAGCGGCGCCTGCAAGGGCATGCGGATGCTCCCTTGTCGTCGCGCGGCATCGAGCAGGCGCGGCGCGCGGCGGGCTTCTTCGCAGGCGGTCCCGCTCCGGGCCACATCGTGTCCTCCGATCTGAGCCGGGCCCGCCATACGGCGGAACTTCTCGGCTTCTCCGGGTTCACGACGGACGAGCGCCTGCGCGAGATGGATCTCGGCGATTGGACGGGACGATGGATCGAGCAGATCGAGGCATCCGATCCGGGCGCCTACCGCGATTGGCGACTCGGCGCCTATACACCGCCGGGAGGCGAAGGGTGGGAGCCGTTTCGGGGTCGTGTCAGCGCAGCACTCGACGCGGCCATGGACCGGGCCGTCGACGATGTCGTGATTGTCGCCCATGAAGGCGTGGTCCGGGCCGCCTGTCACGTGCTGGTCGGTCTAGCTCCGTCCCAGCTGTCACCTATCTCGCCCGCAGCGATCACGATCTTCGACGTCCGTCCTTCGATGACGCATCGCAATGCACGCCTCGTCGCATTCAATATCGCTCCGTCACTGGATGATCTGAGAATGCGCGGCCTGGATCACGCTCCGGTCTAGCTTATGACTTCGTCCAACGGAAGATGCTGCCAAGGCGGTCGGCCACCTCACGTCCAAATGATGTTGCCGAGAGTGCGGGTGACCGTTGACCCGGCATCCAGGAAGCGCAGGCCAATACCCTCCACATACACCTCGCGGATCCTGCCATCCTCGACGAATGACATGCGGTCGCCGACGCGCAGGCCCAGCAGCGCCGTTCCCAGCGGCGTCGTGGCCGAGATCTCCGCGCCAGGCCAGATCAGGTCTTCTGGATGGACGAGCAGGTGCGCACGCGACTTCGGCTCGTCATCCATGCGGTAGATCACTCGACAGTTCGTGGAGACGACATCATCCGGCAGTGCGGCCGGATGGCAAACCTCCGCTCGGCGCAGTTCCTTGAGCAGGAAGTTGGGTGTTCGGCTGTTGCGGTTCTGCCGGATCATCGCGGTGAACAGCAGGCGGTTGTAGTCGCTGGTCGCGAGGGTGATCGGGGGGAGCTTGTTCTGCGTGTTCATGAAAACCTCCTCGAAACGGTCGGCGGCGGGCCGCGCAGGCGTGCATTCCCGCAAGGGGCAGACATGAGAGGCCGGCTTGCGCCTGAACGGTGCATCGACGGCACGGCGATGGTGAGAGATATGACGCCCCGGAGTGCCGGTGACCGAAATGGGTCATCTGGCTCCTGGGGCTTACCTGCCTGCTTTGAGGCAACCCGCGTGCGCCAGACGGCGAAGATTTTTCACGAGCATAATCATGATACTGACAAGATAGCCCTGTTGCGCGCGAATGCAAGGTCGTGGACGCCGCAGGCGCCCGCACGAAGGGAGTAGGGGACTGGGAGGGTCGCATCGGGCTCGCAATTGTTCCGGATCGACGCAGCCCTCTTCGGGATGTTGCACTCCGGAGCAGATGCCGCCATTAAAGCTTCCTATCGGTAACTTGCCGGGATGGCATCAACACATAGGAGAAAGATAGATTGCAAGCAGCCTCCATGCTGGACCAGGCCCTGACACGCCTCGATGAAGCAGCCCGGCACCTCGATCTCGACGCGGACGTACTCGAAAAGCTGAAGTACCCGCGTGAGACCACGAAGGTCCGCCTGATGATCCGCATGGACGATGGCTCTCGCAAGTCCTTCATGGCCTGGCGCTGCCGGTACGACGACACCCGCGGCCCGACCAAGGGCGGCATTCGCTTCCATCCGGATTCGACCATGGAGGAGGTGGAGACGCTTGCCTTCTGGATGACCTTCAAATGCGCGGTGATGAACCTGCCTTACGGCGGCGGCAAGGGGGCTGTGCAGGTCGATTCCCGCACGCTGTCGAAGGCCGAACTGGAACGCCTGTCGCGCGCCTACGTGCAGGCATTCTCCAAGATCATCGGGCCAGACCGCGATATTCCGGCGCCCGATGTTTACACCAACTCGATGGTCATGGGTTGGATGGCCGACGAGTATGCCTCTATCGTCGGCGAGGCGACGCCGGCGGTCATTACCGGCAAGCCCATCGCTCTTGGGGGTTCGCTCGGGCGTGACGATGCGACGGCTCGCGGCGGCTACTATCTTGTCCAGCGCCTGGCAGGGACACTCGGATTGGAGCCGGGCGCGCGGGTGGCTATCCAGGGCTTCGGAAATGCCGGCCAGCATATCGCGCGCCTGCTGGCCGCCGACGGCTACAGCATCGTGGCGGTCTCCGACTCAAGGGGCGCGATCCACTGCTCGTCGGGGATCGATGTCGACAGGCTCATAGCTGCCAAAGGACAGGGGAGCGTCACGAACCTTGCCGGGGCTGACGGCATCTCCTCCATTCCGGCCGACGAACTCGTTTCTGTCGATTGCGAGTTGCTTGTTCCGGCAGCCTTAGAGGACATGATCCATGAGAGGAATGCCGGCAGCGTGAAGGCTCGCGTCGTTCTCGAACTCGCCAATGGTCCGATCACGCCCGAAGCCGACGAGATTCTGGCCGCCAAGAGCATCATCGTTTTGCCGGATATCCTGGCGAACGCGGGCGGTGTCACTGTCTCCTACTTCGAGTGGGTGCAGAACCGGCAGGGCTATTATTGGCCGGTCGAGGACGTGCATGCGCGGTTGAAATCGACGATGGAGCGCGAAGGGGATGCGACCTGGGCGCTTGCTCAGGAGAAGGGCATCACACTGCGTAGTGCCGCCTACGTGCATGCGCTTTCGCGGCTTGCGGGCGCCATCGAGGCGCATGGCACGCAGCAGTTCTTCACGAGCTGACGTTCGGAACGACTCATCATGAAACCATCGCCCCGATTACGGGGCGCGGCTCGGCCTCGGCGCCTGAACGGTGCCGTAGTCAGCTTGCCGCGCGCCCTGTCAAAGCTCGGGTTCTGCTCCCGCACGCAAGCCGAAGCCCTGATCACGGCCGGGCGCGTGAGCGTGGACGGCCGGGTTCTCCGCAACCCGGCGGCCCGCGTCGATCCGGAGCGCACCCGCATTACCGTCGACGGTAATGCGGTCGCGGCCGAGACCAAGGTATACCTGATGCTCAACAAGCCACGCGGCCTTGTCACGACGAGAGACGATCCGGAGGAACGGGCAACTGTCTACGACTGTCTGGAGGGGCTCGACCTTCCGTTCGTCACGCCCGTGGGACGACTCGACAAGGCAAGCGAAGGGCTGCTCCTCATGACGAATGACACCCGCTGGGCGCAGCGTGTGCTCGATCCCGCGTCGAACGTCGAGAAAGTCTATCATGCCCAGATAGACTGCCTCCCGGATGAGGGCATTCTGGAGCGGCTCCAGGCGGGCATGACCCTCGACGGCGAGCGTCTCGTCGCGAAGTCGTCAAGGCTGCTGCGGGCCGGCACACGCAATGCTTGGCTCGAAGTGGTGCTGAGCGAAGGCAGGAACCGCCAGATCCGGCGCCTTCTCGCGGCGGTCGGGGCGAATGTGCTTCGACTCGTGCGCGTCGACGTGGGAGGTGTGCAGCTGGGCGATCTGCCGAAAGGCGCCGTTCGGCATCTCTCTCCGGCCGAGAAGACGATGCTGGATATTCCGGCACACGCCGCTCCGGAGCCGCTCAAGACACCGCGCGTGCGGCCCGTTCCAGATCATCGATCTCGGCCTCATGAATGTCTGCGGCCTAGTCGGCCTCATAAATCATGATGGTCCGGATCGTGCTCAGGTGGTCGAACATGGCCTGCCGCGCCGCCTCCGGATTCCGTGCCGCGATAGCCTCGACGATGGCCAGATGCATGCGGCCCTGCTGGGCCGCGTACTCCTTCTTGCGGGCTCGCCGGAAGGCGAGGTCGTGCTGACGCTGCCAGCGTGCGCGGCCGCGCACCGATGACAGGACATCCAGGAACGCGATCACCAGTGGATTGCCGGTGATGCGGGCGATCCCCTTGTGGAAAGCGTCGTCCGCCTGCTCGTAGGCCTGCCAGTCAGGCGCTTCGCTGCTCCTCAGCGCATGGCTCCGGAGGTGGGCGATGTCCTCGATGGTCGCGCGAAGCGCAGCCTCGCCGGCAATAGGAGGCTCGATCAGGAGGCGGGCGGCGAGCACGTCGGCGGGGGAGGCCATCTCGATCAGGACCGACGGACGGATCGGCTCAGAAGCCGGGTGCGGCCCCACGAAGGTGCCTTGCCCCACATGCCGCCAGATCAGCCCCTCCTTCTCCAACACCTCCAGCGCCGCCCGCAGGGTCTCGCGACTACAGCCGATCATGGGAGCTAGGGCACGCTCCGGTTCCAGCCGGTCCTGTGGGCCGTAGGCGCGTCGCCGAAGATGGGCACGCAGGCGCCGGGTGACAGCAGCCGTCGTCAGGCGTTTTCCAGGCATGAGCTCCAGGCCAATTTCTAGACCAATTTCAATCTGGCCTATGTAGCAGGTCCGGCTTGGCCGCGAAAGCTGCAGCCGGGCCAGAGGAACGGAGAGGGGCATCTGATGAAAGCGACACTTGATGAGCGGTTTTTCGGTGATGAGCCTACCCACGACTCGGCTGTCCGCGTCGGTCGCCTCATCGGCACCATCCTGGGACTTATGATCTATCCCATGTTCGTCTGGATCGTCATCGACGGGCTCTTCCGGATCCTGTGAGCTATGACAGGGCCGGAGGTGCAAGGCGTAGGCCGTCTGTCGACAAGCCTGCAGACCCACCTTTTACCAGGCGTGCTGCTGACTGCCATCGCCGGCTTCGTCGACGCCATCGGTTACATAGGCCTCGGCGGCCTGTTCGCCTCCTTCATGAGTGGGGCCAGCGTGTCGCTCGGCGTCGGACTCGAGGGCGGTCATTGGGATGCCGTCGGGCAGGGCCTGTTCATGATCGCCTCGTTCCTGGGCGGGGTCATCCTTGGGACGATCCTGCCCAGTATGGCGGGATCATGGGCCCTTCCGGCCATCCTTTTTCTGGAGGCGGTCTTTCTGACGGGTGCGGCTCTGATGGCTGGGTCCGGCTGGACCGTTTCCGCCTCGATCCTTCCGGTCGCCGCGGCCATGGGCGTGCAGAACACGGCCCTGCAGCCTGTAAACGGCGTGCGGCTCGGCGTGACCTTCGTCACCGGCACGCTGGTGAGCCTTGGGCAAGCGCTCGGACAGGCCCTTCTCGGGCGAGCGGAGACCTGGCGTCTGCGAGGCCATGCCCTCCTGTGGGGTGCTCTCGTGGCCGGCGCGATGTCCGGCGCCATGCTGAACGGCGTATTCGGGCCGATGGTCCTGATTGTTCCGGCGATTCTGGTCGCTGTCCTGGCGCTCATCAGCGCTGCGTCCGTGCTGACGCGGAGGCTGCCAGACCGAGTATGCCCGTGTCGCGATTCGGAAGCCGATCGCCCCTCCGTGTGGCCGTATTACTGAGCGGCGCGAGCACGCAGTTCATCTTCAGAACGGAATGACCCATGCGAAAGATCGATCCTTTTCTCCTGCTCATCATGGCGGCCATCGCTGTGGCCAGCGTGTTTCCCGCGCAAGGCGCCAGCGCCGAGTTGCTCGATACGTTGGGTGTTCTGGGAATCGCGCTGCTCTTCTTCGTCCACGGTGCGGCCCTCCCGCGAGAGGTCGTGATCCAGGGGCTCGTTCAATGGCGGTTGCACCTCTTCATTTTCGCCATCACGTTTATCGTATTTCCCATTGCCGTGCTGCCGTTTGGCGTGCTGCCAACGGCGTGGATGCCGGCGGATCTGTTCCTGGGCTTCCTCTACCTGGCGGCGTTGCCATCGGCGGTATCGTCCTCCATCGCGTTCACGGCCATGGCCATGGGAAATGTGCCGGCCGCCATCTGCAGTTCGGCGGCCTCGAACGTTTTTGGCCTGCTGCTGACTCCGGTGCTGCTGTCGCTGCTCACGCGGACCTCGGTTGAGGGCGGCTTCGATCTCACCCAGGCCCTCAGCGATGTGGTTCTCCAGCTCCTGGTCCCGTTCGCGGCCGGCCAGATTGCCCGTCCGTGGCTGGCGGGGATCATGGCCCGGCATGGGCACAGGATCGGCCATCTCGACCAAGGGGTTATCCTGCTGATCGTCTACACGGCGTTCTCGCAGTCTGTGGTCGACGGCTTATGGTCTCGGCTCCCGCCGGGCAGCGTGGCCCTGACGGCGGTGCTGTGCCTGGTCTTGCTGACGGTCGTGCTGGCTCTCACGGCCTTCTTCGCCCGCCGGTTCGGGTTCTCGCGGGGGGACGAGATCGCCGCGGTGTTCTGTGGCTCGAAGAAGAGCCTTGCGTCGGGTCTGCCGCTCGCAAAGGTTCTGTTTGCGACCGCTCCGGGCTTCGGCATGATCGTGCTGCCGATCATGTTCTATAACCAGATCCAGATCATCGTCGGAGCGATCCTGGCCAGTCGTTACGCCCGGAGTGAACGCACGCCGGCTGTCGCGCGATGAGCGGAGCTGCCAGAAAAAGAAAGGCGCCCCTTCTCGGCAGGGCGCCTTCCAGACTCCGTTCGACTGAGGACTAGAGCTGTTGCCACGAGCGTGGCATCAACTCTCTTCTTTGCATTGCCGCATTTTTGAGCGGTGAACCGGATCCACTTCACCGAAAAATGCTTCAGGCGATCTCGGCGAACCTCCGTCCGCTGGGATAGACGACCTTGCTTCAGGCGGCCTTCACGTCGCGAAGGAACTGGCCGACCTCGTCCCCGAGGCTGTTGGAGTGGCGAGCCAGCTCCTGGGCGGCGCTCAGAACCTGAGACGCGGCAGCCCCGGTCTCGCCGGCACCCCGGCGCACGTCGCCGATGCTGCCGGTCACATGCTCGGTGCCGCGGGCCGCTTCATGAACGTTGCGGGCGATCTCACCCGTTGCCGCGCCTTGCTCTTCCATGGCTGCGGCGATCGTGACCGAGATCTGTGACATCTCCCCGATCGTCTGGGTAATGGTCTGGATGGCCTGAACCGCCTCTCGGGTCGCCTGCTGCACCGATGCGATCTGCGTCGAGATCTCGTCCGTGGCCTTCGCCGTCTGATTGGCGAGCTCCTTCACCTCGGAGGCCACCACGGCAAAGCCCTTGCCGGCTTCACCGGCACGCGCCGCCTCGATGGTTGCGTTGAGGGCCAGCAGGTTGGTCTGCCCGGCCACGGAATTGATCAGGGCAATGACGTTGCCGATCCGCTCCGCCGTGGAAGCCAGCTGCTGCACGATGGCGTCGGTGCGCTGGGCATCATGCACCGCACGCTCGGCGATCCGGGAGGACTGGGACACTTGCGATGCGATCTCCCTGATCGAGATCGACAGCTCTTCCGTGGCGGCTGCCACCGTCTGCACGTTAGCCGAGGTCTGCTCGGCGGCCGAGGCCGCGCTGACCGTCTGGGTGTTGGTCTGATCCGCAATCGACGTCATGGTTTGCGCCGTGGCTTCCATCTCCGTCGCAGCCGAGGCCAAGCCCTGTGTCATGGCCGAGACATTGCGCTCGAAACTCCTGGTCAGCTGATCGAGGATCTGGGCACGGCGCATCTTGGCGTCGTTCTCAACCTCCTGTTCGGCGGCGAGGCGACGGGCTTCGATCGCATTATCCTTGAAGACTTGGAGCGAACGGGCCAATGCGCCCACCTCGTCCTGGCGATCAGTGCCGGTCACGAGAATATCAAGCTCACCCCCGGCCAAGCGTCCCATGGTTTCCGTCATCGACCCGAGCGGCCGCGTTACGCCGAGGAGGACGATCGAGCAGATCAATCCGATTGCGAACGCCAACCCGCCTGCGGCAGAACCGATAAGCCACCATCTGGTGCGCAGGGCATCGGAAGACGCTTCCTGCTTCATCTGCTCCAGTTCAAGGGCGATGCCGTCGATGCTGGCGGTAATCTGGTCCCGCAGAGCGCGGCGCAGGTCGCGAGCCGCGCCGTTTGTGATCTCGGTCGCGGCCGTGTCGTTGCCTGCCATCGAAGCGGCGAGGCTCTGTTCCAGCACCCGGAAGTAATTCAGGGTCGCGCTTCTCAGATCCTCGTTCAGCTTCCTGAATTCAGCAGAACTTGAGAGGTCGACGATCCGGTCCAGGTCTTCCGACGCCTTCTTGGTCGCGCTCTTGAAGGCATTTTCAACGCTCCTGACCCGATCCGGGAGGTTTTTCGGCGTCAGGATCATGCCTTTTTCTTGGGTCGACGCCTCGTTGATCTGCGTGTTGACGCTCTGAACCAAGCTCAGCCTCTTTGCATCGTTATCGACAATGTGCCGAGCTTTGGCATTCATTTCATCAAGGCCTGTTACTGCCATTGCAATCAGGCCAACGGTAATCGCAACGAAGATCACCACCGGAACGGCGATCTTCGTGAGTAAGTTCAAATTGTTGAGGAGTCTCATTGTCTTTCATTGGCCTGCTCGCATCGCCGCGAGAAGCGCACGCCCCCAGACGCGCATGAACCAGGCGGCTTCAAAATTAGGCAAAGACGTGAAGAAGACCTTAAGTTTTCGCATCCCGCATGAGCAATAAATGCTCCGACGATATCCATCTATCAACGGTGAGGGTGTTTTGGATCCTGTCATGTTAGAGACGCGCACGGACTAGATAGTCGGCTATTGCATACATGATCCCGGAAACGCGTTATCTTGCGCTGTTCCAACCGTGTTCTACTGAATATGATCCTAATGATGAGGCGATCACCAGTTTCACTATTGGGGTACGGTCACTTGGGGAGGACGATGTCCGATGCGCCTCATCACAATTTTGTTTCTGGTCAGGGGGTACATTCCCCGAAATCAGAACCTGGAATTCGCTTCGGCGTTCGCTCATGTGGCAGCCGCCAATGCGATCGAATCTGCCACGCTCTCGTATCTGTCCGATAATGTAGCCGTTGCAATGCGCAAATGGCAGGTCGGCAAGTTGGAGAACTTGGCGCCCGGTTGAGCGGCAATGGCATGGGCGGCAAGTGTTACCATGGCGAAGGGCTCGGAAGATACCGGGACCCATGCGCATAGACCCTCACCGTGCATGGCCATGACGCCTCTTTGTTGCAGGGCGTTGACGAGATGAGCGCGCCGGCTGTGGTAAATCGTTCGAGCGTGATCGATGGAATCCCGTGTCGCGGGATCGCGTAGCAACCAAGCCGTGGCACCCTGCAGGATGCGGCTGGTCCACCCGGCGCTGAAGCTGCGATACGACTGAATCTGTTCAACGATCGCGCGGGAGCTGGAGAGGACAGCGAGACGCAGGTCCGGCCCATGTGTTTTCGAGAACGACAGGATGTGAATGACCCGGTTCGGAAAGTGAATGCCCATGGAATGGCGTGGCGCTGCGGAGATATCCCCGACACCGTCGTCTTCGACAATGAGGGTATCGACGTCCTTCAGTATCCCGGCAAGCGTTTCCAGGCGCTTCCGGCTGACGCTCTGGCCTGTCACTGAATGCAGGCGCGGTTGAAAGATGAAAGCGGCGGGTTTCGTTTTCAACGCTCCATCGAGGGACGCCGGCAGTGGTCCTTCGTCGTCGCATTCGACCGGCACGATGCGAACGCCCCTATCCTCCAGGATGTCGAGGATGCGCATGCCCGTCGGGTTCTCGATCGCAACGGATGCTCCCGGCGGCAGTAGCGCGTGAACCAGGGTGTAGACCGCGTTATAGCCACCATTCGTGGCCAGAAAGGCCTCCGGTTCATAGGGCCAGGTTCTCCTCACTTCCTCTTCGAGTTCCGGCAGAATCCTGTTGCGCTCATAGCTGTTGAGGTTCTCCGCCGATGCGCCGTAGGCCATCGCTTCCGCAAGCGGCGGCAACAAGCGAACATCGGGAACGGCTGCGGTCAGGTTCAGAATGCCTTCGCCATAATTGCCGGAGCTTCCGAGCCGGTTCGGCTTGGCGACGAAGCGGTCTCCGCTCACCCAGGTGCCGTTTCGGCCTCGCCCGCTGATGATATTCTGGCGGCGCAGCTCACTCCACGCTTCCGAGATCGTCGCAGGGCTCACACCCAGCGCGAAGGCAAGGTCACGGATCGGCGGTAACTTTGTACCGACCGTCAGGACGCCGGCGCGGATCAGGGCTCTGGTCTCAAGAGCGATCCCGCGAATGGTCCTGTCATTCAGCTTCTCGGCAAACCAATGCGCGTCTCTGAATTCTGCCATGCTGCACCGAATTTAATGTTCAATAACATAATAGAGTTTGATCAACTCAATATGAACATTTTAATTACAGGCAGGACAAGTTTGCTGTGAGTGAATTCTGATGCCATTGACCCTCCGTCTCGCCCTCCGCGACTGGGACTACATGACACCTCTGGTGTTGGGCGACGTTCGGTCGGAGCGCCTCGATATCAAGGTGGATCGGGTCGGCACTCTCATCTCCAATGTGGCCCATGATCCGTCATATGAAGGGGCGGAGATGTCCTTCAGCCGCTATTCGCAACTGCGGCACGACGGGGATGACAGTGTCGTGGGCATCCCGAACTTTATCATGCGCGGGTTCCGGCACAGGTGCATCATCACCACGAAGGAGAGCCCGATCCGCAGGTTGTCGGATCTCGCCGGCAAGAAGATCGGCGTGACGGGCTGGCGGGACTCCGGCAATACCTGGACCCGTGCCGCCATCCGTCGCGAAGGCGTCGGGATCGAGGATGCCATGTGGTACGCGGGCCGGCTGACGGAAGCCCACCCCATCACGGACCGGCTCGACGGTTTCGGCCGTCCGGGGCGCATCGAAGCCGCACCCGGCGAGAGGCCCATGGTCGATCTTCTGCAGGATGGGGGCCTGGATGCGATTTTCACCCCCTTCATGCCGCCGGGCTTCTTCGATCAGAATTCTCCGCTTCGCCAGGTTCTCGACGACTTCAGGGCGGCCGAGGTCGCCTACTTCCATGACGTCGGCTACGTGCCGGGCATGCACCTGATCGGCCTCAAGGCCGAACTCGTGCGCGAGCACCCGTGGATCATGGACGAGCTCAGCGAAGTGATCGACGCCTCTCAGCGCATGTGGCTGCAGAAGCGCGAGAAATACGCGGACACGACCCCCTGGATGATCGACGAGCTGCGCCGCTGCGCCGCGGATCTGTCGCCCTCATGGAATGTCAGCGGGTTCGAGGCGAACGAGAAGATGATCGGCGATTTCGCCACCGAGCTGTACGAGCAGAGGATTCTGCCACGCGCGCTGACGCCCGCCGATCTCTTTCCCTGGCACGCCCGCGCCAAATGAATTTTGTCAGAGTGGCTGACGACCAGAAACGGCGTCTTCAAACAGAAAGGGTCTTTCCCATGCAGTCGAAGTTGATCGCCTCCGCCGCACTCGCTGCCCTGCTTCTCGCAGGTTCGGCCATCGCGCAGGAAGCCGCCATCCCGAAGCAGAGCGTGAACGAAGAACTGAGGGCGCGCCTACCGGAGAACATCCGCACCGAGGGCAAGATGATCTCGGTCAACAACGGCTCGTTCCCTCCCTATGAGATCGTCACCGGAACCGAGATGACCGGCGCCAGCAGCGATCTGACGGATGCGATCGGCCAGGTTCTCGGTGTGAAGATCGAGCACGCCACCGTTGGCGGTCTGCCGGCGCTGCTCGCCGGCGTGAATTCGGGGCGCTATCAGTTCGCATTCGGTCCCGTCGGCGATTTCAAGAGCCGCGAAGAGGCCAACGATTTCGTCGACTGGGTTCAGGAGTTCGTCGTCTTCGCCGTCCAGAAGGGCAATCCGAAGGGCATCACCTCGCTCGATACCGCCTGCGGCAACCGCATCGCCGTCATGGCGGGCGGCTCCGCCGAACGTGTGATCCAGGTTCAGGCCGAGAAGTGCAAGGCCGACGGTAAGGAGGCTCTTACGGTTCAGTCCTATACGGACCAGCCGAGCTCGATCCTCTCCGTCCGTTCGAAGCGCGCTGACGCGTTCTTCTCTTCGCAGGCGCCCCTGACTTACTTCGTTGCCCAGGCCAACGGCCAGCTCGAACTGACCGGCGTCGGGCAGAAGAACGGCTTCGAGGATCTCTATCAGGGCGCCGTCGTGCCCAAGGGATCGCCGCTCGGACCGGTGCTGCTCGACACCATCAAGCTCCTGATGAAAAACGGAACCTACGCGGCCATCATGAAGAAGTGGGGTCTTGAGAACAACATGCTCAAGGAGCCCGGCATCAACCTCGGTGGAGCGCTTCCGAAATGAGCCGTCTTGATCTGTCGAGCGCATCGCCCTTGGGCGATGCGCGTTTCCGGGACGTGGCGACGGCCCACGCTCCCTTCCGCCTGGGCCGATTGATCTTGTGGGCCGTCATCCTTCTCGTAGCGGCGAACTTCGCCTGGATCGTCGCCCATAACGAGAACTTCGGCTGGCCCGTCGTTGCCGCCTACTTCTTCGATCCCACGGTCATCAAAGGTCTCTATGTCAGCCTCGGGCTCACGGTCGTCGCGATGGCGATCGGCACGGTTCTCGGACTCGTGCTCGCGATCGCACGCATGTCCAAGGATCGGCTGGCGAATTCGTTCGCCTCCCTGTTCATCTGGTTTTTCCGTGGCACCCCGCTGCTCGTGCAGCTCATCTTCTGGTACAACCTGTCCACCCTGTTCCCGCGGCTCTCGATCGCCATACCCTTCGGCCCGACGCTTGCGAGCTGGGACACGAACTCGGTCATCACGCCGATGACGGCTGCCATCGTCGGGCTCGCGCTGAACGAAGCGGCCTATATGGCGGAGATCATTCGCGGCGGCCTTCTTTCCGTGGATCGCGGCCAGACGGAAACCGCCGAAGCCTTCGGCATGACGAGGGCCCGGGCCCTGTGGCGGATCATCATCCCGCAAGCCATGCGCTCCATTGTGCCGCCGACCGGCAATCAGCTGATCAGCATGATCAAGGCGACGTCTCTCGTCAGCGTGATCGCGATGGCCGATCTGCTTTATTCCGTGCAATCGATCTACAACCGCACCTTCGAGATCATCCCGATGCTGCTCGTCGCAGTCATCTGGTACCTGCTCATCACCTCGGTCCTCAATGTCGGGCAGAGTTATATCGAGGCCTATTACGGCCGCAGCGAGCGCCGCAACAGAGCCGCCGATAAGCCTGCGCCTGTCGGTACAGTCGTAGAGGAGGCAAGCCATTGAGTGCCGCCCAGACCCTAACGCCCCTCGTCCAGGCCCACGACGTTCACAAGTCCTTCGACCAGCTTGAAGTGCTGAAGGGCATCGACCTCGACGTCATGCCGGGAGAGGTCGTTGTGATCCTCGGTCCGTCCGGCTCGGGAAAGTCGACCTTCCTGCGTTGCATCAATCACCTGGAAGCCATCAACAAGGGCTTCATCGCGGTTGACGGCGAGCAGATCGGCTACCGGCTCCGCAGCGATCGTCTGGAGAAGCTCTCCGCGAACGGCATCGCCCGCCAGCGCCGGAAGATCGGCATGGTATTCCAGCAGTTCAATCTCTACCCGCACATGACGGTGCTGCAGAACATCATCGAGGCACCTGTCGGCATTCACGGTGAAAGCCGTCAGGAGGCGACCCGAAACGCCCTGAAGCTTCTTGAGCGGGTCGGGTTGTCGGAAAAGGCCGGCAGCTATCCGCGCCAGCTTTCCGGCGGCCAGCAGCAGCGCGTCGCGATCGCCCGCGCCCTGGCGATCAAGCCCAAGCTGATGCTGTTCGACGAGCCGACATCGGCACTCGATCCGGAACTCGTCGGCGAGGTGCTGGCGACCATGCGCGATCTCGCCAAACAGGGGCTCACCATGATCGTCGTGACCCATGAGATCGGCTTCGCCCGCGAGGCGGCAGACCGGGTCGTGTTCATGGATGGCGGCAAGATCGTCGAGATGGGCAGCCCGGACGATGTGATCGGAAATCCGCAGCATCCCCGCACGAAGGCCTTCCTGTCGCGCTTCCTGTGATCATCGACGGCCATCGCCTTTCCAAGCCAGAGTTTCATTGCCATTCGGACGAATATCATGCTCAACGACAACGTCTTCGCCAGAGTCTCGGATTTCGACGCCATGGAAGCCGAACTCACCGGCATCCGCCACCATCTCCATGCCCATCCGGAGCTCTCCTTCGAAGAGGCCGAGACGGCGCGCTTCGTCGCCGACAAGCTCGAGGCTTGGGGTTATGAGGTGACGCGCAATGTCGGCGGGCATGGCGTCGTCGCGCGCCTGAGCGCGGGCGATGGACGGAAGGGCATCGCCATCCGGGCCGACATGGATGCTCTCCCGATCGTGGAAGAGAGCGGCCTGGCCTATGCGAGCCAGTCCCTCGGCAAGATGCATGCCTGCGGTCACGACGGGCATACGACGGTGCTGCTCGGGGCCGCCGAGTACCTGGCTCGGACCCGTCGGTTCAACGGCACCGTCACGTTGATCTTTCAACCGGCCGAAGAGGCCGGAAAGTTCAGCGGCGCTCAGGCCATGATCGCAGACGGGCTCTTCGAACGCTTTCCTTTCGACGCCATCTTCGGCCTGCACAATCATCCCGGCGCACCGGAGGGCGACATTCTCCTGCGCTCCGGCCCGATGATGGCCTCGTCCGATACCGTCAACATCACGATCAAGGGGCTCGGCGGCCATGCATCCCGGCCCCACCTCACGGTCGATCCGGTGGTGATCGCGTGCAATCTCGTGGTCTCGCTGCAGACGATCGTGTCGCGGAACGTCGATCCGACCCAGACGGCCGTCGTCACCGTCGGGACCATTCACGCGGGCAGTGCCGTCAACGTCATTCCGGAATATGCAAAGCTCGCGCTCAGCGTCCGTTCCTTCGATCCCAAGATCCGCAATCTCCTGCAGGAGCGGATCGTCAAGCTGACCCAATCGGTCGTCGACGGCTACGGCGCCACTGTCGAGATCGAGTACGAGAGGGGCTATCCGGTCGTCGTGAACTCCGAAGCGGAGACGGCCTTCGCCCGCACCGTCGCAGAGGAGCTGATCGGAGCAGACCGGGTCTCCACATGTCACCTCATTCCGGGGAGCGAGGATTTCGCCTATTTCCTCGAGCACAAGCCCGGGAGCTTCCTGAGGCTCGGCAATGGCACGAACTCCGCCATTCTTCACAGCTCGAAATACGACTTCGCCGATGGAAGCCTGATCACGGGCGCCGCGCTTTGGGCCCGTCTGGTGGAGCGCTATCTCACTGAGTGACCGAAAGGCGGGACATCCGCTCTCGCGTCCCGCGACGGCTCCCAACCAGCAGGCCGGCATGCACCGAGATTCCAGCCTGCAGGCCTAGAACTGCAGGTTTCGGCGGACGCAGGGTGGGGAACACTTTGGTTATGTGCCCCGACCCTATGGCATTCCCGGTAAAGTATCCGGCTCACTGTCAAACATATGCGGCTTGGCCAGGACAAGAGACGATTCCACGCACGTGGAAACAGTCCTAGTCGTGGCCGAGGCGCATGCGGCGCTCCAGGAAGCGGCTGTAGGCTCCCATGCCGTATGAGAACACCAGAAACACGAAGGCCGCGAAGACGTAGCCTTCCAGGACGGCGATGCCGACCCAGTTCGGGTCCGTCATGGCCGTACGGACGGTGGACAGGAAGTCCAGGAGGCCGATGATCGTGACGAGCGTCGTGTCCTGGAAGAAGCCGATGGAGATGTTCACGAGCGGCGGGATCGCGATCTTCAAGGCTTGCGGCAGAACGACGAGGCGCATGGCCTGCCAGTAATGCAGGCCCATCGCGCTGGCGGCCTCGTGCTGTCCTCGGGGGATCGCCTGCAACCCGCCACGGACCGCCTCCGCGATATAGGCGGCGGCGAAGATGATGATGGCGATCTGCGCCCTCAGCAGCTTGTCCACGGTGACGCCGCTCGGCATGAAGAGCGGCAGCATCACGGAGGCCATGAACAGGATGCTGATCAGCGGGACGCCGCGAATCACCTCGATGAAGATGATGGCGAGCACCCGGATGGCCGGGAGGCTCGAGGAGCGGGCGAGGGCGAGAACGACGCCAAGCGGAAAGCCGAAGGCGAGTCCGACCGCCGACAGCAGGAAGGAGAGCGGCAATCCGCTCCACTGCGTCGTCGGCACATAGGAGAGGCCGAACACGCCGCCTCCGATCAGGATCGCCGTCGCGACGATCGTGACGCCCCAGAGCACGAGAAGTTGTCTGCTCCAGAAGCGCGGGATCATGGTGATCCCCATGGCGCCGAGGAACAGCATCATCGCAAGCAGCACGCGCCACTGCTCGTCATAGGGATAAACGCCGAAGATCATGAAGCGCAGCTTCGCTGCGTAGAAGGGCCAGCAGGCTCCGTTCCCGACCTTGCAGGCCTGGGCGCCTCCTTCCGTGACCGCCCGGGTCACGAGCCAGCCATAGGCGCCCTTGGCCCCGAGCCACAGGACCCACAGGCAGGCCAGCGTGATCACTGCATTGACGGGTGTCCCGACGAGAGGCTTGAGCGTGCGATGCAGAAGGCGGCGGCCAACATCCGGCTCCCGTCGAACCGGCATCTTCAGTTGGGCTTCGGCGATGTCGGTCGCGGTCGTCATGGCCTAGCGCTCCTTCAGCGCGACGCGGCTGTTGTACCAGTTCATGAACAGGGAAATCATGATCGACAGGCCGAGATAGACGAGCATGAAGATCGCAATGCCCTCGATCGCCTGTCCGGTCTGGTTCATGGTCGTGTTCGAGACCATGACGAGATCCGGATATCCGATCGCGATGGCGAGCGACGAGTTCTTGAACAGGCTGAGATAGCTGCTGGTGAGCGGCGGAATGATCACGCGGAGCGCTTGCGGAAGAATGACGAGGCGCATGGTCAATCCGTCACGCAGGCCGAGCGCGCGAGCCGCCTCCCATTGCCCTTTGCGGACCGACAGGATCCCGCTCCTTACGATCTCCGCGATTCCCGCGGAAGCCGAAAGGGCAAGGCCCACGAGAAGGGCGGTGAATTCCGGCCTGAGCTGGGCGCCCCCCGTCAGGCGGAAGCGCCCCTTCTCAGGAAGGCTGACCGTCAGATCAGGCTGTACGATCAGGATCGCGAGCATCGGCGGCACCAGAAGGGCCAGGGCGACCCAAGGCCAGATCGTCCGCGCCTTGCCCGTGCTGATCCGCGCGGCCGTCGCCCGGCGGTGCACGAGAAACCCGAGAACGCCGCCGAGAACAAGCGCCAGAAGAACGAGCGTATGGGCGCTGGTCCATAGCAGGGATGGCACGGTCAGGCCGCTGTTGCTCAGGAAGACATGGGGCAGAATTTCCCATGCTTCGCGCACGGCCGGGAGGCTCGTGACGATCAGGGCGTACCAGAGGAAGAGATAGAGGAGCAAAGGCACATTGCGCAGAGCCTCAACATAGAGAAAGGCCAGGAGTGCCAAAAGCGGGTTGCGGGAAAGACGGGCGATGCCGACGACAAGCCCGAGGATCGTCGCAAGCACGACGCTCCAGGCCGAGACCCAGACCGTGTTGACGATGCCGGCCAGGATGGCCCGCCCATAGGTGTCGGTGGGCTTGTAGTCGATCAAGGTCTGGCTGATCACGAAGCCCGCTTCACGGCTCAGATAGTCGAAACCCGTCGCGATATTCTGCTCGGCCAGCTTCTGCGATACATTCGAGAATAGATAGAGGCCCAGGAGGACGATGCTTCCGACGGCGATCACCTGATAGAGGATCGCCCGAAAACGCAGGTTGTACAGGAGTCTCGTCCCGCTCATCGCATCGACGCGCATGATGATCCTTTCCGGATAGGACTGAGGGAGGAACGGGTGGCCCTGCGGCCACCCGTCGATCTCAGACTATCGGAACGGCGGCGCGTAAAGCAGGCCACCCTTGGTCCAGAGCTCGTTCGGTCCGCGGCTCAGGCCCAGCCGGGTCTTCGGGCCGAGATTGCGGTCGAAGACTTCGCCGTAATTGCCGAGCGATTTGATGATGTTGTAGCCCCACTTGTTGTCGAGGCCGAGCATCTTTCCGAAGTCGCCGTTCACGCCGAGCATGCGCTGGATCTCGGGATCCTCGCTCTTGAGCTGCTCATCGACATTCGCCTGGGTGACGCCCTTCTCCTCCGCTCCGATGAGGGTATAGACAGACCAGTTCAGAATATCGCGCCAGTTGGGATCGTTCTGGCGGATCGTCGGGGCCAGCGGCTCCTTCGAGATGGTCTCCGGCAGGACGACGTACTGCGACGGGTCGTTGGCGATCGCGCGGACGGAGGCGAGGTCGGAGCGATCGGTCGTGATGGCATCGCAGCGTCCGTTGAAGAAGGCATTGCGCCACTCGTCCGAATTCTCGAACACAACGGATTCATACTTGATGTTCTTGGGCCGGAAGAAATCCTCCAGGTTCTGGAGGGTCGTCGTTCCAGGCAGCAGGCAGATCGCCGCATCGGAGAGTTCGCTGGCGCTCTTCACATTGAGCTTGGCTGGAGCCATCAGGCCCTGACCGTCGTAGAACACCACGGGGCCGAAATCGAGGCCGAGGGAGGCATCGCGCGAGAAGCTCCAGGTGTTCTGGCGCGAGAGGATGTCGACTTCTCCGGACTGAACCGCCTGGAAGCGGACATTGGTGTTCAGCGGAACATACTCGACCTTGTCGGGATCGGCAAAGATGGCAGCCGACACGGCGCGGCAGATGTCGACGTCGAAGCCCCGTCGAACACCTTTGTCGTCGGCATAGGAGAAGCCGGGGGCGACGGGCGACACGCCACACAGAATCTTGCCGCGCTTCTTGACCGTCTCAAGGGTCGACTGAGCGGATGCAGGTGCTGCGGAAGCGGCCGCGACGCCGGCGACGAGGCCCAGTGCGAGCCACCGGCCTATGGTTTTCGATTGAATCATTGTACTCCCTCTTTTCCTGCGCCTTATCTGGTCGCTACACGTCAAGCTAGACCCGAAACAATCATGGTTTCAAGGATAGAATTTCCTATCGTCAGGCGTTTGGGATCTTGCTGACCGACTAAAAGGTATGCACACTCGCTGCCCTTCGAATGCAGCGTCAGCTGCACCCGCCCTTGCCGCGCGAGTGGTCCATGCCCATCCTGCCCAAAGCCGATATCGTCCTCACAAACGGCCGCGTCTTCCGCGGATATTCAGAACGGGTGACCGAAGCCGTCGCCCTGTGGGCCGGGCAGGTTCTCGCGGCCGGATCCGCCGCCGACATGGAACCGCTCATCGGGCCGTCGACCCGGGTGATCGATCTGCGCGGCCGCCTCGCGACGCCGGGGTTGTGCGACTCGCACATGCATCTTCTCCCCTATGGGGTGATCATGGGACATGTGGATGTGCGCGCATCCTCCGCGCCGACCCTCGCGGCCCTGCTCGACAAGGTCAGGCAACGCGCCGCCGTCACGCCGCCGGGGCATTGGATCCAGGGGCGCGGCTACGATCAGTTCGAACTCGACGTGAGGCGACATCCGCTCCGGGAGGAGCTCGACGCGGTGGCGCCCGACCATCCGGTCGCGATCGTGCGGGCCTGCGGCCATGTGACGATCTGCAACTCGAAGGCGCTGGAGCTGGCGGGCATCGACGAGACGACGCCCGTCCCCCAAGGAGGCGCCATCGAGCAGCGGGACGGACGGCTGACCGGACTGCTGGCCGAGACCGGTCGTGACCGGCTCAAGGCCGTGCTGCCCGAGCCGACCGACCAGGAACTCGTTCAGGCTATCGACGATGCCGGCCGCGCGTGCCTGTCCTACGGCATCACCAGCGTGATGGATGCGGGCGTCGGCATGAGGGCGGGCTACCGCGAGGTCGCGGCTTATCGCACGGCCCAGCGCCTTCATCGTCTGCCCGTCCGGACGACCCAGTGCCTTCTCGGCGGCCCAGGCGGCATCGTGGAGCAGGCCTATGCGGACGGTGTGGTGACGGGGGCGGGCGACTCGATGCTGCGCGTCGGACCGGTGAAGATCTTCACCGACGGCAGCGCGGGCGGGCGAACCGCCGCCATGAGCGAGCCCTATCTCGGAGAGCCGAAGACAAACGGCCTGATGCTCCTGCACGACAACGAGATGAACGACCTCGTGCATGATTATCACGCCAAGGGTTATCAGCTGGCCGTTCATGCGATCGGCGATGCCGCCATCGAGCAGACCCTCAATGCCTTCGAGCTCGCTCTCGAGGCGATGCCGGATCCGGACCGCCGCCACAGGATCGAGCATGCGGGCTATGCGCGGGCCGACCAGAATGCGCGCATGAAGCGCCTGGGCGTTCAACCCGTGCCGCAGCCGGTCTTCATCTATGATTTCGGCGACCTCTATGTTTCGGTCGTCGGCGAGAAGCGGGCAAAGCCCTCCTATCCGCTCCGGACCTGGATCGATCTCGGCTTCAAGCCCGCAGCCGGCAGCGATGCCCCCGTCTGCGACATCAATCCCTTCCCGAACTTCTTCTCGATGCTGACCCGCAAGACCGCGCACGGAACCGTGATGGACGAGCGGGAAGTGGTGTCCATCGAGCAGGCGATCATGGCCTTTACGGAGTTCGGAGCCTATGTGAACAAGGCCGAGCATGAATGGGGTCGTCTCGATCCCGGCCTTGCGGGTGATGTCGCGGTCTTTTCCCGCGATCTCCTGACGGCATCGCCCGAAGAGATCCTACACGATACCCGGTGCGATCTCACGATCCGCGGCGGCGAGATCGTGTTCGACCGGCATGGAGAGATGGCTCGTTGAGGCGAGCCTATCAAATCAACGGCATTCGCACTGAAAAGGCCCCGAAACCATTCGGGGCCTTTCGTCTTTTGGAGGGTTCTTCGTCGCAGATCAATTCCGAATCGGAAAGACCCGGGGGCTCAACTCCTCGAGCCCGCGTCCGGCCCAGTCCCGTTGCGGCGCCGCCGCAATGGCCTCCGCCTGTCCCCTGCGCAGCATTTCGAGATCCTCGCCGATGTCGAAGTCGAGAACATCGCCATCCTTCACGACCTGACGCCCGTCCACGTAGACATCCTTGATGGCCCTGTCATTGGCTGAATAGACAAGGCTGCGAACCGGCTCGTAATCCGGCTGCATGTAGGGATTGCTCATGTCGACGACCGAGAAGTCCGCCTTGCAGCCGGGTGCGAGACGTCCCAGGTCGGGTCGGCGGATCATGTCGGCGCCGACCGCGGTGGCAGCCATGAAGGCGTCGTGGGTCGTGGCGGCCGTGAAGCTGCCTCCCACGATGCGGCCGGCGTAGCAGGCCATGCGGAGTTCATCGAGCATGTTGTGCGGGAAGCTGTCCGTCCCGATGCCGCACCGGATGCCGGCCTTCACATAGCGGCTCAAGGTATTCAGAGCGATGCCGCGCCGTGCGAAGACCACGGGGCAATGCGCCACCTGGGCGCCGCTGTCGCGCAGACGCTCGAAGTCGTTGGCGTGAGGCCAGTGCAGCCACGGATGATCGTTGAGGAAGATGCAGTGGCCGATGATCGTATCGGGACCCAGCGCTCCGATCTTGTCCAGCCATTCGATGGGCGTCGAGCCGTAGCGACGCATGATCTCCTGGAATTCCACGATGCTCTGCGCCGCGTGGATCTGGATCGGCTGGCCCCGTTCCCGTGCCGCATCGAGGGCGTCCCGGATCTGACCCTCGGTGCAGGTATCGATCTGCGCCGGGCCGATGAAGCCGGTGATGCGGCCGCTCGGGTGCTTCGAGGCGGCATCGGCGATGTCGATGGCCTCGCGCAGCAGCCGGTCGCCGGTTGCCGGATCGAGGTCGTATTCCACCGAATGGCCGTTGGTGGTCTTCCAGGGACCGGAGCGGAACATGCCCCAGAGCACGGCGCGGATGCCGGTCTCCGCATATTCATCGGCCCAGGTCGCGCGGGGGCGGCCGAGATCGCAGATCGTCGTGACGCCGCTCTTCAAGAGCTCCGACGTTGCCACGCGCAGGGCAGGGCGGGTGTATTCCGGACCGATCTGGAAGACCGGCATGAACTCGTAGAGGGAGCTCTGGCCGAGGCGCGGGCTGCCCAGTTCCTCCAGCATGCCCTTCCAGCCGGGCTCGTGTCCGGGATGGCTGTGGATGTCCACGAAGCCGGGGATGATCATCATCCTGCTGGCGTCGACCTCGGCATCGACGGAACCGGCATAATCCTTGCCGACATGGACGATATCGGAGCCTCGGATCACGAAATCCGCATTGCGGAGATAGACATGGGATCGGGCGGCTTCATCCCAGGCGACGATCCAGTCGCAGTTCCGGAAGAGGGTCGTCTTGGCGGCAGGGGTGGTCATTTCGAACTCCGGGAAGCAGAGAAGTAAGTGTGAATGTTCAGAATGTGGGCGCCTGCGACAGGCGCACATGGCCGACCGCCATGGCGACGGCGGCCTGTGTCGGCTCCACGACTGAAATGCCGACCGCGCCTTCCAGCGCGGCACGATATCGGGCCATGCCTGCGCATCCCATGACGAGAACGTCGGCGCCGTGCACGTCTTTCAACCTCCGCCCGACCTCGACCATGCGGGTCAATGTTCGATCCTCGTCGGAGAGCTCCGCGACGCCGAGCCCGATCGGCAGATCGGCCGCGAAGCGGTCCATGACGCCCATCGCGCCGAAATAGCGAAGATGCCTCGGGATGGATGTCGGCAGGATCGCGATGACGCCGAAGCGCTGACCGAGGGTGAGCGCCGCCAGCACGCCGCATTCGGCAATGCCGAAGACGCGGCGGCGGCTCTGCTCGCGAAGGGCGTGGAGACCCGGATCCGAAAAGCACGCGATGACGAACGCGCCCGCATCCGCTTCCAGCTCGGCCGCCTTGCGCAGGATCGGCGTCACGACACCGTCCACGTCCCGCTGCGACTGGATGCCCGATGGTCCTTCTGTGAGGGAGAGACAGACGATGGCGGGCCCGTCGGCGCTTCGCAGGGGCGCCACGGCCTTGTCGATCTCTGCCGTGACGGTCTGGGACGAGTTCGGATTGATCACATAGACCGGCGAGCCCATGATCGTCTTATCCTCAGCGGGCGAGCGGCAGGGAATAGGGGGCGAGAACGGACAGCGGGCGGCCCTGCGGATCGTCCTGCTCGGCCCGCCGGCAGGCGCGTTTCTGCGCATCCTGCAGCTCCCGCACTGCGCCGTCATAGTCGAGATTGACGACGCGGCGGTCCTTCAGGACAGCTTGCCCATCCACGTAAACGTCGCGAACGGCGCGCTCCGCAGCGCAATGGACCAGATTGCGCAAGGGATCGTGGATGGGCTGCATGGCCGGATGGTTCAAATCCACCAAGGCTACATCCGCCTTGGCGCCGACCGCCAGCCGGCCGATGTCGTCGCGGCCGAGGGCTTTCGCCCCGCCCGTCGTCGCAACCGAGAACAGGCTGCCCGTATCGAGATCGAAAACGCTGCGGCCGGCGATGCGCGAGCAGATCAGTGCCTCCCGCATCTCTTCGAGCATGTTGAACGGGTAGCTGTCGGTGCCGAGACCGACATTGACGCCGGCACGGCGATAGGCGCCGAGGCTCTCCAGGGTCATGCCGCTGCGCGCGAAGGTAACGGGGCAATGGGCGACCGAAGTCCCGCTTGCGGCGAGCCGCGCAAGGTCGTCACGGCTGCGCTGCCTTGTCCAGGAATGGTGGTCGAGAAAGATGCAATGTCCGAGAATCAGGTCCGGCCCAAGGACACCGAGGCGCTCCAGGAAAGCCGGCGCGGTCTCGCCGGTCCGACGCAGCAGTTCCTCGTGTTCAGCCATGGTCTGGGCTGCATGGATGGTGATGCGCATGCCGCGGCGGCGCGCCTCGGCGACGGCGTCCTGGATCAACTCCTCGGAACAGGTTTCGATCTGCGACGGGGCGATCACGCCGTCGATGCGGCCGCTGGGATGCGCGCGTGCTTCGTCGACGAAAGCCAGGGCTTCGGCATATCGCTCGCGGCCCTGAGCCGTATTCCAATCGAAATCGAGCTTGTGGCTTCCGGCCATACGCCACTGCGCTTCACGGAACCCAGGCGCGAGATAGGCCCGCAAGCCGCTCTCGGCGGCAAGGGAGAGCCATTTCGGAGAAGGCGATGCGATGTCGAGAAGCGTGGTGACGCCGCTGCGCATCAGGTCGCTGAGCATCACCGTCTGGCAGGCCGCCTTGGCATCCGCATCGGCGTCGATCAGGGCTGAATATTCATACAGGGCATTGCCCCAGAGAACGGCCGTTCCGACATCCTCGAACAGACCCTTGGCAACCGGCTCGTCGCCGGAATGACAGTGAATGTTGACGAGGCCAGGCATCGCCATGACGCCCGCGCCGGCGATCTCTTCATCGGCACGGCCCTCGTAAGCCGGGCCGACATACAGGATGCCGGAAGCCGAGAAGGCGATGTCGGCATCGCGCATGTAGACGTGTTGCGAGGCCACTTCGTCCCAGGTAACGGCCCAGGCGGCTTTTCGGACAACCTTGATTGTATCGGTCATGATCTGTCGATCCGGTGGAAATGGGTTGAAGGGTGATGGGGCATGCCGGCGGCGCGATTACAGAAGCTGCGCGCCGAAATTGGTGGAGGGATCGAACTCGGGGCCGAGCCTGCCGGTCGGCCGCATGGAGGCGGCGATGCCGCGCAGCTGCAGCCGCCCCGATCCCGGAGATGCCTGAAGCCGTCCGTCACCGATGATCGTCTCACCGCGACGCAGGACGGTTTCCGGCCAGCCTTTCAGCCTGCGGCCCGCGAAGGGATTGTAGCCCACGTTGTCATGCAGCCCGTCGTCCTGGAGAACGACCTCGCGGTCGGGATCCCAGATCGCAATGTCCGCGTCGGCGCCCACCGCGATGGCACCCTTTCGAGGATGGAGCCCGTAGATCTTCGCCGGGGCGGTGGCCGTCAGCTCGACGAACTTTTCGATGGTCGAACGCCCTTGGCTCACCATGGCATCGAAGAGCAGCGGCAGGCGCGTCTCCAATCCGGGCAGGCCGTTCGCGATCTGCTTGAAATCCGGGTTCGCTCCAGCGGCCAGTTTGCCGCTTTCGTCGAACCGGTAGGGTGCGTGGTCGGAGGAGATGATCTGGAGATCGCCGAGCTCCAGCCCGCGCCACAGGGCCTCCTGGTCCGACGTCGTGCGCGGAGGAGGGGAGCACATCCATTTGGCGCCTTCAAGGTCCGGACGGTCGAGGTCCTGGGCCGTCAGGAAAAGGTATTGCGGGCAGGTCTCCGCGAAAACCTTGATGCCCTCGCCGCGCGCGCGCCGGACGACGGCGGCGCCCTCGGCGGTCGAGACATGAAACAGCATGACGGGCTGGTCGAGAAGCTGGGAGAAGCGGATCAGGCGTTCGAAGGCCTCGATCTCGCAAACCCGTGGATGACTGACCCCATGGAACTTGGGCTCGACATAGCCGCGGGCGATAAGCCTGTCCGCCATCCACTTGATCATGCCGTGGTTCTCGGCATGCGCGCAGACCAGGGCTCCGTATTTGCGCGCCACCATCATCACGTCGAGCACCTGCTCGTCGAGGAGGCGCACCCGGTCGTACGTCATGAAGACCTTGATCGACCGATGGCCGGCCTCTATCAGCCGAGGCAGATCCTGCTCCAATGTTTCAGGCGTCGGATCCGAGATCCAGAGGTGGAAGGCGTAATCCGTTACCGCGCCGGCTGCCGCGAGGCGCGCGTAGCTCTCCACCACATCGCGCAGCCTGTCCCCACGGTGTTGGGCCGCGAAGGAAATGACCGTGGTCGTTCCGCCGAATGCGGCGGAGCGCGTCGCCGTCTCGAAGGTGTCGGCATTCATCAATCCGCCGCCGGAGAGCTGCTCGATATGGCAATGGGCATCCACGCCACCGGGCAGAACGAACTTGCCGGCGGCATCGATGCTGGCGCGTGCCTGAAGGTCGCGGCCCAATGCGGCGATTTCTCCATCCTGGATCGCGACGTCCATCGCCGAGACGCCTTCGGTGGTCGCGACGCGTCCGCCTTTGATGACCAGATCGTATTCGGCCAATCGGTTCCCCCCAAGGTTCCCGCAGGATCGTTTGTTGTTCTCTTTAATGGGGTTCAATGTACGCAGACGGGTTGGGCCTCAGCAAGGAGAAGTTGCCGAGACACAAGTCTAAATTCGCCGCTGCTGAGATGATGTAGGATATCGCTTCAGGATGCGGCCGATCTGCGACCGTCGCTCATGCGGAAAGGGTAGCGTTCAAATCCTTCTGGACCTGCTACCATGCACCCGTCGGATACCTAAGCATCATTCGCAGGAGGAGCAGCATGTCGAGAGCACCGGGCGGACGGCGGACGACCGATCCCTTGAAGGCCGCCGAGGCGGCGTTCAAGAAGGTCACGACGAAGCCGATCGAAGGACCACCCAAGACGACCGCGATCCCTGGCGTGAAGGAGACCATCACGCTGCGCATCGACCAGGACGTGCTCGCGTTTTTCCAGGAGGATGGTCCGGGCTGGCAGGAGCGGATCAACGCAGCCCTGCGCAAAGCCGCCGGGAAGTCCGGCGACTGACGCTCACCGGCCGCTTTCTGCGCGACAGGAATTGCAGAGAGCTTCCTACCATCGATGGGGCGGATCGACCGGTCGCGGCTCATCGGCGAAGTCGGACTGGTCTTGGTACGGCTCATACTGGCGGATACGCCGCTGCTCGTCGGGCCAGCGCGGCTCGCGTCTGAGCTCCGATTCGGTGTCGCCTCGGATGCCATTCAAGAGAGCAAGGCCGCCCTGCAGCACGGAGCGGACCGCATCGACTGCGACATCAGCGATGTCGCGCAGGCGAAGATCGCCGATGTCGCTCGCGGAACGCTGCTGGACCTGACCGCCGGAAACGTCCGGGGCCCGTTCCGGGATCAGGTTCGAGAACACGCCGGCTCCGCCCAGGATGACGAGCAGAACCAGGGGAACCACAAGGCGGAACGCCAAGCCGATGATTCTGGACACGATAACGTAGCCGATGATCAGGACGATTGCGGTCGCGATAAATCCGGTGCTCAAAGTGATTGTAACCTCGTCATGGTCGATGCGGGGCCCAGCCCATCGGGGAGATCGACGGCTTTTTTATGGACCCCGCTGCCGCGATCCCTGCACAAGCGCATCGTCGCGAGCGAAAAATCGGGTTCCACTTTTCCGTACGATGCGCTAACAGAGCGCCAGCGCGGCCGTGGCGGAATTGGTAGACGCACTACCTTGAGGTGGTAGCGGGGAGACCCGTGGAGGTTCGAGTCCTCTCGGCCGCACCATTCATTCGAATGTCGAGCGAGGAATTCCCGACACCGGCATCAACGATGCCGTTTGAGAGAACGAGAGAGCGCCCCGACCGAGGCGCTGTCTTAAGCCTCATTCAGGGCGCCCATGTGCCAAGGGAATGACGCACATCCTGGATGTAGATCACGCATCGCCGTCGACAATCCCGCATTCCTGCCATGTTGCAGCCGGCATCGGGACATTGTGCGATCGTGTTAAGCATGGCGCCCTTCACCGGCCGCGCCACACGATTCATGGAAATGTCCGATACACAGATCTTCGCTTTTCTGGTGATGCCTTTCCTGCTCGTCCTGTGCTGCAGCGCGGTGTTCTTCAGCCGTGAAGGGACGAAGCCGGAGAAACCTGTCGCGCCGCCCGAGCCTGTGACGCGGCCGAACACGTATACGCGCAAGCCACGCAAACGATCACCCTCGGCCAAGCGGCCTGAGGCGGTGGAGGATTAGAGAATTGTGCAGTGAAGTGGGTCAGATGCTGCGTGCTTTATAAGATATGAAAACTCTTCTCCTTTTCGAGGAAGTATCGGAGGTGGTAGCGTGGGTGATCACCAATCAGAACTCGGCACGGCGGTGCCGCAGCTTCACCTCTCCCTATAGGAGAGGTACTGGCGCCACACCTTTCAAGCCTCGAGATAAACGCGCTGATTGATTTTGCCTGGAACGCGGATCCGCCTGCGTCCCGGGTTTATGGGCAGTCTCCTCGGTTGACGAGAGATTGGCGAATCTGACCGTCACGACGCCCGCAGCCATGCGCGTGGATCGGCTCGCTCGGACATGTCGCCGGACAACGAGCGGCAGAGATCTTCCATCGACGTGAGATTATGGATGGGCCTGAACTCGTCCACATGCGGCAGCATCGCGCGGATGCCGGAGGCGCGCGCCTCGAAGGCGTCGAACCGAAGGAGCGGATTGAGCCAGAGAAGGCGTCGGCACGAGCGCCTGAGCCGGTCCATCTCGAAGGTCAGTTCCGGCGTCACCTCGCGCTCGAGCCCGTCCGTGAAGAGCAGCACGATCGCGCCCTGGCCGAGCACCCGGCGCGACCAATGGCGGTTGAAGTCGTGCAGCGCATGGGCGATGCGTGTCCCCCCCTCCCAGTCCTGTACGCGCTTCGACGCGCGGGCGAGCGCCTCGTCCGGGTCGCGGCTCGTCAGTTCGCGGCTGATGTTGGTCAGCCGAGTTGCGAACACGAAGGAATGGACCCGTCGCCTTTTCTCCGCGATGGCATGCAGGAAGTGCAGGAAGACGCGGGAGTAATCGGCCATGGAGCCGGAAATGTCCACGAGCGCCACCACCGGAGCGTGCCGCACGGCCCGAGAACGATAGGTCAGGTCGATCACGGCCCCGCCGCCGCGCAGCGAGCGCCGGAAGGTCCGGCGCGGATCGATGCGGCGGCCGCGCGGATCGGACAGGAACCGGCGCGTGGTCACCTCGTCGTCCGGCAGGGATATGTCGGCGATCAGGCGCTTGGCCACGGCGATCTCCCCGGCCGACATCTGGGCGAAATCCTTCGCCTTCAGAACCTCGCGGTCCGACACGGTCAGGCGGGCGGAGAATTCCGTCTTCTCGACAGGATCCGGCTTCTCCTGCCGTGGCGTGGCGAGGGCCTCGGCCACGCGCAGGGCGCCGGCCTTCGGTTTCTTCTCCTCGTGGGCTGCGCCGGGAGCAATCGGCGACATCTGGGCGATCAATTTCTCGATCAGCGCGCGCCGCCGCCAGAAGATTCTGAAGGCCTGGTCGAACAGGATGCTGTGCTCGCGCCGCTTCACGAACACGGCGTGGAGCGTCCAATAGAAATCCTCGCGCGGGCCGATTCCCGCCGCCTCGACCGCCGCAATGGCATCGAGAACCGCCCCTGGGCCGACCGGCAGGCCCGCGGCCCGCAGGGCCCGGGCGAAATAGGCGATGTTGTCCGCGAGACGTCCTTCACCCCGGGCGGCGGACGCATCGGTCATGCGGGCGCCCTCAACCCGCTCTGAACGCGGTCCAGCATGTCCTTCGCCCGGCTGCCCTGCATCTTCTGGATGTCGTCCTGGTATTTCAGCAGCACGCCGAGCGTATCCGACACCAGAGTGGGATCGAGCGCCACCGCGTCGAGTTCCACGAGGGCCGAGGCCCAGTCGAGGGTTTCCGCCACGCCTGGGGCCTTGAACAGATCCTCCTGCCGGATCGACTGGACGAAGGCGACGATTTCCTGGGACAAGCGCTCGGAAGCCTGCGGGATACGGCTCCTGAGGATGGCGAGTTCCCGCTCCGCGTCCGGATAATCGACCCAATGATAGAGGCAGCGGCGCTTGAGCGCGTCGTGGATCTCGCGGGTGCGGTTCGACGTGATGATGACGATCGGAGGATGCTCCGCCCTGACCGTGCCGAGTTCCGGTATGGTGACCTGGAAGTCGGAGAGCACCTCCAGAAGAAAGGCCTCGAAGGCTTCGTCCGTGCGGTCGAGTTCGTCGATCAGGAGAACCGGCGCGCCGGCGGTATCGAGCTCGAGGGCCTGAAGAAGCGGACGCTTCACCAGATAGCGCTCCGAGAACAGGTCGTGCTCCAGGGTGTCGCGGTCCACCGCTCCGCTGGCCTCGGCCAGCCGGATCGCCATCATCTGCCCGGCATAATTCCACTCATAGACCGCGGAGGCGACATCGAGGCCCTCGTAGCATTGCAGGCGGATGAGGCGTCGCCCAAGCGCGGAGGAGAGCACCTTCGCGATCTCGGTCTTCCCGACGCCGGCCTCGCCCTCCAGAAAGAGCGGCCGCCCGAGCCTCAAAGCCAGAAAGAGCACCGTCGCGAGAGGGCGGTCGGCTACGTAGCCGGTGCTCTTCAGGAGGGCCAAGGTGTCGTCGATGGAACCGGGTTTGTCGGCCACGTGCTCTGCTGCTCCTCAAGGGCATGATGCCCGGGCGAGCCCGGGCATCGAGTCAACGTCCTTCTGGTGTGGCTGTTCAGCCCCGCGCGGCCGCCGCCTGAACGGCTCTGCGGGCCATGACAGCGACGAGATGGGCGCGATAGGCGGCATCCGCATGGATGTCGCTGTTCATCTCGGTCTCCGGCACGGCGACGCCGTCGAGGGCTTCCGGGGTGAAGGTCCCGCCCAGCGCCTGCTCCATCGCATCGGCCCGGAACACGCCGTTCGAGCCGGCGCCCGTCACGGCGACCCGTACGCCGTCGGCATGCTTGGCCACGAACACGCCGACGAGCGCGTAACGCGACGCCGGGTTGCGGAACTTGGCATAGGCGGCCTGGGAGGGGATGGGGAATGCGATCTGGGTGATGATCTCTCCCTCGTCCAAAGCCGTCGTGAAGATGCCCTGAAAGAAATCGTCCGCTGCAATCTTTCGCCGGTTCGTGACGATCGTCGCGTTCAGGGAGAGGCAGGCGGCGGGATAATCCGCCGACGGGTCGTTGTTGGCGACCGATCCGCCGATGGTGCCGCGATTGCGAACATGCGGATCGCCGATGAGCTCGGCCAGTTCGGCCAAAGCCGGGATCGCTTCCCTCACTTCGGCTGAGCTGGCGACCTCCGCGTGTTTCGTCATGGCCCCGATGGTGAGCGTGTTGCCGGAGCGCTCGATGCCGCGCAACTCCGCGATCTGACCGAGATCGATCAGGTTGGCGGGGCCGGCGAGCCGCAGCTTCATGGTCGGCAAAAGTGTGTGGCCGCCGGCGAGGAACTTGGAATCCTCGGCCTGACCCACGAGGCCGACGGCCTCCTTGATGCTCGTCGGGCGGTGGTATTCGAAAGCGTACATTCCATCCTCCCCTTATTCCGCCGCCATGGGCATGCGGGCCTTTTGGGCCGCGCGCCACACCGCCTGGGGCGTCGCCGGCATGGCGATGTCCTCATGGCCGAGGGCGTCGGTGATCGCGTTGATGACGGCCGGCGGGGCCGCGATGGCGCCGGCTTCTCCGCAGCCCTTGATCCCGAGCGGGTTCGACGGGCAGGGGGTTACCGTCATGCCGACCTGGAACGACGGCAGGTCGATGGCGCGCGGCATGCAATAATCGTTGAAGCTCGCCGTGACGAGCTGTCCGCTCTGGTCGTAGAACGCGCCTTCGAGGAGCGCCTGGCCGACGCCCTGCGCGATGCCGCCATGGACCTGGCCCTCGACGATCATCGGGTTGATGATCACGCCGAAATCGTCCACCGCCGTCCAGCGCTGGATGCTGGTCACGCCCGTGTCCGGATCGATCTCTACCTCGCAGATGTGAACGCCCGCCGGGAAGGTGAAGTTGGTGGGATCGTAGAACGCTCCCTCCTTCAAGCCGGGCTCCAGATCCTGGCCCGAGAACTTGTGGGCGATATAGGCCTGGAGCGCCACTTCGCCGAAGGCCAGCGAACGGTCCGTGCCGGCCACGCCGAAGCGTCCGTCCTTGAACTCGATGTCGCCTTCAGACGCTTCGAGCACGTGCGCCGCGACCTTCCTGCCCTTGGCGATCACTTTGTCGATGGCCTTGGCGATGGCCGACATGCCGACCGCGCCGGAGCGCGACCCGTAGGTGCCCATGCCGAACTGCACCTTGTCGGTGTCGCCGTGCACGATGCTGACCTGATCGATGGAAATGCCGAGCCGGTCCGAGACCAATTGGGCGAAGGTGGTTTCGTGGCCCTGGCCGTGGCTGTGCGAGCCCGTCAGCACCTCGACGGAGCCGGTCGGGTTGACGCGCACCTCGGCGGATTCCCACAGGCCCACGCCCGCACCAAGGGACCCGACGGCCTGTGAGGGCGCGATACCGCAGGCCTCGATATAGCTCGAGAAGCCGATGCCCCTGAGCTTGCCGCGACGGGCGCTCTCCTGCTTGCGCTGCTGGAAGTTCTTGTAGTCTGCGATCTCCAGCGCCTTGTCGAGCGAGGCGGCATAATCGCCCGTGTCGTAGGTCATGATGACGGGCGTCGCATGCGGGAACTGCGTGATGTAGTTCCTGCGGCGGAACTCGGCCGGGTCCTGGCCCAGTTCGCGGGCGGTCTTCTCGACGAGCCGCTCGACCACGAAGGTGGCTTCCGGGCGGCCGGCACCGCGATAAGCGTCGACCGGCGCCGTGTTCGTGTAGACCGCGTCCACCTCGCAGTAGATCGCCGGAATGTCGTACTGGCCCGACAGGAGCGGGGCGTAGAGATAGGTCGGCACCGACGACGAGAAGGTCGAGAGATACGCGCCGAGATTGGCCGTGGTGTGAACCCGCAGGCCGATGATCTTGCCGTTCTCTTCGGTCGCCATCTCCGCGTGGGTGACGTGGTCGCGGCCATGCGCGTCGGACAGGAAGGCTTCCGAGCGGTCGGACGTCCACTTGACCGGGCGCTTGACCTTCCTGGCCGCCCAGACGCAGACCGTTTCCTCGGCATAGATGAAGATCTTCGAGCCGAACCCGCCGCCCACATCCGGCGCGATGACGCGCAGCTTGTGCTCCGGCGCAACGCCGATGAAGGCCGACAGGACGAGCCGGGCCACGTGGGGGTTCTGGCTCGTGGTGTAGAGCGTGTAGTTGTCGGTTCCGGGATCGTACTCGCCGACGGCCGCGCGGGGCTCGATGGCGTTGGGCACCAGCCGGTTGTTGACGAGGTCGATCGTGGTGACGTGCTTGGCCCGCGCGAAGGCCGCTTCCGTCTCGTCCTTGTTGCCGAGATGCCAGTTGAACACGGTGTTGTCGGGTGAGACGTCGTGCACCTGGACCGGCGCCTTCGTGGCCTGGGCCGTGTCGACGACCGCCGGGAGAACGTCGTAGTCGACCACGATGGCCTCGGCGGCGTCCTTGGCCTGGGCGAGCGTTTCGGCGATCACCACCGCCACATGGTCGCCCACGTAGCGCACCTTGCCCTGAGCGAGGGCCGGGTGCGGCCCGGCCTTCATCGGGGAGCCGTCCTTGGAATGGATCATCCAGCCGCAGATGAGGCCGCCGATCTTGTCGGCTGCGAGATCGTCGCCCGTGAACACGGCGACCACGCCCGGCATGATCCTCGCCGGTCCCGTGTCGATGGACCGGATCGTCGCATGCGCGTGGGGCGAGCGGAGGAAGTAGGCATAGGTCTGGCCAGGCCGGTTGAAGTCGTCCACGTAGCGTCCCTGGCCGGTGACGAAACGCTGATCCTCTTTGCGGCGGACGGGTGCGCCGATCCCTGTTGCGGTCATGCTGTCCTCACTTGTCTTCATGGGCCTCATGAGGCGGGTTTGGGGGCCTCCGGACGGACATCGGCGAGACGACGCCTGTTCGAGGCTCGCCCGCGGCTTCCGCCATCGATGAGGGCGTCGCGTCTTCGGTGAGCCTGTCGGACTATTCGGCCGCCTGCCGCACGGGTGCCTGGGCCATGCCCTGAGCGCCCGCGGCCACGGCCTTGACGATGTTGTGATAGCCCGTGCAGCGGCACAGATTGCCTTCGAGTTCGGCCCGGATGGTCTGCTCGTCGAGAGCATTCCCCTTGCGGTTCACGATGTCGATGGCGGACATGATCATGCCGGGCGTGCAGAACCCGCACTGAAGGCCGTGATGCTCGCGGAAGGCCGCCTGCATCGGGTGCAGCTCGCCTCCTTCGGCGATGCCCTCGATGGTGGTGACGACGCTGGCATTCGCCTGAACGGCGAGAACGGTGCAGGACTTCACGGCCTGCCCGTTCAGATGGACAACGCAGGCGCCGCATTGGCTGGTGTCGCAGCCCACATGGGTGCCGGTGAGCCGTAGATTGTCGCGCAGGAATTGAACGAGAAGAGTGCGGGGATCGACGTCTGCGGTGACGGATTGACCGTTCACCGTCAGGGAGACGGTGGTCATGCGTTGTATCCTCCTCTGGTGCCGACAGCCCGGCCGACCTTCGGGTGGTCTCGGGCGCCAGCAGGCATTTTTATTGGACGGTCGCACGGATGCGATCCATCGAAGCCGAGTGTGGCCTTCTCCGTTTGAACGGTCAAGTATCGGAAGATGGAGCAGAATGACTCATGGAATGATTACGCATCGGAAGTCGCGGGCGAGAGGATCCTGGCGAAATTCGCGAAGAATTCGTCGGCGTATTTCTTGGCGACACCGTTGATGAGACGCCCGCCGAGCTGGGCGATCTTGCCGCCCACATTGGCCTCGACATCGTAGATCAGCTTCGTCCCGCCCTCGATGTCTTCGAGCCGCACCTTGGCGCCGCCCTTGGCCCAGCCGGCCACGCCGCCTTGGCCCTCACCGCCGATGGTGTAGCCGTTGGGCGGATCGAGGTCGGTCAGGGTAACGCCGCCCTTGAAGGTCGCCTTGACGGGCCCGACGGATACCTTTGCGGTCGCCTGGAATTCCGTGTCGCTGATCTTCTCCAGCTCCTGGCACCCGGGAATCGCCGCCTTCAGGACCTCCGGATCGTTGAGGGCGGCCCACACGGCGGCCCGGTCGGCCGGAAGTTCGACTTCGCCCTGCATCGTCATGGCCATGCTGGTTCTCCTCGTGTCACAGACCGGCTACAGAGTAAGTGCAAATCGGGCGGCGCGTCATCTGCCAAGCGGTGCTGCGATGCGCGCCTGTTCCGCACCGGCCGCCTCGGCCTTGGCGAGCGCCTCCGCGACGGCGTCGAAGGTCAGGAGGATGGAGGCGTGACGGGCTTTCAGTTCCCGGGCAGGCTGCAGGAGCGCCAGTTCGGCCCATTTGCCGGAAGGAGGACCCCCGCCATCCTTCAGCATGCGATGCATGTCCTCGCGGAGCGCCCGCAGCTCGTCGACGGTCGAGCCGACCACATGCCGCCCCATGATCGACGAGGAGGCCTGGCCGAGGGCGCAGGCCTTCACCTCGTGGGCGAAGGCGCTGACGACGTTCCCGTCGAGTTTCAGATGCACCGTGACCGTCGACCCGCACAGCTTCGAATGAGCCCTCGCGCTGGCATGAGCGTCAGGCAGCGTGCCCTGGAGCGGTATGTCGGCCGCGAGCTCCAGGATGCGGCGGCTGTAGATGTCGTTCAGCATCCCGGCCGTGATCCATCCGACGAACGTGCTTGTTCATCACGGATGAGACGCCGCTCCACGGTGCCTGTCAATGGGACGATCGGTGCCCGCTCCCATGCCTGTTGCCGTCCGAGGACCGGAAGTGGCAATATCGATCATGGGCAGTCTCGGACGTCGCTCTAGATCAACGTCCGGCACTGATGCGCAGGGCCGCCCAATGGGCTTGCCACCGGGAAGAAACATGCTCTCGACCGATATGGATATCCTGAAGACGGCGGAGGCCTGGAGACGCGAGGGCAGGGGGGTGGCGATCGCGACCGTGGTCGAGACCTGGGGATCGGCCCCTCGGCCCGTGGGCAGCCATCTGGTCATCGACGAGGATACGAACTTCCTCGGATCTGTTTCCGGTGGCTGCGTCGAGGGAGCGGTCATCACGGAAGCCCTGGACGTGATCGCCGACGGCAGGCCGCGCATGATCGAGTTCGGGGTCGCCGACGAGACCGCCTGGCAGGTCGGCCTGTCCTGCGGCGGTCGGATCAGCGTCTATGTCGAGCGGGTGGACTAGAGACCATGCGCCTGGACCTCCTGTCCGATCTGAACGCAGAGCGCGCCGCCCGCCGCGCCGCGATCCTCGTGACCGATGTCGGATCGGGCGAGCAGCGCCTCGTCCGGGAGGCGGAGGTCGGGAGCGACCCGCTGGCCCCGGTGCTTCAGGGGGCCCTGCGGCAGGGCAAGAGCGGTTTCATCGAGCGGGATGGCCGCCGGTACTTCCTGACCGTGCAGGCGCCGCCGGTGAAAGTGATCGTCATCGGGGCCGTCCACATCAGCCAGGCCCTGGCGCCCATGGCCCGGGGCCTCGACCTCGACGTCACCATCGTCGATCCGCGCACCGCCTTCGCGACGCCCGAACGCTTTCCGGACGTCCCGGTCGTGGCCGAGTGGCCCGACGCAGTGTTGCCGGACCTCGGGATCGACCGGTACACGGCCCTCGTCGCGCTGACCCACGACCCGAAGATCGACGATCCTGCGCTCACGGCCGCCCTGCGGTCGGAGAGTTTCTACATCGGTGCGCTGGGTTCGCGCAAAACCCATGAACGCCGCGTCGAGCGCCTGACCGCGTCCGGGTTCACCGAAGCGGACATCGCCCGGATCCATGCGCCCATCGGTCTCGACATCGGGGCCGTTTCGCCCCCCGAGATCGCGCTCTCCATCCTGGCCGAAATCGTCGCGAGCCTGCGCAAGGAACGGAGGCGCTCCACGTGAGGTTCGGACAGGTTCCGGTCGAGGAGGCCGTCGGGGCCTTGGCGGCTCACAGCGTCCGGGCCGGCGAGACGGTCGTGAAGAAAGGGACCCTCGTCACACCCGAGATCGCCGGGCGGCTGAAACAGGCCGGAGTCGAGACCCTCATCGCAGCCCGTTTCGAACCCGGCGACGTCGCCGAAGACGAGGCGGCTTCCCGGCTCGCGCATGCTCTTGCGGGAAGCAACGTCGTCGTCGAAGCCCCTTTCACGGGGCGCTCCAATCTATATGCCGAAACCTCCGGCGTTCTCGTCATCGACGCCGATTCCATCCACGGCCTCAACGCGGTCGACGAGGCCATGACGGCCGCCACCCTGCCGGCCTACAAGCCTGTCGTCGCGGGAGAAATGATCGGCACCGTCAAGATCATTCCTTATGCCATTCCGGAGGACCTGCTGGAGAAGGGCATCGCGCGGGCCGGAAGCGGAGCCCTGCGCATCGCGCCCTACAGGCGGCGTCACGTCGGTGTCGTCTCGACGTTGCTTCCCGGCCTCAAGCCGAGCGTCGTCGACAAGACCCTGGCCGCGCTCGGCCGGAGACTGGAGCCCGCGCAGGCGCGGATCGTGCAGGATTGCCGCGTGCCGCACGAAGCCGCTTCCCTGGCCGAGGAACTGGCTCTCCAGGCGAAGGGGCAGGCGGATCTCATCGTCGTCTTCGGAGCCTCGGCCATCGCCGACCGCCGCGACGTCATTCCCTCGGCCATCGAGATGGCCGGCGGACGGGTGGAGCATTTCGGCATGCCGGTCGATCCGGGAAATCTGCTTCTCGTGGGCTCCATCGCCGGCAAGCCCGTCATCGGCGCGCCCGGCTGCGCCCGGTCCCCGAAGGAGAACGGCTTCGACTGGATCCTGCACCGCCTTCTGGCCGATGTGCCGGTGACCCGGGCGGACATCATGTCCCTCGGGGTCGGGGGGCTTCTTATGGAGATCGTCTCCAGGCCGCAGCCGCGGGCAGGCGGCGAGAGCGCGGGCGAGGAATGAGCGGCGCGGGGTAGGGTCAGGCCGATCCAGGCGCGACGCTCGCCCGCCGGCGTGCCGAACGCGGGCTCATGCCGAAGCGGTGACGGAATGCTCGCGAGAAGGCCGACACTTCGGCATAGCCGAGATGGGCCGCGATCTCTCCGATCGGCCGATCCGCTGTTTCGAGGAGCGAGCGCGCCAGAGCGAAGCGTTCGTCGTCGCGCAGTTCGCTGAACGACAGGCCGCGCCCGGCGAGCGCCCGTTGCAGACTCCGCCGCGACATTTTCAGCCGCTCGGCCACGAAGGAGAGATCGGCCTGACCCAGCGTGATGCCGTCGCGGATGGCCATGCGGATCAGGCCGTCGAAGCCGGCGGCGGGAATGTCGCGTTCCGAGAGATATTGGGCGTAGGTCGACAGCAACGCGTGCAGGCGCGGATCCCCATCGGTCTTTTCTGCCCGGAGATCGTCGCGGCGGATCTCGATGGCGTTCACCGGCGCGTCGAACAGGACGGGGCATCCCAGGATCTCGCGGTATCGATCCGCTCGCTTGGGCTCCGGCATGGCGTAGAGCACCCGGATCGGCCGCCAGGATCGGCCGCGATGAGCCTGGAGCATGCGCACGAAATAGGCGTTGGCGTGGCTGGTGAACTGGGTGGCCGGGCCGATATCCGCAACGATGGACCAGAGGATCGCCGGGGGCTCCCGGTCCTCGACCAGCTCGACCTGGACGCCTCCGACCAGGGTCGGCAAGGTCCAGGCGAGGTCCCGGATGGCGTCGCGACAGGAACGCGCGTTCATCACCAGATAGCCGGGAAGGCCGGAGCGCGGCGCCCGGGTTCCCGCGCCGAACCGGAGGCCGAACAGCGGGTCGCCGGTCAGGCGGGCGGCGACCTCGAAGAAGGCGACGTATTTGCGGAACTCCATCCGCTTGCCGGGGCGGTCGATCACCGTGAGTGGGACGTCGATGGCCTGGAAGACCGCCGCCGCTCCGCCACGGGCGTGCCGCACCGCATGGTCGAAGCCGGACCAGGCCATCCCATCGACCAGGGGCTCCATAAGGGGTGCAGGCATACCGTATCCTCCCGCCGGACCCTATTTCCTGTCCCGGTTTGGCGCGTCTTGTCAATAAAGTGGCGCGACGAGGCAATTCCGATGGCGGGGCCCGTGTCATCCTCTCGGAAACAAAGGCCGCATCCGAACACAGGACGCTCGCGATCCCGGGCGGCTATGACAAAAGCCAGCATGAGGGAGGTTGGCACCATGCCCAAGTCAGGCGACATCCCGGCGTGTGAAGGGACCGGCGAGGCTCGTTGCACCGCGCCGACCAAGCTCATCGAGCACGCGCCGTCCGCGTACAGCTATCCGCTCCTCATCAAGCATCTTCTCCATACTCCCCTGCGGCACGCCCCGGACCAGGAAATCGTGTACCGCGACCGGGTGCGATATGATTACCGGACGTTCGACCGGCGGATCAGGCGCCTCGCCGGCGCCCTGGCGGGCCGGGGCGTCAGGCCGGGCGATACGGTCGGCGTGCTGGACTGGGACAGCCACCGCTACCTGGAATGCTACTTCGCCGTCCCGAGCATGGGCGCGGTGCTTCACATGGTGAACATCCGCCTGTCGCCGGAGCAGGTGCTCTACACGATCAACCACGCGCAGGACGACGTCCTCCTGGTTCACGCCGATTTTCTGCCGCTCATCGAGAGCATCCGGGACCGGATCGAGCGGGTCAGAACGATCGTCGTCATGGTGGACGACTACGAGGTGCCTGCGACCTCGCTCGAGGTCGGCGGCGAATACGAGGCGCTGCTCGCCGCCGCGCCCGAGGACTACGACTTTCCCGACTTCGACGAGAACACCCGCGCCACGACCTTCTACACCACCGGCACGACGGGCCTGCCGAAGGGCGTCTATTTCAGCCACCGACAGCTCGTGCTCCATACCCTCGCCGGGGCGGCGGCCTTCGGCGCGTCGGCGGAGCAGGGGAGGCTGCATCGGGGCGACGTGTACATGCCGATCACGCCCATGTTCCACGTCCATGCCTGGGGCTTTCCCTTCATCGCCACCATGCTGGGCGTGAAGCAGGTCTATCCCGGCCGCTATGCGCCCGAAACGCTGCTCACGCTCATCGAAACCGAGAAGGTGACCTTCTCCCACTGCGTTCCGACCCTGCTCCACATGCTTCTGACGAGCCCGGCCGGCGCGAACACCGACCTCCGGGCCTGGAAGGTGGTCGTCGGCGGCTCGGCCCTGCCCAAGGGCCTCGCCCGGGCGGCGTATGACCGGGGCATCGACGTCTTTACAGGTTACGGAATGTCCGAGACCTGTCCTCTCCTGACCGTGGCGCAGCTCACGCCCGCGATGCTGGACGAGCCGGCTGACCAACAGGTCGAGAACCGGACCCAGACGGGCCTGCCGATCCCCCTGGTGGACCTGCGGGTCGTCGATGCGGAGATGAACGACGTTCCACGCGACGGCAAAAGCACGGGCGAGGTGGTGGTGCGATCACCCTGGCTGACACAAGGCTATTTTGGGGATCCTGCGCAGTCCGAAGCCCTCTGGCAGGGGGGCTATCTGCATACCAACGACGTCGGCTTCATCCACCCGTCCGGGTCTCTGCAGATCACGGACCGGCTGAAGGATGTGATCAAGACCGGCGGCGAGTGGATCTCGTCCCTGGAGATCGAGGACATCCTGTCCCAGCATCCCGGCGTCGGCGAGGTCGCGGTCATCGGCGTGCCGGATGACAAGTGGGGAGAGCGGCCGCTGGCCATCGTCGTTCCCAAGGCCGGTCATGAAGGCAGCCTCACGCAGGGGCTGCTGGAAGCGCACCTTGCCGCCTATGCCGACAAAGGCCTGATCTCCAAATGGGCCGTGCCGGACCGGATCGTCTTCACGACGGCGATCATGCGGACCAGCGTCGGCAAGACCAACAAGAAGGCCCTGCGGGAATTCTACGCGCAGCAGGCCGGCGAAGGATCAGGGGCGTGACCGCGGGGACGTGCCGCGCCCAGGAGCACAACACCGGCGACCTGTCTCCCGAAGACTATCGCCTGGGCACATTGGAGCGTTTCGTCGGACACGATTTCGGTGTCTCGGATTGGGTCCTGATCGACCAGGACCGGATCGAGCGCTTCGCCGCCTGTACCGGCGACAGCCAGTGGATCCACGTGGAGGCCGAGCGGGCGAGGCGCGAAAGCCCGTTCGGCGGCACCATCGCCCATGGCAATCTGATCGTCTCGATGCTCCCCCGGTTCGCCTACGACCTCGGTGTGGTGCCGCGGGATGCCGGTATCGTCATCAATTACGGGGCGGACCGGATCCGGTTCACGGCGCCGGTCAGGTCGGGCTCGCGCATCCGCAGCCGGATCGTGCTCCTGGCCGCGGAGGCCAGGGGGGAGGACCGCGTCCTCGCCACGGCCCGCTACACGGTCGAGATCGAAGGCGCGGACAGGCCCGCCCTGGTCGCCGACATCCTGACGCTCTTCGCAGCCCGATGAAGACACGCCGGCCATCCCGGCGCCGCCGACGCCTCGGGCCCTCGCCCGAGGTTTTGTCACCAAAGAAATGTCGGGCGTCTCGAAGAGCCCGGCGCAACACCAAGGGAGGAGCTTTCTCAATGATGAAACGTCGTCAATTTATGCAGGCCGCAGCGGTTGGGGCCGCCGCGACCGCCGTCGCCGCCCCGGCCATCGCCCAGTCGATGCCCGAGCTGAAGTGGCGCCTGCAGTCCGGCTTCCCCAAATCCCTCGACACCATCTACGGCGGCGCCGAAGTGATCGCGAAGTTCGTCTCCGAGGCGACGGACGGCAAGTTCCAGATCCAGCCCTTCGCGGCCGGTGAAATCGTCGGCACCGCCCAGATCGCCGACGCGGTCGGCAACGGCACCGTCGAGATGGGTCATACCTGCTCGTTCTATCACTTCGGCAAGGACCCGACTTTCGCCATCGGCACCGCCATCCCGTTCGGCCTCAATGCCCGCCAGATGAATGCCTGGCTCTATCAGGGCGGCGGCAACGACCTGCTGAACGAATTCTATGCCAAGCACAACCTCTACGGCATGCCGGCCGGCAACAGCGGCGTGCAGATGGGTGGCTGGTTCCGCAAGGAGATCAAGACTCCGCAGGACATGCAGGGATTAAAGGTCCGCATCGGCGGTCTTGCCGGCATGGTGATGCAGAAGCTCGGCGCGGTACCGCAGCAGATCCCCGGCGGCGACATCTATCCGGCTCTGGAGCGCGGCACCATCGACGCCGCCGAGTGGATCGGACCCTACGACGACGAGAAGCTCGGCTTCGCCAAAGTGGCGCCGTACTACTACTATCCGGCCTTCTGGGAAGGTGGCCCGTCGATCCACCTTTTCATCAACCAAGCCAAGTGGAAGGAGCTGCCAAAGGCCTACCAGTCAATCCTGACGGCGGCGACGGGCTACGCCAATACCGACATGCTGGCGAAATACGACGCCAAGAATCCGGCTGCCCTGCGCCGCCTTCTCGGCGCCGGCACACAGCTTCGCCCTCTCTCGCAGGAGATTCTCGAAGCTGCCTACAAGGCCGCCAGCGAGGTCTTCGATGAGGTCTCGGCCAAGAACGCCGACTTCAAGAAAGTGTATGAGAGCTATCGGGCATTCCGGAACGAGGAGTATCTCTGGTTCCAAGTGGCCGAATACGCCTACGACACCTTCATGATCCGCGCCCGCGCCCGCGGGTGAACGAGCGCCCGAATGTGTTCACCCGGCGGCTCCGATACCGCTGCGAAGATCCAAGACACCGCCATGCCTTCGGGCGTGGCGGCTGTTCTCAAAAGGGTTCGCCCGGATCGCCGCCGACGAGGTGATGGGCATCGAAGGCCGAATCCTGGGCTCATCATCGAACGGGGCTTTCGAACACCCTCGATGAACTGCTCCCATCATCTAAGGTCTCAACATTCCTGCCGACGCATTGTCGACTTCGTCTCAAGCGAAAGGATCGCTTTCTCCAAACCCGGAGGGAGCGGCTGCTGGAGGAATTCGGCGTACATCTCGCATAGGATTGCGCCGATCCGCTCCTGAGTCTCAACTTGCATGTCGATCCAGAGATCGTCGCCGCGCCATGCATGAGGCACAACGATGATATGGCCCTCTGGCCAGTCTTCATCCGCACCAAAGTCCATTGCCGTCCCCTCAGCTGACCACTCACGAAAGCCGGGAATTCAACACCTTTTGCGGACGACCGTTCCGGCCCTCTCCGAATATTTCGCTAACATAGGTTTATTTCGGATTAGTGGCGAAGTCACAGGAACGTGAGGAGCTTAACCACGTTGCATCCATCATCGGAGGATGTGGGGATGCGGAAGCTCAGAGTGCCATTTTCAACACGGGCAAAGACTGGAAGCGTTTTGGCTCTGGCTCTGATCGTCCCGGTTGCGGTCGGAAGCGTGCCCGCCCAAGCCCAAGGGATCTTCGCATTCCTCCAGGCCCTCACCCAACCGGCTGCCGCGCCGCCCCCGCCGCCTCAATCCTTCGGGTACCAGGCCGATCCGTCGCTTGAGCGGTCCTACCAGAAAGCGCGGCCACGTCCGAAGCCCGTTGTTCTCGAACAGCCGGAGAACAAGAAGCCCGTCGAGCCCAAACCGATCGGCGAGATTGCCAACCCTGTTCCGGCGCTTCTGGCCGACAGCACTTTGCGTCCGGGTGACATGGTGATGTTCCCGGATGGATTGCGGGTGTTTACGGGCCGGCCTGGAGGCCCGCACAAGCTCACGGACTTCAAGCCCTTGGCCCAGGCGGGTAAACATCTGTCCCGTGAAACCCGCAAGCTCGTTGCCCATCTGCTCCCGGCAGAAAACGTCGCGTGGAACACGGATTCCGTGAAATCGAGCGGCATGCTCGCAGCCAACACGAATGACGTTTCGACCACAGGCAGCGTGAACAGGTCCAAGAGCCGGAAGGACTCGCGTTCGCGATAAGGCTTCTTCAAGCAGAGCGCACCCGGCTCGCCCCGGGGCGTGGTGCAGGGCGCTAGCTGAACGATGCGCCCTGCTATCACGGAAGTTGTACGTTTCCGCTTCTCCGCGCTACCAGACGGGAAAGCCGTCAAGCCTTCATCCGTGAGCCCGGGCGCTTGCCGCCTGCCTCGGCCTTCTGGGCCGAGCTCTCCTCGACAGTAGGATAGACGCCTGCCAGCACCTGGTCGAAATGACGGCGCAGAGCATTGTTGCAGCCGCACGACAGGCCATCGAGACGATCCAGATCGCGGACCCTGACGCCACCTCTCCGTGTCTCCAGCAGATGCCGGCGCTTCAGGGATTGAATGACCCGGCTGACATAGCTTCGCCCGACACCCATCATGCTGGCCAGCTGTTCCTGGGTGAGGGGAATGTCGTGATCCCCGGTTCGATCGATCGCCGCCAGCAGCCATTTCACCGTCCGCTGCTCGATCGTATGGACCGCATTGCACGCCACTGACTGGAACACCTGCGCCAGCATGCAATCCGCGTAGCGGGCAAACAATTGACGCAGACTCGGTGATCGCACCTCGAACTCCTCGAGATCCGCGGTCGAGAGGCGCAGGAACGGACCTGGGAACTGGATCTCCGAACGGGCGAAGGCCGGAAGGCGTCCTTGGCTTACGATACCGCCGACCGCTCCCTCACGTCCGATCAGGGCCGTCTCCACCGTGAGGCCGTCCTCAAGCTCGACCACGAACGAGACCAGGCTGGGCCCGCAGGGAAAATAAACGAACCTGACCTCATCCCCAGGCTGGTAGAGCTTGGCTCCGGCTTCGCCCTCCCATTCCTGAAGCGAAGGCGCCACGATGGCCAGGTCTTCGGGCCTGAGAGCGCTCAGAAGATTGTTGCCGGCAATTCGTTCCCTGAGGCGCGACGAGATCATGGCAGGCTGCATCGGGTATCTTTCCTCCAATCCTTTGGCAGGTCCAACGCACAAGAGAAGCTTGCGTTCAACTGTGAACATAACCACGTGATATGTGCACATGTAGACAGACAAACCTCTGGGTCATGTCTACAAGGACACACAACTGCCCCACCGGGGGCCGCATCATGTCGATGAGCCGGACGTAGGCCCTGTTGAGCAAGATGGGCGCTGGAGCGTTGACTCGCACGTGATCGAAACCTTTGACCCGCTGAGAGTTCCATGACGTTTCCGTCGCATTCCGATGCCACTCCGATTCCGACCGGGGTTCCAGGCCTCGACGATATTCTCGCAGGCGGGTATGCCGCCAACCGGGCTCATCTCATCGAGGGGCGGCCCGGTTCCGGCAAGACGACGCTGGGGATGCAGTTTCTCCTCGCGGGCGCAAAACAAGGGGAACGCTGCCTCTACATCACCCTGTCAGAGAGCAAGCGGGAGCTCCTGTCCGTCGCCTCCCGGCATGGCTGGGATCTGGATGGCATCGAGATCTTCGAGCTGGTTCCACCGGAACTGAGCCTCGATCCGCAACAGCAGCAGAGCCTCGTCTATTCCTCCGATCTGGAACTCGGGGAGACGGTGCGCATGGCACTGGCGGAGATCGAGCGGGTGAAGCCGAACCGGGTCGTGTTCGACTCCCTGTCTGAAATCCGGCTCTTGTCCCAGGGTTCCCTGCGCTATCGGCGGCAGGTGCTGGCCCTGAAAAGCTATTTTCTGCTCAACGACGCCACGGTGTTGATGCTCGACGACCTCACATCCGAGCAGGACGATCTCAATCTGCACTCGATCAGCCATGCGGTCATCCGCCTCGAGCAGGTTGTTCCCGCCTACGGATCGGAGAGGCGCCGGCTCAGTGTCACCAAGATGCGCGGCACCGCTTTCCGGGGCGGCTATCATGATCTCGTCATCGAGCGGGGAGGGTTGCGGATCTTCCCGCGCCTCGTGGCATCCGATCACCACACCTCATTCGCCTTTGAGACGATCCCCAGCAGCATCGACGAGCTCGACACCCTTCTTGGAGGGGGCTTGAGCCGCGGAACGAGCACCCTTGTGGTGGGCCCCTCGGGCGCGGGCAAGTCCACGCTTGCGCTCGGCTATCTCTGGGCTGCCTTGGAACGCGGTGAACCGGGCCTGATGGTCAGCTTCGACGAGACGATCGGCATCCTGATGCAAAGGGCGATGGGCGTCGGCTTCGACCTGACGCACCATGTGGAATCCGGACGATTGCGCATCGAGCAGATCGATCCGGCCAATGTCTCGCCCGGCGAATTCTCCGGCCGGGTGCGGGACGCGGTGGAGCAGGGCGGTGCGAAGATCGTGGCGATCGACAGCCTGACCGGATACTTGAACGCCATGCCGGAGCAGCCCTTCATCGTGCTCCAGATGCACGAACTGCTCACTTACCTGAACCAGCAGGGCGTGGTGACGATCCTGATCCTGGCGCAGCATGGAATGGTCGGCCACATGGTCTCGCCGATCGACCTGACCTACCTGAGCGATGCAGTCGTGCTACTTCGCTTCTTCGAGGCCGACGGGCGGATCCGAAGAGCTTTGTCGGTGGTGAAGCGACGCACGGGTGCGCATGAAGATACGATCCGCGAGTTTCGGATCGACAGCCAGGGTTTGCGCGTTGGTCCGCCACTGGAGCAGTTCCGGGGTGTGTTGACAGGCGTACCGACATTCGAGGGCCGGCGCACCTCGCTTCTTGAGGAGCGTGAGACCGACAATGACGCAGGCCGATGAGGTGTCCGTGCTGATCCTCGCCCCACATGGGCGGGACGGCACGGTGGCAGCGGCCATTCTCGGCGAAGTCGGAATCAAAGCCACAACCTGCTCCAACCTCGAGGCGCTCGTCATGGGGCTGGATGTGGCCGCCTGCGGGGTGATCACGGAGGAGGCGCTGCTCAGCGCCGACCGGCGGGAGCTTGCCGGGTGGGTCGAGCGACAGCCGCCCTGGTCCGATTTTCCGTTCATTCTGCTGACCCATCGCGGCGGCTCGCCGGTGGAGCACCTGACCGAGCTGCTCGGGAACGTGACGGTGCTGGAGCGTCCGTTTCATCCGACGGTCCTGGTGAATGCCGTACGATCGGCCCTGCGGGCGCGTCAGCGACAGAGGGAAGTGGAAGCCTATCTTGAGGAGCGGCAGCGGACGCACGAGCGTCAGGCACTCCTGATCCGTGAGCTGCATCACCGGGTCAAGAATACTCTTGCGACCGTGCAGGGGCTGCTTGGGGCTACGGCCCGTTCCACGCGCTCCGTCGATGAGTTCTACAATTCCTTCTCGGATCGGATCGTGTCCCTGTCCAATACGCACAATCTCCTCACGGAGGATTACTGGCAGACGGCGCCGCTGATCGAGATGTTCAGGAATGAGCTGTCCCATTACGATGACGGCGCGCAGCGGCGGATCACCCTCGATGGTCCGCCCGTGGAGCTTTCGGCCGATCTGGCCGTGCCGGTCGGTATGGCCGTTCATGAGCTGACGACGAATGCGGCCAAACACGGGGCGCTCTCGGTTCCAGGCGGGCAGATCACAGTGGTTTGGGCGGTGCGTGACCTGGAGACAGGGCGCCGACTTGACATCAAGTGGCTGGAGCGTGGCGGTCCGCCGGTCGAGAAGCCCAGCCGCAAAGGCTTCGGGTCCACGTTGCTGCATCGGGTTCTGACCCATCAGTGCCACGCGACGATCAGCATCGCCTATGACCGCGAGGGACTATCCTGTCACATGGATATTCCTCTCGTCGAGGAAAGGCTCGTGCCGGAGTACTGAGCGCCACGGGATTCCTGGAGAGGCGGGGCCCTGATCATTTCTCGGTGAAGTGGGAACCTGTTCGCCGTCAGGAATGCGACTGAGCAAAGGCAAGGGATGGTTCCGCGACCGTGGAAGCGGCTCCAGCCCGCCAAGGCCTCGTGGCGCATTCGCATTCCCTTGCGCATTCTCTTGATTGCCAATACTTGGCAACTAGATGCCCTCTCTCACTGGACTTGTCTTCATGGCCTCCGATCCGACCTGCAAAGTCTCGCTCACGGCGAAGCTGAACCCGCTCATCCGCGCTCAGATTGCGTCCGGCCGGTATCGGGAGGTCGTCTGGGGAAACCCGCGCAAGGGAGTGGCGCTGCCTTCGGATCAGGCTCACGAATGATGGACAGCAAGCCTGTTTTTTCTGCGAGCCCAGGCTTCCTGTCCGGTGGCGGTGAGATGGGGGCGCTGATCCGGGCACATGACTGGGCGGCCACGCCCCTGGGATCTCCGGCGGCCTGGCCTCAGGCCCTGAAGACGGCCGTCGGTCTGATGCTGCAGGCGCGCCAGCCCATCTACGTCGCCTGGGGGGCCGAGCAGATCTCGCTCTACAACGACGGCTACATTCCCATCCTCGGAACCAAGCATCCGACCGGGCTGGGTCAGCCTGCGTCAATCCTGTGGGCGGAAGTTTGGGACGCACTGGAGCCCATCAACGCGGCGGTGTTCGCAGGCGAGGCGCAGTGGTTCGAGGACATGCCGTTCGCGCTCTCCGGGCGCGAGCGTGACATGAGCTGGTTCAGCTATTCCTACACCCCGCTGCGGAGCGACGACGACCGGATCATGGGGATCTTCTGCGCCGCCCAGGAGACGACCGCCAAGGTGCTGACCAGCCGCCGCATCCAGGCCGAACGGGAGCGCTTGGCCCGGATGTACGAGCAGGCACCCGGCTTCGTGGCGCTGCTGGAAGGACCGGAGCACCGGTTCGGGTTGGCCAATCCTGCCTACATGCAGGTGGTCGGCCGGCGCGACATCATCGGCAAGACCATCGCCGAGGCACTCCCGGAGGCTGTCGAGCAAGGCTATGTCGATCTCCTGAACGACGTCTATGGTAGCGGCAGGGCTCTGAGGCTCGCCGCCGCGAAGTACATCATTCAAGCGGGGTCGGGTGAGCCCGCCGATGAGCGCTACGTCGACTTCGTCTACCAGCCGCTGACCGATGCTGCAGGTGCCGTGACGGGCATTTTCGTGGAGGGATATGACGTCACGGATCGGGTTCGTGCCGAGACCCATCGTCGGGCGCTTGTCGAACTCGGGGAGCGCATTCGGGATATCGTCGACCCCGACGAACTCTCGTTCGCCGCCGCCGAGATCCTCGGCCGGACCCTGGAGGTGAGCCGGGCCGGCTACGGCACGGTCGACAAGGCTGCCGAGACCATCGCCATCGTGCGCGACTGGAACGCCCCGGGCATCAAGACCATCGCAGGAATCCTGCACTTTCGCGAGTACGGCTCGTATATCGAGGCCCTCAAGCGGGGTGAAACCGCCGTGATCGCCGATGCCTACCTTGACCCGCGCACGGCCGCCACGGCGGACATGTTGAAGGGCATCAGCGCACAGGCCTTCATCAACATGCCCGTGACGGAGCGGGGAAACCTCGTTGCGCTTCTGTTTCTCAACCACGCGACGGCTCGGGAATGGCGGGAAGACGAGCTCGCCCTCGTGCGCGAGGTGGCCGAGCGCACCCGGACCGCGGTGGCGCGGCTGGAGGCCGAGCAGGAGCTGCAGGCGCTGGCCGCATCGCTGGAGCAGCAGGTTGTGGAGCGCAGCGCCGAGTACGACCGGGTGTGGCGCAACTCGCGCGACCTTCTCGTGATCGTCGGCGCCGACGGCATATTCCGGGCGGTCAATCCGGCTTGGACGACCATTCTCGGCCACCCGTCGGACGAGGTGGTCGGCCGCAGCTTCCTGGAATTCATCTGGCCCGAGGATGCCGCCCTGACCCAGGACGGCCTCAACGAGGCGGCGGCCGCGCATGATCTGACCAATTTCGAGAACCGCTATCGCCACAAGGACGGCACGCCCCGCTGGATCTCCTGGCATACCTCCGTCGAAGGCGACCTGGTTTATGCCTATGGGCGCCATATCACGGCCGAGAAGGAAGCCGCCGCGGCCTTGGCACAGGCCCAGGACGCCTTGCGCCAGTCGCAGAAGCTGGAGGCGGTGGGCCAGCTCACCGGGGGCGTGGCGCACGATTTCAACAATCTGCTCACGATCATCAAGTCGTCCACCGATCTGTTGCGCAAGCCGGGACTGCCGGAGGAGCGGCGGCGGCGCTATGTCGATGCGATCTCCGATACCGTCGACCGCGCCGCCCGGCTGACGGGCCAGCTCCTGGCCTTCGCCCGTCGGCAGGCCCTGAAGCCGGAGGTGTTCGATGCATCCGACCGGATCCGCGCCATCACCGACATGCTGCGTACGGTCGTCGGCTCGCGCATTCGGATCGTCGTGGAGATGGCCAGCGAGCATTGCCTGATCGAAGCCGACATGAGCCAGTTCGAAACCGCGCTGGTCAACATGGTGGTCAATGCTCGCGACGCCATGAACGGCGAGGGTACGCTCACGGTGCGGGTCGCCGAGGCATCCGGAGTGCCGGCGATCCGGGGGCATCGGGGTGGTACAGGGTCATTCGTGGCCGTCTCGTTGACGGATACCGGTGCCGGCATCGCGCCGGACGAGCTCGTCCGGATCTTCGAGCCGTTCTTCACCACCAAGGAGATCGGCAAAGGAACCGGGCTGGGGCTATCCCAGGTCTACGGCTTCGCCAAGCAATCGGGCGGCGATGTCGCCGTGGAGAGCGAGGTCGGGCGCGGCACCACCTTTACCCTGTACCTGCCCCGCATCGACGAGAGCGTCGCAGCCGGGAGCACGCGCAGCGTCCCGTCCGGATCGGCTCCCGAAGACGGGCGCGGCCGCCGGGTGCTGGTGGTGGAGGACAATGTCGAGGTGGGGCGTTTCTCGACCCAGGTCCTCCAGGACCTTGGATACGAGACGACCTGGGCCGCCAACGCCACCGAGGCCCTCACGCTCCTGCAAAGGACGGACGACTTCGATGTCGTGTTTTCCGATGTGGTCATGCCCGGCATGAGCGGCATCGAACTCGGTCAGGAAATCCGGCGGCGCCACCCGCATCTGCCGGTCGTCCTGACCTCGGGCTACAGCCATGTGCTCGCCGAGAAGGGCCGGCACGGCTTCGAGTTGCTGCAAAAGCCTTATGCCGCCGAGGAACTGTCGCGGATCTTGAGACGCCTTACCGGAGGCCGGCATTCAGCGCGGTGAGAAAGGCTCTCGCCCAGATGCCCGGCCGACAGGAGCCGCTCTCCATTCTCCGAATTCCTGTCACCATCAGCCGAGGCCCCGCATGCGCCGGGTCGTAAAGGGGTGATCTTCGCGCCTCCAGCTCTTGGGCGAGGCTTCGACCTCGTCCGTTCTGGGCCTGTTTTTTGCTTTGGCGTCGATCTGGAGTTGACAAAGTGTTTTGGAGGGGACATATCCGCAGCCCCGCCGGGCCTTGGGCCGGGCGAGCTTCACATTTTGACGGCGCCGGCCTGGCCGGGATCCTTGGGTTCCGCGGCGGGGCTGGTCTGCGACCGGGGCCTTGCGAGGTCCGGGTCGGCGGCACGAGCCCTGGACGCCAGGTTCTGGCAGTCTTCACGGCTCCTCTGACGACAGAGAGAAGCATCCGGAAGGTTTCGGCCGGTTCGGATGAGCGCAGCGCACGAGCGAATACGCTTGTGCGGGCGATGAAGCTTGCCCGAATACTTGAGGGGAGGGGCGGGGCGCCGATTTCGAGCTGGTTTTTTCGAAAAAGGTGTTGACCTGGGGAAAGGGTTCGGCTAGAACCTCTTCATCGGCGGCGGGGTTCTTCGGGATCTGGCGGCCACGGGCTTCGGGGCCTGATTGCTCTGGTGAAGGGCGGTTGGGGTCTTTGAGGTTTGTTGTTCTTTGACATTGTTGAGAGGGAAGAGAAGCGTAGGCGGCGGTGTCCTTGCGCCGGACCTTTTGGTTCGGGTGAATAGACATCGACCCGTTCTATGCTTTGATTGGTGAGTACACCGCTTCAGGGCGACCTGGAGTGAGATGGACTCTGTCAATTTGCGTAGTGACGACAGTCGAGATCAAATTCTTCAACTTGAGAGTTTGATCCTGGCTCAGAACGAACGCTGGCGGCAGGCTTAACACATGCAAGTCGAACGGGCCCTTCGGGGTCAGTGGCAGACGGGTGAGTAACGCGTGGGAACGTGCCCTTCAGTTTGGAATAACCCAGGGAAACTTGGGCTAATACCGGATACGCCCTTTGGGGGAAAGATTTATCGCTGAAGGATCGGCCCGCGTCTGATTAGCTGGTTGGTGAGGTAATGGCTCACCAAGGCGACGATCAGTAGCTGGTCTGAGAGGATGATCAGCCACATTGGGACTGAGACACGGCCCAAACTCCTACGGGAGGCAGCAGTGGGGAATATTGGACAATGGGCGCAAGCCTGATCCAGCCATGCCGCGTGAGTGATGACGGCCTTAGGGTTGTAAAGCTCTTTCGCACGCGACGATAATGACGGTAGCGTGAGAAGAAGCCCCGGCTAACTTCGTGCCAGCAGCCGCGGTAATACGAAGGGGGCTAGCGTTGTTCGGAATCACTGGGCGTAAAGGGCGCGTAGGCGGCTTTGTAAGTCGGGGGTGAAAGCCTGTGGCTCAACCACAGAATTGCCTTCGATACTGCGAGGCTTGAGACCGGAAGAGGTTAGTGGAACTGCGAGTGTAGAGGTGAAATTCGTAGATATTCGCAAGAACACCAGTGGCGAAGGCGGCTGACTGGTCCGGATCTGACGCTGAGGCGCGAAAGCGTGGGGAGCAAACAGGATTAGATACCCTGGTAGTCCACGCCGTAAACGATGAATGCCAGCCGTTGGCGAGCTTGCTCGTCAGTGGCGCAGCTAACGCTTTAAGCATTCCGCCTGGGGAGTACGGTCGCAAGATTAAAACTCAAAGGAATTGACGGGGGCCCGCACAAGCGGTGGAGCATGTGGTTTAATTCGAAGCAACGCGCAGAACCTTACCAGCCTTTGACATGTCCCGTATGAGGAGTGGAGACACACCTCTTCAGTTCGGCTGGCGGGAACACAGGTGCTGCATGGCTGTCGTCAGCTCGTGTCGTGAGATGTTGGGTTAAGTCCCGCAACGAGCGCAACCCTCGCCCCTAGTTGCCAGCATTTAAGGTGGGCACTCTAGGGGGACTGCCGGTGATAAGCCGCGAGGAAGGTGGGGATGACGTCAAGTCCTCATGGCCCTTACGGGCTGGGCTACACACGTGCTACAATGGCGGTGACAAAGGGCAGCGAACCCGCGAGGGGGAGCTAATCCTCAAAAGCCGTCTCAGTTCGGATTGCACTCTGCAACTCGAGTGCATGAAGGCGGAATCGCTAGTAATCGTGGATCAGAACGCCACGGTGAATACGTTCCCGGGCCTTGTACACACCGCCCGTCACACCATGGGAGTTGGTCTTACCCGACGGCGCTGCGCCAACCGCAAGGAGGCAGGCGACCACGGTAGGGTCAGCGACTGGGGTGAAGTCGTAACAAGGTAGCCGTAGGGGAACCTGCGGCTGGATCACCTCCTTTCTAAGGACGATCTCTTATGAGAAGGCTTCTCGCCTGCTCTATCGGATCGCTTGGAACAAAGAGCTTCAGTCAGAAGCTCATTCTGCGGGACGCTGCCGTCTTCGCTTCTCTTCTCAATTCCGGAACACATCGGTCGGGGTTGGCGCGGATGCCGCGCCTTGCTTCGATTGGGGCCTGTAGCTCAGGTGGTTAGAGCGCACCCCTGATAAGGGTGAGGTCGGACGTTCGAGTCGTCCCAGGCCCACCATTTTGGGGAAGCCTCAAGCGCCGGCAGGGACGTCCGTCCCTTTGGCTGTCCGCCGAAACGTCGGCGGCGCCCGGTCGGGCTTGCGACGCTCGCGCGTCGGTCCTGGCGCCAGCTCTTGCGAAGGCCGACCGGCCGCCGCGCCCCATGGCGCGGGAAGCCAAGAAAGCGGACGCTTTCGCCGGCGTCTGAGGCCAAAGCCAAAACGGGGCCTTAGCTCAGCTGGGAGAGCGGTAGCTTTGCAAGCTTCAGGTCGTCGGTTCGATCCCGACAGGCTCCACCATTTTTTGTGTTCTGGAAGTCCATAGGCCATGACCTTGTTCATGGCCGTGGATCGTCAAAGGAATTCGTGCCCTCCCCTTGGGGGTGAGCGGCGCGGATGTTTGAAATCGTAAAGAGGCAGCATCTTCGACCAGCGGACGACCTAGTTCCGCGCACCAGCCCCGGCCCGCAGCCGGGAGCGTCGGAGATGCTTGGCAAGCAAAATCGTCTTCAACGTTTGACGCGTTGAAGACAGGTCTTTCTTGAAGATCCGTGTTCGGCTTTTGCCGGGCGGACATGGATCATGAGAGTAATCAAGTGTCGTAAGAGCATCTGGTGGATGCCTTGGCGCTGAGAGGCGATGAAGGACGTGGTACGCTGCGATAAGCCTTGGGGAGCTGCGAACGAGCTTTGATCCAAGGATCTCCGAATGGGGAAACCCCCCTTCGACCCTTTGTATTGTCAGGGCAGGAGCGATCCTGTTCTGGCACTACGGAGGGTCAGATGAAGGGATTAGATCCTGAATACATAGGGGTTTAAGGCGAACCCGGGGAACTGAAACATCTAAGTACCCGGAGGAAAGGACATCAAACGAGACTCCGTTAGTAGTGGCGAGCGAACGCGGACCAGGCCAATGCCGACCTGATCTTCACCGGAACTGTTTGGAAAAGCAGGCACCAACGGGTGATAGCCCCGTACGGATAAGGGT